>NZ_PDYQ01000017.1:0-1402 GCF_002743135.1 Sporosarcina sp. P18a | reverse complement strand
TTGATATTGAAATTATACCCAGGAGGATTAGCTCAGCTGGGAGAGCACCTGCCTTACAAGCAGGGGGTCGGCGGTTCGAGCCCGTCATCCTCCACCATATATTCTACACCTGCCGGTGTAGCTCAACTGGTAGAGCAACTGACTTGTAATCAGTAGGTTGAGGGTTCAAGTCCTTTCGCCGGCACCACTTAGTACGAGCCGTTAGCTCAGTTGGTAGAGCATCTGACTTTTAATCAGAGGGTCACAGGTTCGAATCCTGTACGGCTCACCATTATTTTTTGCCGAAACATATCGCGGGTGTGGTGGAACTGGCAGACACGCTAGACTTAGGATCTAGTGCCTTCGGGCGTGGGGGTTCGACTCCCTTCACCCGCATTTTTCATGCGGAAGTAGTTCAGTGGTAGAATACGACCTTGCCAAGGTCGGGGTCGCGGGTTCGAATCCCGTCTTCCGCTTTTAAATTCCACTCTTGCCGGGGTGGCGGAACTGGCAGACGCACAGGACTTAAAATCCTGCGGTAGGTGACTACCGTACCGGTTCGATTCCGGTTCTCGGCACCAATTAATTTCATAATATGCGCCTGTAGCTCAATTGGATAGAGCGTCTGACTACGGATCAGAAGGTTGTGGGTTCGACTCCTGCCAGGCGCGCCATATTTCAAAAGAAATTACTATTGTATATAGTCGGGAAGTAGCTCAGCTTGGT
The DNA here is from genome assembly GCF_002743135.1 of Sporosarcina sp. P18a. Taxonomy (NCBI): domain Bacteria; kingdom Bacillati; phylum Bacillota; class Bacilli; order Caryophanales; family Caryophanaceae; genus Sporosarcina; species Sporosarcina sp. P18a. The sequence continues at coordinate 697 of NZ_PDYQ01000017.1, read as the reverse complement.
AGAGCACTTGGTTTGGGACCAAGGGGTCGCAGGTTCGAATCCTGTCTTCCCGACCACTTATTGGGGCCTTAGCTCAGCTGGGAGAGCGCCTGCCTTGCACGCAGGAGGTCAACGGTTCGATCCCGTTAGGCTCCACCAATAAATGTACGTGACTGACTAATTGCAGCGGCGTAGCTCAGTTGGCTAGAGCATACGGTTCATACCCGTAGGGTCGGGGGTTCAAATCCCTCCGCCGCTATCCTAAGGACCTTTAGCTCAGTTGGTTAGAGCAGACGGCTCATAACCGTCCGGTCGCAGGTTCGAGTCCTGCAAGGTCCACCAGATTATTTATTTTACGGAGGAATACCCAAGCCCGGCTGAAGGGATCGGTCTTGAAAACCGACAGGGGTGTTAAAGCCCGCGGGGGTTCGAATCCCTCTTCCTCCGCCATATTTTCCTTAACATAAGCTTTACTTTATTAAGAAGTTATGTTAAGATAATAAAGGCGTTAAATCTTCATTAAAGAAACATTTGTATTATCGCGGGGTGGAGCAGTGGTAGCTCGTTGGGCTCATAACCCAAAGGTCGCAGGTTCAAATCCTGTCCCCGCAACCAAGGTCCCGTGGTGTAGCGGTTAACATGCCTGCCTGTCACGCAGGAGATCGCGGGTTCGATTCCCGTCGGGACCGCCATTTTATACTTACGCTTCAAAAAGCGT
>NZ_PDYQ01000015.1:0-3005 GCF_002743135.1 Sporosarcina sp. P18a | reverse complement strand
TCGCATATATGCGATTCAAGCAATCTTTTTAACCAACGGAAGCCTATCGCTAGGATGAAGTTGGACCTTTTATAGGTTAAGTTAGAAAGGGCGCACGGCGGATGCCTTGGCACTAGGAGCCGATGAAGGACGGCACTAACACCGATATGCTTCGGGGAGCTGTAAGTGAGCTTTGATCCGAAGATTTCCGAATGGGGAAACCCACTGTCCATAATGGGACAGTACGTGTATGTGAATACATAGCATACTCGTGGCACACCCGGAGAACTGAAACATCTAAGTACCCGGAGGAAGAGAAAGAAACATCGATTCCCTTAGTAGCGGCGAGCGAAACGGGAAGAGCCCAAACCAAGAAGCTTGCTTCTTGGGGTTGTAGGACACTCTATACGGAGTTACAAAGGAATGCGTTAGATGAAGCGACCTGGAAAGGTCCGCCAAAGAGGGTAAAAGCCCCGTAGTCGAAAACGCATTCTCTCCAGAGTGGATCCTGAGTACGGCGGAACACGTGAAATTCCGTCGGAATCCGGGAGGACCATCTCCCAAGGCTAAATACTCCCTAGTGACCGATAGTGAACCAGTACCGTGAGGGAAAGGTGAAAAGCACCCCGGAAGGGGAGTGAAATAGATCCTGAAACCGTGCGCTTACAAATTGTCAGAGCCCGTTAATGGGTGATGGCGTGCCTTTTGTAGAATGAACCGGCGAGTTACGATTCCATGCAAGGTTAAGCTGAGAAAGCGGAGCCGCAGCGAAAGCGAGTCTGAATAGGGCGAATGAGTATGGGGTCGTAGACCCGAAACCAGGTGATCTACCCATGTCCAGGGTGAAGGTCAGGTAACACTGACTGGAGGCCCGAACCCACGTATGTTGAAAAATGCGGGGATGAGGTGTGGGTAGCGGTGAAATTCCAATCGAACCTGGAGATAGCTGGTTCTCTCCGAAATAGCTTTAGGGCTAGCCTCAAACGAAAGAATCTCGGAGGTAGAGCACTGTTTGGACGAGGGGCCCATCCCGGGTTACCGAATTCAGACAAACTCCGAATGCCGATGATTTATGTTTGGGAGTCAGACAGTGGGTGATAAGATCCATTGTCGAGAGGGAAACAGCCCAGACCACCAGCTAAGGTCCCCAAGTATCTGTTAAGTGGAAAAGGATGTGGCGTTGCCCAGACAACCAGGATGTTGGCTTAGAAGCAGCCATCATTTAAAGAGTGCGTAATAGCTCACTGGTCGAGTGGCGCTGCGCCGAAAATGTACCGGGGCTAAACAGATCACCGAAGCTGTGGATTGACCTTAGGGTCAATGGTAGGAGAGCGTTCCAAGGGCGTTGAAGCTAGACCGGAAGGACTGGTGGAGCGCTTGGAAGTGAGAATGCCGGTATGAGTAGCGAAAGAAGGGTGAGAATCCCTTCCACCGAATGCCCAAGGTTTCCTGAGGAAGGCTCGTCCGCTCAGGGTTAGTCAGGACCTAAGTCGAGGCCGATAGGCGTAGACGATGGACAACAGGTTGATATTCCTGTACCACCTCCCCGCCGTTTGAGTAATGGGGGGACGCAGTAGGATAGGGTGAGCACACAGTTGGTTGTGTGTCTAAGCAGTGAGGTGGAGAACGAGGCAAATCCCGTTCTCATATAACACTAGGCTGTGATGGCGAGGAGATTAATCTCCAGAGTCCCTGATTTCACACTGCCAAGAAAAGCCTCTAGCGAGGCGGGAGGTGCCTGTACCGCAAACCGACACAGGTAGGCGAGGAGAGAATCCTAAGGTGATCGAGAGAACTCTCGTTAAGGAACTCGGCAAAATGACCCCGTAACTTCGGGAGAAGGGGTGCTCTGGTAGGGTGAATAGCCCGAGAGAGCCGCAGTGAATAGGCCCAGGCGACTGTTTAGCAAAAACACAGGTCTCTGCAAAATCGTAAGATGACGTATAGGGGCTGACGCCTGCCCGGTGCTGGAAGGTTAAGAGGAGGGGTTAGCGCAAGCGAAGCTCTGAATTGAAGCCCCAGTAAACGGCGGCCGTAACTATAACGGTCCTAAGGTAGCGAAATTCCTTGTCGGGTAAGTTCCGACCCGCACGAAAGGCGTAACGATCTGGGCACTGTCTCAACGAGAGACTCGGTGAAATTATAATATGCGTGAAGATGCGCATTACCCGCGACAGGACGGAAAGACCCCGTGGAGCTTTACTGTAGCCTGATATTGAATTCCGGTGCAGCCTGTACAGGATAGGTAGGAGCCTTGGATTCCGGAGCGCCAGCTTCGGAGGAGGCATTGGTGGGATACTACCCTGGCTGTATTGGACTTCTAACCCTTGCCCGTGATCCGGGCAGGAGACAGTGTCAGGTGGACAGTTTGACTGGGGCGGTCGCCTCCTAAAGAGTAACGGAGGCGCTCAAAGGTTTCCTCAGAATGGTTGGACATCATTCGCAGAGTGCAAAGGCATAAGGAAGCTTGACTGCGAGACCTACAAGTCGAGCAGGGTCGAAAGACGGACTTAGTGATCCGGTGGTTCCGCATGGAAGGGCCATCGCTCAACGGATAAAAGCTACCCCGGGGATAACAGGCTTATCTCCCCCAAGAGTCCACATCGACGGGGAGGTTTGGCACCTCGATGTCGGCTCGTCGCATCCTGGGGCTGTAGTCGGTCCCAAGGGTTGGGCTGTTCGCCCATTAAAGCGGCACGCGAGCTGGGTTCAGAACGTCGTGAGACAGTTCGGTCCCTATCCGTCGCGGGCGCAGGAAATTTGAGGAGAGCTGTCCTTAGTACGAGAGGACCGGGATGGACATACCGCTGGTGTACCAGTTGTCTTGCCAAAGGCATCGCTGGGTAGCTATGTATGGACGGGATAAATGCTGAAAGCATCTAAGCATGAAGCCCCCTTCAAGATGAGATTTCCCATTACGCAAGTAAGTAAGATCCCTCAAAGATGATGAGGTGGATAGGTCTGGGGTGTAAGTACGGCGACGTATGTAGCTGACAGATACTAATCGATCGAGGACTTAACCTATT
>NZ_PDYQ01000014.1:0-4493 GCF_002743135.1 Sporosarcina sp. P18a | reverse complement strand
TTTATGATGACAAAGAGAAAAAGTGGCAGGAAGCATTCCCACTAAAAGAACAATTTGAAAAGAAAAAACAACCTGTTGAGCTATGATAGAAAATTAGCAAAGCACATATAATTTTAGGCTTATCAAGTTTGCCGATAAGGAGTGTAAACAATGACGAAATATACAATTGTTGATCAAGACACTTGCATAGCCTGTGGAGCATGTAGTGGAGTCGCACCTGATATATATGATCATACCGATGATGGTATATCCTACGTGACAATAGATCAAAACGAAGGAATGGTAGAAGTGCCAGCGGAGTTGCATGATGATTTAGAAGATGCATATGAGGGATGCCCAAGCGATTCAATCAAAATTTCAGATGAACCATTCCATGGAAATGCACTAAAATTTAGCGAAGCTATGTAATGTTAATAGATCAAAATGAGTAAGAAATAGAAGATGCACTAAAGAAACGCATCATTTTAAAGTGAGCGACAAGTGCTAGAAACATATAGTTTCTATACTTATAGATAGACAATAATGGACGGAGTGGGTTAGATGAACGTGGAAGATGAAGTTTTCGATATTACGATTATTGGGGGAGGACCAGTTGGGTTATTTACAGCATTTTATGCTGGTCTCCGTCAAGCGCGAGTAAAGGTTATTGAAAGCTTACCACAACTTGGCGGTCAACTTTCTGCGCTATATCCTGAAAAGTATATTTATGATGTAGCAGGTTTTCCGAAGATTACCGGTCAAAAGTTGATTGATAACTTAACGGAGCAAATGAATCAATTTAATCCAGTGGTTGCTTTGGATGAGGGGGTTGAAAAATTAGAAAAACAGCTTGATGGTATTTTTAAGATAACAACAAATAGCGCAGAACACTTCTCAAAAACTATTATTATAACAGCAGGAAATGGTGCGTTTAATCCAAGAAAGCTTACATTAGAAACGGCTGATAAATTTGAAGGGAAGAATCTGCATTACTTCGTTAGTGATATGCAGAAGTTCGCCGGAAAGAAAGTTCAGTTGTTTGGAGGGGGAGATTCAGCAGTTGATTGGGCACTTATGCTTGAACCAATAGCTGATGAGGTAACACTCATCCATAGACGTGATAAATTTCGTGCACATGAACATAGCGTGGAATTGCTTAAAAACTCCAAAGTGAAAGTTATGACTCCTTATGTACCGCTAGAGTTTATTGGAGAAGATCATATTGAACATGTCATTCTTGAGCATGTGAAAGGTGAAGAGACAAAGAGCATTGAAGTTGATGATGTAATCGTAAACTATGGTTTTATTTCCTCTCTTGGCTCAATAAAAGATTGGGAACTGGAAATTGAGAAGAATAGCATAGTTGTTAATTCGAAAATGGAGACAAATATTGCCGGGATTTATGCGGCTGGGGATATTTGTACATATGAAGGAAAAGTAAAGCTTATTGCAACTGGTTTTGGTGAAGCACCTACAGCTGTTGGTAATGCAAAAGTTTATATTGATCCTAGCTCAAAAGTACAAGCACCGCACAGCACAAGTGTAATGGGTGAGAGTGAAGATAAGATAGTTTCTGTTTCACTTTAATTGAAGCAACGAGAAAAAATTAATCGAAACGAGATACATCTCGATTTGATTAATTTTTTTTGAGTGTAATTCTACTTACAAATCAAGAATTTATACAAGGCGTTGGGTTTTTAAGTTAACCAAAGGAGAGAGCCATTGATGATTACTAAAATAGAACATATAGCTATTGTTGTGAAAGACATGGAAGAATCTATTGCATTTTACTCGAAGGTATTTGGTTGTAAAGTACGTTTAAGAGGAGAAAATTCAAGTCGGGAAATGGCGTTTTTATATGTGAAATCACATCCAGATACAGAAATAGAATTAATCAGAGACATTGATACGGTAGGACAATACAATCAAAGTGGAATCGTCAATCATCTTGCTTTTACAGTTGAAGATATTGATAAGTCTATTAAATATTTCAAGGAGCATGGGATTATTTTCAATTCTAATGAACCTCAACCGACGCTTGAAGGTGGGCGCATGATTTTATTTAATGGACCAAATGACGAGCTTCTCCAATTGGTAGAACGCTTAAAGGCATAACTAACGGTAATAATAGATTATAAATTATGAATGAAGAAATGATCTCTACATTTTAAGTACTGTTTGACGTTAGTTGGCTTTGTGGAGTTTAGAAGGTTTCGAGATAAATTATAGAAGGTAGTTAATTCTTTTTTATAATGAGCGGCAGGTATTTCTAGATTTATTATAGATTTAGTGTGAATGTGTCTAGAATCCTAGTATCGATTTTTAGTATCATCATGACGGTACCGAAAATCATTTCGTGATGACAGACACTTTTTTAGTTATATTAATGCAATTTAATTTTGTGTACTAATAGAACAGAATACTATATATTTTCCAACCTAATGGGTAGTAGTTTAAATATTGCAAATGCTTTAATATGATAATAGATAAAATACCTAAAGCCAACTTTTAATTAATTTTGGGTTGTGGGTAAAAGGTAGGATTTTATTCGATGTAACTCATTTTTCGAGTCTATAGATTAGTTAAGTATTGATATCTCCCAAATAGATGATCATCTAGATTACTAATAGGGAAATTCAAATATTGTAACGTAAAACAATAAGTTATAGGGAGGTAGAAATTATGATTAAGCAATTACAAAGCCAAAATAAAAATCGGTTTGATCAGGTGTTAACAGAAGTTCGTGCTCGACGTGATGAATTTGAAAAGAAGCGACATGTGCCAAAGGATATGATTGCGCAACTGAAAAAAATGGGTGTTTATCGCGCTCATACGCCTCAGTGTTTTGGTGGAGATGGTAGTTCGCCAATGGAATTCCTTAAGTTAATTGAAAGTATCTCTGAAGCTGACGGTTCAGCTGGATGGGTAGCGAGCTTTGGATCTGCTGCTGTATACCTTGCAGCTCTGCCAGAAGAAACTCTTGCAAAACTTTACGCAAATGGTCCGGATGTGGCCTTCGCGGGTGGTTTGTTTCCAGTTCAGCCTGCGGAGAGAGTAAGTGGTGGATGGATTGTTAACGGTCTTTGGAAGTTTGCAAGTGGATGTAAGGGAGCAGACATTCTTGGTGTCGGTATTGGTACAGGTGAAGGTGGTAAACCATTAACTGCTGTTCTAAAACCTGAAGATGTAGAAATTATTGAAAACTGGGAAGTTATCGGGATGCGTGGCACGGGGAGTCATGATCTGCTCGTGAAAGATGTCTTCGTTCCTGATGAATGGACGTTTGTACGTGGGGGTACTCCTACAATTGAAGAACCAATCTCGCAATACCCATCGATTGCCTATGCAGCACAGGTGCTGGCAGTGGTCAATCTTGGAGTGGCACGTGCTGCGCTAAATGAAATTTCTTTGATGGCAGGTCGTTCTGGTATCACAGGTGCACCTAAAATGGCTGATCGGGCTTATGTACGGATTTCTGTTGCAAAAGCGGAAGCCAAGCTTAGATCGGCGCGTGCCTTTTTCTATGAAACTACCGAATCTGCTTGGGAATCAATCCTTAAAGGTGAAGGTGTCTCAGCTGATCAAACAAGTATGCTACGTCTAGCGGCGGCACAAGCTGCGCGAGAGGGTGCAAGCGCTGTACAAACTGCTTACTTACTTGCAGGTACTTCGGCCATTTATGACGGACATCCGTTGCAACGACATCTACGAGATGCAATGGTTGTTACCCAACACGCGTTCCTCAACGAAAGTATGTACGATGGAGCGGGATCGGTACTTTTGGGCGTGCAACCAATAAAGGGATTCATTTAATAGAAGTACTCAACATATAAAACCATCTGTTAGATAAATTGATAATCCGTGGAGTCGTACTTTAAAAGGAATGTGTGAAGGTTATTGGTTAATATAACAAAAATAAGATAGAAGTTATGGGTAGACTTCAATGATACTTATGCTAATCAATTTATCTCACGAAATGAAAACGCTATCATCTGTATAATCATGGGTAAATGGAATACTCAAGAAGTAGTTGTGAACAGCATTTATTGAATAAATGAATTATGTCCGAACGGAGAATCTATTATTATATTAGGGGGAATTTGAATGTTAACACCAGAAGATAATCAGTTACTAACTCAGACCGATGCAGGCACGCCGATGGGCGATGTATTTAGGAGATATTGGATTCCAGCCCTTCAAACAGAAGAGTTGATTAGTGATGGGAAGCCGCAACGCGTGAAGTTGTTGGGGGAGGACCTAGTCGCATTTCGCGATACGGAAGGAAAAGTAGGCCTAGTTGATGAGCGCTGTCCGCACCGCGGGACCTCACTTTATTATGGAATTAATGACGGTTGTGGCCTAAGGTGCATGTATCATGGTTGGAAGTTCAATACAGACGGGGAGTGCACGGAGATTCCGTCAGAGCCAACGGATGGGAAGTTTAGGGAATCCGTTCAATTAAAAAGCTATCCGACAAGAGAAGTAAGTGGCATTATTTGGACATACATGGGGCC
>NZ_PDYQ01000013.1:0-5262 GCF_002743135.1 Sporosarcina sp. P18a | reverse complement strand
CGTTGTCTTCAAAATTTTTGATCGTAAACAGAATAATCGCCCGCTTTCTGATTTTCTAATTTGTTTGCAAGGTTATGGTAATTATAACATGATTAAGACTAGTAGAATTCACATTTCTTATACATTGATGAAAGGTACCTGTGTGTGAAATTTTCATTATTTTTTACACATTCACGTTTGTTTCGAACACAGGTACCTTCACTTAAAATCAGTAATATCCATTGCACCGATTGTGACCGTTACATATCGGGATTTATGTCAAAAATAGAGCGTACAGACACATTCACTATGCCATACATTTCTTTTACATGGATCGTTCTCCCTCTATCTATGCCTGACGTCGCGTCACCCGGCTGGCCAATCATCCAATAGACGTCATTTTCAAATTCCATATCAATTGTGCCTACGCTTTTCGCTGTAATATGGAATATGCCCGTACCCGGCTCCCGCTCTACTGTTGCTATAGCTTCGGCGTTTTCAGTGAGTATCGTGTGCTTCCCTATATTATTCGCGGCTTTTTTGTCATAGGTATAATATCCATCGTACGACGACGCTACATCATAAGTAAGCGAAGGCTGTTCTTGCAACACCTCAGTGTCATAATAAAATGACCCATCTTTCGGTATCTTTGCCTCAATTGCGAACCGTACATCTTTTCCATTCGCAAAACGCACAGTTGCAATGTAGTCACCTGGTTTGTCGATCACAATATACTTGCGGGTAGGATATTGGTACGTACCGAATGTAGCATCATCGGACACCAAAGCACCGTCCACTGTATAAATGCTGACACTAGTAATCTTTTCCGCTGTAGGCATGTCGAAGATCGCTGCAGTCGGCAAATAATCATTCGTTTTCTCAAGCGTCAGCCGCAATTCCCCATTCACTTTTTTCACTTGTACGTAATACTTTTTAATTTCTTGCTGCGAGCCTTTCCATCCGTGTAAAGCGAGAATGCCCTTTCCTTCTTTCAGCGGAATCAATTGAACCCGCCCGTCTGTTGATGGATCTTTTCCATACGTGTAGATTACTTGAAACAATTCATTTTTATTATCAAGATCTTGATAGATGCCACCCGATTCCGAACGAACACTTATCCTATCGAACCCTAGTTCATCCGCCCGCACCGTAACCATCGTAGGCTTCGATTTCTCGGTTTTCGTCAATAATACAGCTGCTTGGCTGCGCGTAATCTGCGCATTGATGCTGAATCTGTCAGGAGACGTACCTGAAGTAATTCCAAGACGGTACAGGATGAGAACATTCGTACCATGCGATTGATATTCCACGACATCCTTAAACGGATTTTTCGTATCGTAGAAATAATATCGCGGCAAATCGAACGCTTTCACGATGATTGAAGCAAACTGCCCCCGTTTCACCGGATCATTCGGACCGTAACGGCCGTCCTGATAGCCACCAATCACATTCGCTTCAGCCAGCGCTGCAATTGCAGGGTAATGCCCATTTTTCGTTGAGACATCTGTAAACCCGGGATTTTTGACGTTCGTCGTATCCAATTTTAGCATCTTCGCAATAATGGAAGCGGCCTGCCCTCTCGTAATCGGATTCCCCGGCTTGAACGCACCATCCGGATAACCGCCAATAATATCGCGTGCCGCCAAGTCGTTCACCGCTTTCGCGTATGGCTGCTTCGGCGAGACATCCTTGAACGGTTGACTGCTTGCCGCTCCCGCCGATAAAGGCAGACCACAAGCCAACACGATTGCACTCAGTAACGCCATCATCATCTTTTTCATTTCACATCTTCCTTTCCCGTCTATGTAACACCGTACAGACGCAGGAATCCGGAAATAGTTTCAAAGATTTTATTGTCGTTTTGATAAAGGAACTTGTGCATAAAACCTTCATGTTTGTTTACACATTCACGTTTGTTTCGCGTACAGGTACCTTATTTATAATATATAGTAACGCGTGTTTCTCAACCACACACCGCTTCCTTCTTCTCTTTTCAATTAAAACAAGGGATATCACACAAGAGTTCCCCCTCATGCGATATCCCTTATATTCTCCTTCACTGCCCATCCTTCTATATCATCAATAATTAAGTTCATATATTTGTGAAGCGGAAACATGAATCAAACCATTCAGATCACGGACCTTTATTTCCATGCCAGTGATCATACCTGACACCCCGTCGCCCACTTCACCCGTAAAATAAACGGAATTTTCAAACTCTACTTCAACTGTACCGACCTTCTTAGCTGTCACATGAAATACATTCGTGTGGAGATCTCTTTTAATTGTTGCAATGTTTTCTGCATTTTTCGTAACGATAGTGTGCTTCCCGATATTCCGTGCTGCTTTCTTATCATAATACCCATTCTTTTCAAACAGCTCTTCAACGTTGAATGTATAAGACGGACGCTCTCTCAACACATCTATGTCGTAATGAAAATAAGCATGCTCCGGCTCTTTCACATGAATCGCATAGCGGATTTCTTTACCGCTCGACAATTGAGCAACGGCATAATAGTTGCCCGGCTGGCGAATCGTTATACAAGTCTTTTGATCTTCTTTGCATATATGGAGAGATGCGTCACCCTCTAGCAATTTATCAGTTGCTGAATACAGTCTGACTTTCTTGACTTTCTCAGCTTTAGACAATTCCAACGGCGCCTCTGTCGGCAAGTAATCATCTGTTTGCTCAATCGATAGCTTCAGTACGTCAGCTGTTTTTTTTACATGCACATAATATTTCCGGTAGATCTCCTCATCTTCATTCATCGGCGAGTCCCCGTTATATCCGCTGACATTCAGTGTCGCAGTTCCTTCTTTCAGTGCTATAAGTTGCAGTCTACCCGGTCCATACGCTGTGTCGCGAGTGACAATTGACTCGTACACGTCCTGATCCTCTTTCCAAATCACTGAATATATTCCGTCCATCCCAAGCTCTTCTGGTTTAAATGAAACCATCGCAGGTTTTTCATCTTCTGTTGCTTTCATCATCTTGGCTGCTTGCCCTCTCGTCACGGGCTGATTCACACCAAAACGGTCCGGCGCAATGCCGCCCGCAATTCCAAACCGGTGAAGTATCAAAATGCTGGCACTGTGAGACTGGTTGCCCGCGACGTCTTTAAAAGGATTTTTCATTCCGTAGAAATCATAACGCGGTAAATCGAATGCTTTTACAAGAATAGAAGCGAGCTGTCCCCGTTTCACTGGATCATTCGGACCAAACCGGCCATCTTCATAACCGCCAATGACATTTGCCTGCGCCAGTGCGGCAATTGCCTGATAAGAACCGTTTGTTTTTGCCACATCCTTGAAATGCGAATCTTTCACGTTTGAAGTGTCTATGCCTGTCAGTTTCACAATAATTGCAGCAGCCTGTCCGCGTGTCACTGGATTGCCGGGCTTAAATGTTCCATCTGGATAGCCGCCAATGACATGCCGTTCCGCCAGTTCATTCACCGCCTGCGCAAAATGCTTGCTCGCCGGCACATCAGAAAATATTTGTTCTCCAGCGGCATAGCCAGCAACCGAAGAACTGCACGTCAGCACCAATGCGCCAAACATCGTTATAATTTTCTTCTTCAAATTTGCTAACCTCCCAATCATTGCTCTGTATGTCGATTTGTCGTACAGACGGAGAAATCAGGAAAAAGTTTCAATTTTTTCGAAGGTCTTTTAAAAAAATTAAAAGGTACCTGTGCGCGAAACTTTCATGAATGGTTAAACATTCACGTTTGTTTCTCACACAAGTAACTTATTTTAAAAAGAACGTCTGTTTACATTTTTGAATAGACGTCCTTCATTTTATTTTCGAATTCAATATACTTCGTTTCATACCCTTCAAGATGTTCGCCGCTTGTCCCAAACTTTTCAACTAATTCCGCTGCGGCCGTCTGCAGTTCTTCGAAGTCTTCAGTCATTCCAAGTTCTTCAATTTCATTGTGGAAATATCCAATATATGTAATTGTCGATTCAGCAAGAAAATGTTCAGCGTGCGCAAATTTCTTTCGATAGTCAGATCCCTCTTTCATGCTATTTACGGAGTCTTCAACGAAACTTTTTACGCTTGAATATTCCGAGAAGAATGCTTCTTCAAGGTCATCGGTTTCTTCATTGAATTCGTTGACCATTGGTCGGCGTTCCATTACTTCGACTTTTGACTCATTGTCTTGTGCCGGCTCGACTTTTTGCACTGGTGAATCGACCTGCTTCGTTTTTTCGTCATCCGTTCCGCAACTCGCTAACAATAGCCCAAGAATAACAAACGATCCCAATGCACGATTTATCTTTTTCAATTCAAACTCCCCTTCCATTTTTACTTTATCCTAACATATTCCTTGAAATTAAAAATACCTGCGCGTGAAACGTTCATGATGGTTTACACCTTCATGTTTGCTTCTTGCACAAGTACCTTATTTTAATAGAATCCCGTATTCCGAATTTATTGAAGGAACGGCGCCATTAATACTTTTCCTGTTCCGCGGTAGACATTTACCAATCCTTCGCCTGAAGCCGCCGAACCCATAAGTGTTTTTCCAGAGCGCTCGACAGTAAATTCTAAACCCCCTGACCAAGCAATCGCCATATTTCCATCGATTTTCAACTCATCATTTTCTAACTCGATTTCTATAAGTTCCTCTCTCGATACGGAAGATTCCAGTGCAATCGTTCCTTGCCCAGTAAGTCCCAAATTGAAAAGACCTTCCCCGCCCAATGCAGCAGAAGAAAGATTTGAGCGCATTATGGCCTTATGTTTTAATCCTGAATCACAAGCTAAAAAGAGTCCGTCTTCAATGATGAGTGACTGATCCCACTCGTCGAGATCCAGTAGTAAAATATGCTTGTACGTTGGTTCTAAAACAAGTGTACCGGTTCCCGTGTACTCAGGTTTGATGGCCGATTCTTTGGTTACTTTGCCCCTAATCGCTTTTCCAATAAAGTCTCCTACTCCCTTGAGCCCAGTCGTCGCTTTCACATCTCCGGCTATCCATTGCATGGCCCCTGCCTGAATCGTAATGTTTGATTGACTGACATCGCAAACTAGCTGTCTTCTTCTTACATTCATTTCAGAAGCATAATATGCCGATTGGGCCGTAGCATGATTGATACTTAATTCTCTTTGAAACTCTACTACTTTAAAAGGGCCTAGCTCCTCCCTGACTTTTACATTCTCGTTGTCTTCAAAATTTTTGATCGTAAACAGAATAATCGCCCGCTTTCTGATTTTCTAATTTGTTTGCAAGGTTATGGTAATTATAACATGATTAAGACTAGTAGAATTCACAT
>NZ_PDYQ01000012.1:0-6825 GCF_002743135.1 Sporosarcina sp. P18a | reverse complement strand
CAGGGGTTTCTTATCGGTGTCAACAAGTGTACAGTTTATGATACTATTATTTAAAGTTTGCCGAAACAACATTTCCATATTTTACCCCTGTACAAAGATTTAATATTCCGTATAATAAAGTAAAAAAGGGTGAAAGTACTATTGGTAGATAAAGGTTATTCGGCCTATGATAAAGCACCATTAGTAACATTAGTGAAACTTTATTATCATATTAACCAGAACATTGAAAAGGGAATTTTGTCTAAAGCTATGCACGGTGAATTGGATCTAATTAAACAAGCAGCAATGAAAAGAGTAGTACCTTCAGTAACAGATTTATAGGCATTTCTTTATATAGGAGACGTGGCCCTCACTTTCTTTAGGGATAGGATCACTTAGAATAAGCGAGATTTCTTTACACGTTTTCTTATATAGATAGCAGCATACACTACCAGCCTACAGCACCACACACACCAGCCCATACAGTAGCAGCATAGGCAATGGCACAACCACATGCCAGCACGTCACCAGCGACACACAGGCAAGGCACAGCAAGGCAAGCAGCAGCAGAGACAGGCAAGGCACACTGCACCACACATAGGCAAGCACTCGCACACATCCACCAGTACCACCAGCACACTATCAATAATCAACACTATTGATTGGATGTAGGCAAGCACGGTACTACTAGCCCTATGCCCTATCATAAGTGCCTATCATATGTACCCACGCCAGCAGCTACTCAGAACGATCAAACAGAACCACCTCAGCAGCCGATAATAGCACGTATGTTCGCATAAGGGTACCCACAGGGAACAGGTGTTCCCATACCGTCCGTCTGCTATATAAAATGCACAAGCATCGGGTTGAAAACTTTTTGGGGCTGTCAGACGCTATTAGATTTGATTTCATGGATAATCCTCCACTAATCGCGTTTTAGAAGGTTTATCGGAGGGGGAGGTATTCCAGTTTTTCAATATAATTGATAGCTAAAAGCCATATAAAAAATTTTGCAGCAATTTTTCAGGTTTTTTTAGGGGGAATTGAACATGATGACTGCCGAACAAATTTTAAAGGCAATGGATGAAATGGAAAATGGGGAACGTATTAAGCTATTAAAAATCTTAGCTGTAAAACATTTCGGGAGAAAACAGCCTACTAAAGAAGAAATAACAAAACTTAATTATGAGGCTTTTCATGGAGATGATAACGGGGAATATTAGACAAAAAAAGAGGGATAGGACTGGTTACGTTCCTCATACCCCTTTTTACTAATATCAATAAAATGTTCTTTGTAAGGGGGCAAACATCTTTCAATTATCGGTTCAATTTCATTACTTTTTTCCATTCGCTGCTGGTGCTTCCTCAGCTGTCGTTTGTACCTCTGTTTCTGCTTCTTCTTTCGTCTGGCCATCCTATAACCATCCTTTCCAAGATAAAATAAAAAGACCGCCAGCAATTAAGCTAACGGCCATTTTTTCAGTAGATACTTTAAAATTTAATTGAAATATCCATGTTAGGATCCGTACCGCTAACTAGTAGCTGGTACCGCACATACTCTTTAAACTTAGCGAATAATACGCCATGATGTTGATCCGGAATAGGAAAAGTACCAATTTCATTAAAAGTAATACCATCATTAGATTCTTCAAATTTAATTGATAAAGTAGCATTACCAGTCATTCCCTCAACATCTACACGCACATTACATTGTCTAGCTGTAAGTAAGTGAATGGCCTCGCCTGTCATAGTAGCTGTAACGCCAGCCTCTTTATATTCATGTTTCACATCACGCATACCATAAAATAAATCATTTAACATTGTCTATCCATCCTTTTTATATAGTTTAGTTTTATTGAATTAACGATCCGAACGCTTTAATCCAGCCCTAGCCCGTGCTACTTCCTTCTCAGCTACTTTTTTTATCCATTCCTCACGTACTTTCTCTTTCTTTTCCGCTGCATCGCTTTCTGCCTTCATCCTTGCAGCCATCGCATCTCCAATTCCTTCATAATCAATAGATCTGCTTTCCTGTTCTGCATAGATAGACATCCCACTATTAACAGGGACAATATTTTCTTTATCCCGCAGATTATTCACCAATATTCCCAATGTAATTTTTTGTGACGCTGGTAAGTCTGCAGTTAATTGTTGTGCTTCCTTATCTCCGTTTGCTAATGCCCTAATCAATTCAGGGTTAAATTCTGCCATGATCATTTCCCTCCTTCCTTTTGGATTACATAGAGGTACTTGCAGCAAAGTCGAATTTTAGGACATAAAAAAGAACGCTATTTTTTAGCGTTCAGATTTCTTACTATGTTCAGTTAGAAATACACCTAATTCTGCTATTGTCATAGAGGCCACAGAATCCGCATCTAAGGCTGCTAATGCTTTTCCGGCATCAATGGGTATCGTGACTGCAAAAGTAGCTGCAGCGGCCTCAGATTCCACTGCATCGCCTGTTATGTCCTCAGGATAAGACGAAAAGAACGGACCCTCACTATCTAATTCCATGATAAGGCGTGAATTGATCTGCCAGCCTTGCTGTTCCCTATGCAATGTTTTCTGACTTACCTTGTCATAATCCTCATAAACCACAGTTACTTTTTTCAATTGAATCTCCTTTCTTATTTAAAAAGCCGTTGAAAGAAAGACTTCTTTTCCGGTTCTTTTGTTTCCGGCCCGTCTTCTTCTGTATTTTCTATTGCTTCAGTAGTTGCTGCTACTTTAGAATTCTGCATTTCTTCCATCAGCTGAATGCGGGTCTCTTGCTGGTGCAGAATATTTAGCAAAGTCTTGTTGAAATCTCGCTGTTCTTCTAGTAACTCACGTATAACCACCACGTCCTGAGAGGTTGTTAACGCTGGCAAATCAATGTTTTCCGTCTTATTATCACTATCATCTTCACTACTATCACCATCAACTGTCATGCTGAACTCCTGAGATAGTATCCTACGTACCTCACTGGATTCCTTGCCATCCCCAAACAATTTTCTTATGCGTTTTAGTACTTCAACAGCCTTACTATCATATCGTTTAGACCGCTTACCACCTTTATCGTTAAAGAAATAGCAGAAAGTACTTAAATATCTTCGGACGGTACTTTCTGCTATTTTTGATCTCTCCGCTAGTTGGGGAATAGTCAGCCATTCTGCCATATTATCACCGCCTGCCATCACTTTTTTATTATCATCATGCACCAATCCACCACATCCTGTAAACCACTGTATTATAGGGTTTCTTATTCTCACATGCTACCATACCACCATTTACTACAGTAGCCAGCTTTCCAAATCACATAAGGATGTGACTAATAAGCAGCACGAATACAGCTGCAGCAATATCTTTAATACTACATGGCCAGGATTCGCATTTTAATAATCCCCGAATCAGGGATTAACCCTCTATGTCGGCATCACAGATACATGCTTCTGATCCTCACAGGTACTCTTTAAAAGTCAGTCAATTCTGAGGCCAGTCATAGCAAGGGATTGAGTTAGTCCCTAGAATTGTGCCTTTAAAAGCCCTGTAATCACCTAGTGGTTCGCAAACTATTACTTAAGAAACCTAAAGATAATAAAACCTCATACAGCTAACGCTGGTGCTTCCAGCACAACCTAAACAGATCACAAATAAATAATTCTACTAGACCTCTATCATAGGAGTAATAGTAGTTAATCCCTTTAGAAATTACACTGAATGAGGTACGAATGAAGTGGCGTAAGCTAATCATTGTAGTAATGCAGTAAAATAAAATTGTAGTATCTAACACAGATGTAGAATTGTGTAACGATAGAAGTTAACTCAATAACACATTGTGCCGTAGCAACGTGATGTTAGATACTTTCCCCTGATCATCCTTTACTGGATCTTCAGGGGCTTTTTTCATGCTTAAGAGACTAGCTGAGATTTCGTTAATCTCTAATCTCAAGCCAGTTGTAAAAGTATTTTGATTCAACTGCTGGGGTTAATTCTTGCAGCCGGTATTTTAATTTATTGCAAAGCACCCCGTAGTAATAGCCGTTAAATTCTTTACGTATTTTTCTCTTTTTGTATTGGTACACGGTCTCTTTGAAGGCCCTAATGATAATATCTATAGCTATTTCAGGGAATTCTAAACCAGCCGTTCTCTTTACTGCTGTAGTAGATGAATGCCATAGCTTTACAATAGCATCAGCACTGTCAAAGAATGGTTTTACAGTATTGGTAAACTCTTTTGGTATGTATTCAGGAACAAAAGAATAATCTAACTGCTGGTTGATTTCAGGTACGTCCTGTATACGTGTCTTTATATTATTTATAAGTTTAGTTTTAGATATAACTCTAGTTTTAAGGGGTGTCAATTGCTTAAAAACTTTCTGTTGTTGTGGTGCGACTTCTACCTGTTCGCCTTCTGTTTGGGGGGTGTCACTATATTCTTTTTTGACACAATTATCTGCAGTTACCGGCTTGCTGCTAAATCGCTTAAATACCCATAAATTACTGGATTGAGATTCATTTTTTCTAATTACAGTATGAACCTCTAAGATCCCCAGCTTTATAGCCTTTCTTTTCATGCGATGGAATGTACTCTCACTAGCCCCTAAAATAAAATCTTTCAGTTTAGCCCCAGCTAATAGTGTCTTAATACTAGCATTAGCTACACCAGCAACCTTTGCACAATACTTTGTTAAACGTCTGAACAGCATGTATTCAGATTTTGTAAACTCTGCTTTATGTTCAGCGAGAAACATTTCTATATTGTTATTGAAGTCTTTTAAGTCCCTGAAATTACTGTACTCTTTAAATTTTTCTATGCTATCAGCCACTAATACTGTCATGGTTTATATTCTCCTTTTAGGCCACAAAAAAGACACTTTTCCCGATAATCTAAGGGGAAACAGTGCCTTTTAAATGTGCTAATTAAAGAAATAGCAATTTTTTTCTTGAAAACAATTGAGTTATATCCTACAATAAGAGGGAATAACTTAAGTTAAGTTAACAAGAACTTCGACAGGTTGTTTTCCCTACCACGAATAGGGGGAACGGTTTAAGGGTGATTCCAACACCACTTAGACAGTTGAGGTTCTTTTTTTACGTCCGCGTTTAATTACTGACAATTTTACCTCTAACAAACTAGCATAGCAACAAAAATATTAAATTGTTTATGCCATTCATAAAAATTCTAGTCATAATTCTTGGTGCAATATTATCTCCTAAATTAAAAAAGCCTCCTCTTTTTTAAAAAGAGAGACTTAGAATGTAAGTGGGTTTATTTCAACTTATTTACTGCTATAATAATATTGTCCCAGGGCGATCTCTTACTTCTCACGAATAGAGGTCATGTGTAATGAAGCTTTTACAGAAAATGCTAAAGTTCATTAGCACATACGAGGGTAAGGGCCGAAAGGTTCTCGATTGGTGCGTTTCAATCGGAAATCTTTGCTGGCTAATCCTCCGCGTCCTAATGAACAAATAATTCCCACGTTTCCAGTCGCATAAGCCACGGTATAGCGGAGGTGAACTAGGTTGTGTTCCCAGCACTCGGACTTTAAACAGATCGTCAAAGCCTTTTCCCACTCACCTCTCTCTATGGTTATGCTTACTACAACTGTTAACAACAAATGCCAAACATAAACCTATAAACGAAAAAAAACCTGGGTTCCCACGCCCAAGGTTTTTTTCTTACTTAACTTACTTCTCACGAATAGTGTGTAATTTAACTAATAAAAATGCTAAGGAGGTGTTGCTGTTGTTAATGTTGGTTAGCCATTGAATATTTTCTGACACCTTAACTTCCCACAGCCTAAGGTCTCAGATCCTCCTTGGTTTTTTAAAAAACCACTCTGTTTTACGACCTATTGGTTTCATAGGTCAACTTTATGATAGCATATTTCCTTCTCTATACAACAATAAAATGAAGTAGAAGGAAGTAAGATAACGTAAAATAAAGTGGGAAAAAGCACCTGACAGAACGTACTGAAATAACTAGAAAAACCGCTTGGCTGCCTTGCATAGTTGTGCGGTCTCTAAACCTTTTTTCTCCACAACCCTAGTCATACCAATGCACGAACTCTAATTCCATATTATGGATGCACAACTACGTTCCAAATAAAAAAGAGGACAATAATGTCCCCCTTTATTTTTGTTTTCTATATTCTTTTAACCGTCTTTTGAAAGTGGCCACGCTGCAGCCAGCAAATTCAGCTGCCTCCGGTTGTGACATTTTACCGACCTCTACTTCTTCGATAGCGTGCAGTAACGCCCCTTCAATCTCATACTTTTTAGATTTCCTACCAAACTTAACACCATTATCCCTAGCGTTCTTAATGCCCTCCTGAGTTCTTTCAAGAATCATGTTTCTTTCAAATTCAGCAAATGAACCTAATACCTGAAACAACAGTTTTGTTATAGCATTTTCCATTGATTCCGCTGTAAATAATCCCATGTTAATGATGTGTACCGTTACCCCTCTACTAGTGAGGTCTAGCACAAACTTTTCCAACTGCGTTAAAGAACGTGCAATGCGGTCTGCCTTAGTCACTACCAGCGTGTCACCAGCCTTGATTTCCTTTAATAGCTTGTTTAATTCTTTTCTATCTGCTTTAGCACTACCGCTTATCTTTTCCTTATAAATCTTGGTAGCACCTTTTTCTTTTAAAGTATTTACTTGGATATCTAGTTCCTGTTTGTTGGTACTTACCCTTGCATAGCCATAAATCATTATGTATTTCCCCCTTTTTATCGATATCTATTTGATACGACTTTTTGATACTATCTAAATCCTATAGTACAGGGGTTTCTTATCGGTGTCAACAAGTGTACAGTTTATGATACTATTATTTAAAGTTTGCCGAAACAACATTT
>NZ_PDYQ01000011.1:0-19942 GCF_002743135.1 Sporosarcina sp. P18a | reverse complement strand
CGTTCCCATACCGAACACGGAAGTTAAGCTCTTCAGCGCCGATGGTAGTTGGGGGTTTCCCCCTGTGAGAGTAGGACGTTGCTAGGCATGCGAAGCCATTCCCTTTGGGGAGTGGCTTTTTTGTGTTTAATTATAAATATGAACTAAGTTTAGAGTCGAGTGATTGTAGATTTTGGTTAGTTGCGCAATAAATCTTGGTAAGCGCTCTATTGTCTCGCTTACCCGCTCAATTAAGCATGCCATGTGCACTATCGTCTTGCTTACCCGCTCAATGACTCACGCTAAACGCTCTATCGCTCTGTTTATCCGCCCTATTAAAACCCAGCTTCCACATTGAGCTTCCATCTCGTCTGCAAATGCCTCTATATTCCTATCTTCAATACTCTAAAATCTTACTAGTAAACAAGATACTAGGTATTCATTCAATAGTCGGGTAAAATATACTAAAGAAAAGAGGCGATACTGCATGACGACAGTTTATGATTTCACAGTGGAAACTACTGATGGAGAAAAGAAATCTCTAAAAGAATTTGAAGGGAATCCAATGATCATTGTCAATACTGCTAGTAAATGCGGCTTCACAAAACAATTTAAAGAACTGCAACAACTGTATGAAGAATATAAGGATCAAGGGCTGGTTGTATTGGGCTTCCCATCGGATAATTTTAATAATCAGGAATTTGATGATATTGAAGAGACGATGAATTTCTGCCAATTGAATTATGGCGTGACGTTCCCTATGTTTGCCAAGGTAGATGTAAAAGGTGATGAAGCAGCACCTTTATTTACGTATCTTGCAGAACAGCAAAAGGGAGTATTAACAGAAGGTATCAAATGGAACTTCACGAAGTTCTTAATTGATTCAAACGGAAAAGTAGTTGATCGTTTTGCACCACAGACCAATCCACTTAAGATGCAAAAGTCACTCAATAAAATATTTGACAAGTAGATGTAATGGCCAGTTTATAAACTTCTATCTTGACACGTCTCATTGACGCTGATAACCTTTTAATAATCTGAATAGACAATAGTAATTTTAGGAGGAAGAAAGTTAATGTGGGAATCAAAGTTTTCTCGTGAAGGTCTGACGTTTGATGATGTATTATTGGTGCCGGCTGCGTCTGAAGTATTGCCAAAGGCCGTTTCGCTGTCTGTGAACTTAACGGATAGTATTAAGTTGAATATACCTATCATCAGTGCAGGTATGGATACAGTAACGGAATCTAAGATGGCGATATCTATGGCTCGTCAGGGTGGAATAGGTATTATTCATAAAAATATGAGTATTGAAGAACAAGCTGAGCAAGTTGTTACGGTTAAACGTTCTGAGAATGGAGTTATTAAAAATCCATTTTTCCTAACACCGGAACACCAAGTATTTGACGCGGAGCATTTAATGGGTAAATATCGTATCTCAGGTGTCCCAATTGTTAACAACATGGAAGAGAAGAAACTGGTTGGTATTTTGACGAACCGTGATCTGAGATTCATTCAGGATTATTCCATTATCATTGATGAAGTCATGACGAAAGAAAACTTGGTGACGGCTCCTGTTGGAACTACACTAGAAGATGCAGAGAAAATGCTACAGCAATATAAAATCGAAAAGCTTCCGATTGTAGATGATAAAGGTATTCTTAATGGATTAATTACAATCAAAGACATCGAGAAGGTTATTGAGTTTCCTAATGCAGCAAAAGATAAGGCTGGGCGCTTACTTGTCGGCGCGGCTGTAGGAGTCACCGTAGACACGTCTACACGCATTGAGAAGCTTGTACAGGCGGAAGTTGACCTAATAGTCATTGATACGGCACACGGCCACTCTAAGGGTGTTATTGACACAGTCAAAGAGATCCGTAGAAACTATCCGGACCTTGCAATTGTTGCAGGAAACGTAGCAACGGCAGAAGCAACTGAAGCACTGTACGAAGCAGGTGCTGACGTAGTGAAGGTTGGTATTGGTCCTGGTTCTATTTGTACTACCCGTGTAGTTGCAGGTGTTGGTGTACCACAAATCACTGCTATCTATGAATGCGCAACAGTTGCGCGTAAATATGGCAAGACCATTATTGCCGATGGTGGAATTAAATATTCTGGCGATATTGTCAAAGCATTGGCTGCTGGTGGCCATGCGGTTATGCTTGGAAGCCTGCTTGCAGGTACTACCGAGAGCCCAGGGGAGTCTGAGATCTTCCAGGGACGTCGTTTTAAAGTATACCGTGGAATGGGTTCAGTTGCCGCGATGGAAAAAGGTTCAAAAGATCGTTACTTCCAAGAAGATGAAAAGAAACTTGTACCTGAAGGCATTGAAGGTCGTATGCCGTATAAAGGGCCTTTGTCTGATACCATTCATCAGCTTATAGGAGGTATTCGAGCAGGTATGGGATATTGCGGTTCAAAGGATCTAGAAGCACATCGTGAAAATGCACAATTTATTCGTATGACAGGTGCTGGTTTATTGGAAAGTCATCCGCACCAAGTACAAATTACAAAAGAAGCACCGAACTATTCGGTACGTTAATCTATTATTTAAAGGGCAGTGAGAAATTTTCTCCTGTCCTTTTTTGTATTTATACGGTGGATAATAAAATATAATGATTTCAAGGGAGAATATGTGTTTTTTTTGCCATAAGCATATCTGACTTGCGGGGAATATGGTACACTGATTTTTGATATTGTGACTACGGAGGTAAGATGAGTGGAAAAAGTAACACAGAGATGGTTGGCGATTTTAATGGTGCCAATGATAGTGCTGATGTCGTTTGGTATGCAGGGATCTGTAGCAGCAGAGGAAAGTGAATCTTCACTGGACATCCGTGTAAACGGAGCTATTTTGATAGATGCCGATAGTGGAAAGGTATTATACGAAGAGAACGCGGATAAGCCACTCGGTATTGCGAGTATGACGAAAATGATGACGGAATACTTGATGTTCGAAGCTCTTGACGATGGAACGATTACATGGGATCAGGAATACCAAGTTACTGAGTATACGTATAAGATTTCACAAGATCGCCGTTTAAGTAATGTACCGCTTCGTCGGGATGGCTCCTATACAATTCGTGAACTTTACGAAGCTGTAGCCATTTACTCAGCAAATGCGGCAACTATTGCGATTGCCGAATCAATTGCAGGATCAGAAGAGGAATTTGTCAATCTTATGAATGAAAAGGCTGAAGAACTTGGGCTGACAGATTATAAATTTGTCAATTCCACGGGGTTAAACAATAGCGACTTACAAGGTATGCATCCAAGTGCGTTTGGCGAGAAAGATGAAAACGTTATGCCAGCTCGTTCTGTCGCTAAACTAGCCTATCATTTATTGAAGGAATATCCCGAAGTATTAGATACGACCAAAATTGCAAAAAAGACATTCCGTGAAGGCACGGACGATGCCATTGATATGGTGAACTGGAACTTCATGTTACCCGGGTTAGTGTATGAATATGACGGTATCGATGGTTTGAAAACAGGAACTACGGAATTTGCAGGACATTGTTTCACTGGAACTGCAGTGCGTGATGGACGACGTGTTATTGCTGTTGTAATGAATGCAGTGGATGATAAAGGCGTTGGATCTTATGAAGCACGTTTTGATGCCACTCGTAAATTATTTGATTATGGCTTCAAAGAATTTAGTGAAACAGAGCTACTCAAAGCAGGACATCAGTTCAAGAAGCAGAAAACGCTAGACGTGATTAAAGGGAAAGAGAAGAAAGTAGCAATCGCTACAAAGAAACCTATTAAAATGCTAGTTCGCAATGGCGAAGATCAAGACTATACTACTGAACTCGTATTGGATGAGAAATTAGTGAAAAATGGACAAGTCCAAGCACCAATTAAAAAAGGGACGGTCGTAGGTCATGTCAAACTAGTAAAAAAAGAGGGTTCAGATTATGGGTTTATTGATGGAAAAATAGTGGATGCAGAAGTAGTCACGACTGAAGAGGTGAAGAAAGCTGGTTGGTTCCCGTTAACTATGGGTGCAATCGGTAATTTCTTCTCCAATGCATGGAATAGTTCCACTGGTTTCGTAAAAGGCTTATTTAATTAAATACCAAAAGACAGCGTACCTACTCAGGTATAGCTGTCTTTTTTTATATTCCATACATCAAACAACTTTGGAATTGCCCGTTTGATGTCATTTTCAGTTAGTCCACCGAAACCGATAAGGAATGAAGGAGGGGATTGGTCAGGTGTTACCTTATAGGTGTCTAGACCACGAACTTTTATTCCTGATTGAAGAGCTTCACTAACTAGTTCCTTTTCAGTTCTAGTCGTATGAATATGAAGCAACACATGCATACCTGCTTCATCGCCCGAGAATGAAATGTTAGATCCATACGATTTCAATAAATTTGTCAACGTATGCATTTTTCGACGATAGATTTTACGCATGCGGTTCAGATGGCGTGAAAATTGTCCATCCGCCATGAAACGTGCAAGGATATGTTGATCTATCCGCGGTACAGAAGAAGAGTAGGGAATAAAAGCCTGACGGTACGTATCCAATAGCCTTGGTGGCAACACCATGTAGGCGATCCGCATAGATGGCATAAGAGATTTGGTAAATGTACTTAAATAAATGACATTTTCTCCTTTATCCATCCCTTGCAAGGAAGGTATAGGACGTCCCCGGTAACGGAATTCACTGTCATAGTCATCTTCAATTATGAAAAACTCGGGATTGGATGCGGCCCAGTTCAAAAGAGCGATTCTACGAGCCGCAGACAGCACTGTACCGGTTGGGAACTGATGAGAAGGGGTTACGTAGGCTATAGAAGCATCAGACCGTTGTAGTGCCTTTACGTCAAGTCCTTCATGGTCGACTGCAATGGGAATCGTTTTTCTGTAGTTTTCGGAAAAGACGTGTTTGGTCATGAGATAGCCTGGATCCTCAATTGCATAGCGAGCCCCTTCACCTAGTATCCGAATAATCAAAGGTAAAAGCTGTTCTGTACCGGAACCCACAATGATTTGTTCAGGCGTACAGTCTACTCCCCGCGAATGGTATAAATAGCGGGCAATTTCCTGACGCAACTCAATATCACCGTGTGGGTCACCGAGTAGTAATAAGTGGGCATGTGATGTATCCATAATATCTCGCGCGTATTTTCTCCATACGATGAATGGGAAGTTTTCTGTATCAATGGAACTTGGTGAAAAGTCATAATCCACGGGTTTGCTTACGGGAACCTCGGATAGAGTATCTGATTTCACAGGTTGTACATAGGCGAGTTCTTCTATTGCTTGTACGAAATACCCTTTTCGTGGTTCCGCCGCGATAAAACCTTCCGCCATCAGTTGGTCATATGCCATTTCTATTGTTGTTTGGCTGACGCCAAGGAACTCTTCCAGTTGACGTTTGGAGGGTAGTTTCATGCCAACGAGAAACTTGCCATCAATCATGTCTTGTTTAATTTGATTATATATTTGTTGATAAAGCGGGATATCCGAATTTTTTTGAAGCTCAATAAAAATCATGTCCATTATGACCCCTCTAATCTGACCACGTTGTTTAATGCACAACTGGCTATTTTCATATGGTCAATTTCAATTATACTGAAAATAACAAAAAGGGGGAAATGAAATGAATTTTACTTATGGCGGCGTTATCATGGATGTAATTAATGCAGAGCAGGCAAAGGTGGCGGAAGCAGCGGGAGCTATTGCGGTTATGGCATTGGAGCGAGTACCTTCTGATATTCGAGCGGCAGGCGGTGTTGCGCGTATGGCTGATCCACGAATCATAGAAGAAGTACAAAAGGCAGTTTCCATTCCTGTCATGGCCAAAGCACGTATTGGTCATATCTCGGAAGCACGTGTATTAGAAGCACTAGGTGTAGATTTCATTGACGAAAGCGAAGTACTAACACCTGCAGACGATGAATTTCACTTATTGAAAAGCGATTTCAGTGTACCATTTGTTTGTGGGGCAAGAAACCTTGGTGAAGCAGCACGTCGTTTAGGTGAAGGCGCAAAAATGCTTCGTACAAAAGGAGAACCTGGCACAGGAAATATCGTAGAAGCCGTACGTCACTTGAGAATGATTCATGCCCAAGTTAGTAAAGTAGTACATATGAGCAAAGACGAGTTAATGACGGAAGCCCGTAACCTTGGTGCTCCATATGAGATTCTACTTGCTATTAAAGAAGCTGGTCGTTTACCGGTTGTGAACTATTCTGCCGGAGGTGTTGCGACGCCTGCTGACGCAGCATTGATGATGGAACTTGGAGCGGATGGAGTATTTGTTGGTTCAGGTATTTTTAAATCAGAGAAGCCGGAAGCATTTGCACGGGCGATTGTTCAGGCTACTACGAACCACAAGGATTACGAGTTGATTGCTGAGCTGTCAAAAGGGATTGGCACGCCGATGAAAGGCTTGGAAATATCCCAGCTTGCAGAGAGTGAATTGATGGCGACTCGCAGCTCGTAATTTGCTTGGTCAGCGCTCTTGGTTAGGGGATTGAAGCCATAGAGCGTTAAATAACCCATCCACACGGGCATTGAAGGATTACGTCTAACCATGAGACAGCTAAGAAGTACGCTAGTTGTCTCATGGCCCTGGCGAATCCCCCATGAACTTTTCTATGAATTCAATAAAATATATCAAAGTGATTGTATGGGGGTAATTTTGTTTAGAATTACGACATTTCCCAGGCTATAACATACCATGTTTCTTGTCAAAAGTTAGAAATTGTAGTATGGTATATGTAATTTCACATACATTACGATGATAGGAAGCAGTAGCGACAGTGTTTTTTTTAGAGAGCTAGCGGGTGGTGAAAGCTAGTAAAAACCGTTGTGAATCCGTCCTGGAGTAGCAAAATCGAATCAGTTGGTTTTGCCGGTCAGTTGAGCCGATATCTCAAACAAGTGGGCTGGACAATCAGTCAATTTGGGTGGCAACGCGGGTAGTTCTCGTCCCTATTTTTAGGGGATGGAGGGCTTTTTTTATTGCTTTTTATTATTAGTGATGTAAATACAAGGAGGCAGATGGCGTGCTAGACAGTAAACTATTGCGTGCAAATTATGAAGAAGTAAAAGCAAAACTTAGTAAACGTGGAGAGGATTTAACCGACTTTGAAAAGTTTGGTGGTCTTGACGAGAAACGACGCGAAATTTTATCTAAAGTAGAAGTACTGAAAGCTGAGCGTAATGAAGTATCACAACAAGTAGCGCAAATGAAGCGTAATAAAGAAAATGCGGATGAAGTCATTGCAAAGATGAAAAAAGTTGGCGAGGAAATCAAAGCGTATGATCAAGAACTTTCTACAGTAGAAGAGGAATTGAATTATGTGCTTATGCGTATTCCAAACATTCCTCACGACAGCGTGCCAGTAGGGGATAGTGAAGAGGACAACGTAGAAGTTCGTACGTGGGGAGAGTTACCGACGTTTGACTTTGAACCTAAACCACATTGGGAGATAGGGACGGATCTTCAACTATTAGATTTTGAACGAGCAGCAAAAGTAACAGGTAGTCGTTTCGTATTTTACCGCGGACTCGGTGCACGCCTTGAACGTGCATTGATCAACTTCATGCTTGATCTTCATCAAGAAGAACATGGCTACGAGGAAATGCTACCGCCATATTTAGTAAATCGTACAAGCTTGACTGGAACGGGACAACTGCCAAAGTTTGAAGAAGATGCATTCTTGATTGAAGAAGAGGATTACTTCCTCATTCCAACATCTGAGGTTCCTGTTACCAACTTCTATCGTGATGAAATCTTGGAAGGATCTAAGTTGCCAATTGCGTTCACAGCGTATAGTACAAATTTCCGTTCTGAGGCAGGGTCTGCAGGTCGTGATACGCGTGGATTAATTCGCCAGCATCAATTCAATAAAGTGGAGTTGGTTCGCTTTGTTAAACCGGAAGATTCATACGATGAGTTGGAGAAATTGACTGGCCATGCGGAAAAAGTATTGCAGTTGTTGAAGTTGCCGTATCGTGCACTCAAGATGTGTACAGCAGATTTAGGTTTTACGGCTGCCAAGAAGTACGACTTGGAAGTATGGATACCTACACAAAACGTCTATCGAGAAATATCTTCTTGTTCCAACTTTGAAGATTTCCAAGCGCGTCGAGCACATATTCGTTTCCGCCGTGAGCCGGGTGCGAAGCCTGAGTACGTTCATACGTTGAATGGTAGTGGTTTAGCTGTCGGTCGTACAGTAGCAGCAATTTTGGAAAATTATCAGCAGAAAGATGGTTCTGTTGTGATTCCTGATGTGCTTCGACCTTACATGGGTGGAAAAGAAAAAATTGAAGCACCTAAATAAGTGGATACGCTATTGATCTGTATTCCATATGATTAACTGTTTTTCTCTTTCAAATTCAAAAGCTAATGAATGAAATGCAAAAGGATGAAGCCCCACACTTACGAGTTTGACTCTAGGCGTTGGGCTTCTTTTTTCGCGTCTTTTCTTTTTTCTCTCAAGGATCGAAAGAAAGCGGTAAGGAGTTGTCCGCAATCCTCACCGAGGACACCCTCGGTTACAATGCATTCGTGATTGAATCGGGGGTCATTAAGTAGTTGATAAAAGGTGTGGACACAACCCCCTTTAGGGTCACGTGCGCCGTAGACGACTCGTGGAATACGAGATTGTAGTATGGCACCTGCACACATAGGGCAAGGTTCGAGTGTGACGTATAGTGTAGTGTCTTCTAGACGCCAACTACCTATCTTTTCACATGCTATTTGGATGGCGGATAGTTCCGCGTGAGTGACGGCATTTTGTGTGGTTTCACGAAGATTATGGGCTGCAGCAATTACTTGTTCATTATGTACAATAACTGCGCCAATGGGCACTTCGGCAAGCGCGGCAGCTTTTTCAGCTTCTGCTATTGCCAGTCTCATGTAGTATTCATCATCTTTCATCAATGTATCACTCCTTATCAACAGTCTATCATGCGGAACATCAAAATCAATTAGTGAAATGTTCCACGTGAAACAATCGAGAAGAAAACACTACACAACTCAATATAATTCACATTGTATATGGTCGTCTATGATAAAATGAAAAGGTAACGAATTGAAAGGGTGAGTGGTAAATGTTTGTCCCGTTTATTGCGGTAGAAGGTCCGATTGGTGTAGGGAAGACTACGCTCACGGCAGCAATTGCCGAGACCTTTTCATATAATCAATTAAGAGAGATTAGTGGAGAAAATCCTTTCCTTGATCAGTTTTATCAAGACAAAGAAAAGTGGAGTTTCCAGACGGAAATGTTTTTCCTGTGTAATCGATATGAACAATTGAAGAAAATTAATAAAGAATATATTTCACAAGGATTACCCGTGGTGGCCGATTATCATGTATTCAAAAATATGCTATTTGCGCAACGTACATTAGAGTCAAAGGATTTTGTGAAATATAAAGATATCTATCATATTTTGACGAAAGATCTGCCTATGCCGAACGTCGTTATTTCATTGTCAGCATCTATTCCTACACTGCTCAACCGAATAGACGAGCGTGGTCGATCGTATGAAGCAGATATGGATCCTGATTACTTACTACAACTATCGAAAGATTACCGTACTTATTTGCCAGAGTTCGAAGCAACATACCCTGATGTCCAAGTTATCCATATAAACGGCGATGTAGTGGACTATGTGCGCAATAAAGATGACATGGATGCAATTCTAAGCAAAGTTTATGAGGCGATTCAGAAAGGTTTGAAGCTAAATGAAGTTACCTAATATACCGGAAAATAGTGTATTCGCGGTAGCGGGAATGGTAGGAGTAGGGAAGTCAACAATGGCATACGCGATTGCCAAAAGACTGGGATTTCAAGAGTCCTTGGAAAACGTAGCGGAAAATCCATATTTAGAGAGATTCTATGATGACTTTGAACGTTGGAGTTTTCATTTGCAAATCTTCTTTTTGGCAGAACGTTTTAAAGAGCAAAAGCATATCTTCGAAAGCGGTGGCGGTTTTGTACAAGATCGTTCCATTTATGAAGATGTAGGAATCTTTGCCCAAATGCACGCTGATGAAGGAACTATGGAAGCGGTCGACTTTGAAACATATATGAATCTATATGAAGCAATGGTGATGACGCCATTTTTCCCACATCCGAATGCACTTATTTACTTGGAGGGACCACTACCTGTAATTCTTGATCGTATTGAAGAGCGTGGCAGGGATATGGAGATGCAAACACCGAGAAGTTATTGGGAAGAGATGTATCGCCGTTATGAACAGTGGATTGATTCTTTTACTGCATGCCCAGTCATTCGGCTAAACATCGAAGAATATGATCTATTAGGAAATGAACAGGATATTGAGTTAATTATCGGGAAAGTGGCTGAAAAAATGAAAAAAACGACACCCCTTATATAAGGCGTGTCGTTTGTCTTAATGAACAGGAACTTCTGTGAAAAATTCCTGATATAGCTCTCGAAGGACAATGTTTTCATCTTTTTCTTGAATACCGAATACTAAGCTAACCTCTGAAGATCCCTGGTTGATCATTTCAATATTTGCACCTGTACGTGCGATGGCAGATGCTGCGCGTGCTGCCAACCCTCTTGCATGGCGCATGCCTTCACCCACGAGTACTACCATGGAATAATCACGTTGGAAATGTACGTCATCAGGACATAACTCTTGTTCAATGCGCTTAACGATGCGTGCTTCCTTTTCTGGTGTTAAATGTTCATCGCGAATAATAACAGACAAGTTATCGATACCTGACGGTGTATGCTCAAATGGAATTTCTTCTTCCTCCAGAATTTGTAGCAAGTGACGTCCAAAACCAATTTCCAGGTTCATCAAGTACTTAGCAACGAAGAGTGTAGAAAATCCCTTATCGGCAGCGATTCCGACAACCGATTGAAGAGTATGGTCACGCTCCAGAACGATCATTGTGCCGGGCGCACTTGGATTGTTAGTATTCTTGATACAAACAGGAATTTTGTGACGGAATGCAGGTACTAAAGCTTCCTCGTGAAATACAGAAAACCCTGCATATGCAAGCTCACGCATTTCTCGGTATGTCATGGCATCAATCGCGCGTGGATTTTCGATAACCGTTGGATTTGCTGAAAAAACGGAATCTACATCGGTAAAGTTTTCATAAAGTTCTGCATTCGTTGCTGCCGCTAGTAGGGCGCCTGTAATATCCGAGCCACCGCGGTTAAACGTACGCAATGTTCCGTCTTCTGTGTAGCCGAAAAAACCTGGAAATACGATAATACCTTCTTTATCGCGTAGTTTACAGAGCTTTTCGTTGCCTTCTGGAAGAGCGCGTACACGTTCTGGACGGTGGTTAACAAGTAATCCACCTTCACGGGGACTTACATACTCTGCTTCGATACCGATATGTTGGAAGTACGCTGCAATCATTTTTGCGTTATTGTCTTCTCCGGCAGCTTTTAAGCTATCAACGTATAAAACTTCGTCAGATTGATCTTTATTTAGGCGTCTAACGATATCTTGCTCAATTACTTGTGCAATTTCTTCGTCTAAGCCTAGTCCTTCTGCAATTTCTTTGTAACGATCCACAACCATTTGCAGCGAATCTAGGGTGTCTTCACCAGCAAGTGATGCATTTGCCAAATCAATAAGCAAATCAGTTACTTTAATATCAGAAGAAAAACGTTTACCTGGTGCAGAAACTACGACGATCTTTCTCGATGGGTCGGATACGACGATGTCGACCACTTTCCGGATTTGTTCCGCGGATGCGACGGATGTTCCGCCAAATTTACATACTTTCATTGAGTACCAGATCCTATCTATTTTGAGATTATCTATCTATTTTTTAGAAGATTCGTGAAAACGGGTTGTTATTAAAGTCGGAATTCTCTATAATTGTCCTTATACGAAGAACGATTGTTTTTTCATAGTGTACATATAGTTAGGAGAATCGTCAAATGAAAAATGAGAAAAATGAAATTAATATTGGTTTGCTGGGTTATGGAGTAGTCGGAAGTGGCGTTGCAACTATTTTGCATAATCACCAAGATGACTTACAACATAAGCTCGGTGTTCCTGTATCTATTAAGAAAGTCCTTGTTAAAAACTTGGATAAAAAACGCAATGGCGTGATACCTCAAGAAATGTTCACTACATCACTCGATGAAGTGTTAAACGATCCCGAAATTGATTTGATTATTGAAGTGACGGGAGGTTCGTCTGAAGCAATTCGACGTTCACTTGAAGCAGGTAAAGGTGTTGTCACCGCGAATAAGGATGTCATGGCAGAGTCTGGACCTGAATTATTGAAATTGGCAGATAAAAATAAATGCGACCTATTATATGAAGCGAGTGTGGGTGGTGGTATTCCATTAATTCGTACATTGGAAGATGGATTAGCGTCCGACCGGATCACCGCATTAACAGGAATCGTCAATGGAACAACTAACTTCATTTTAACAAAGATGAAACATGAAAATAAGACGTATGAAGACGCATTAGCGGAAGCGACGGAATTGGGCTTTGCAGAAGCTGATCCTTCAGCTGACGTAGATGGTATTGATGCAGCGCGTAAGATGGTTATTCTTGCATCTTTATCCTTTTCCACAGACGTGCATCTTGACGATGTATTTGTTCGTGGTATGAAGGAAATTGCAGACGGTGATCTTCAGCTTGCGGAGCAATTCGGTTACACAATTAAGATGACGGGTTCTGCTAAAAAAGATGAAGAAGGAATTGAAGTGGCCGTAGAGCCGGTATTTGTTCATAACTCTCATCCACTCGCTACAGTCAATAATGAATTCAACGCAGTGTATGTGTATAGTGATGCAGTAGGTGAGACAATGTTCTACGGACCTGGAGCTGGTTCATTACCTACAGCGACTTCTGTAACAGGTGATGTAGTGGCGGCTTGCCGTAATATTTTGCTCGGCGTGAATGGTAAGAGAATGCATTCACCACAATTTGAACGCAAAGTAAAAACGGATGATCAGAAGTACGCACGCTATTTCCACCGTATAACGGTACGTGACGAAGTAGGTGTGTTGACGGAATTGACATCTATTTATAGTCACCACAAAGCGAGTCTAGCGACAGTCGTCCAAGATTCAGATGTGCACGATGAAGGCGCAGATTTAATCTTCATTACACATAAAATTTCCCGTCAACAACATTTAGATATTTTGGCAGACTTAAAAGACACACCTGCGGTCATTGACATTTCTAGTCATTACCGTGTGGAAGGAGAATAAGGAATTATGAGAAGATGGAATGGATTGATCGAAGAATATAAAGAATGGTTGCCGGTGACAGAGAATACTCCCGCGTTAACACTGCAAGAGGGAAATACACCGTTAATCCATCTCGAGAACTTATCAAAACAGTGGGGAATCAATCTGTATGTGAAAACAGAGGGAACGAATCCAACTGGTTCATTTAAAGACCGCGGAATGGTAATGGCGGTTGCAAAGGCAAAAGAAGAGGGGAAAACGGCGTTGATCTGTGCTTCAACGGGGAACACGTCTGCTGCAGCTGCAGCATATGGTGCACGAGCGGGTATGCGTACAATCGTCGTTATTCCGGAAGGTCGTATTGCATTAGGTAAGCTAGCACAGGCAAAAATGTACGGTGCGGAAATTGTGGCCATCGAAGGAAACTTTGACGAAGCACTTCGTATGGTACGTGAACTAGGCGAAGGGAAAATTGCGCTGGTGAACTCTGTCAATCCTTATCGACTGGAAGGCCAGAAGACGGTAGCGTTTGAAACCATTGAACAGCTTGGTAAAGTACCGGACATCTTTGCTTTGCCTGTTGGAAATGCGGGTAATATATCTGCAGCGTGGAAAGGTTTCAAAGAATATGCAGAGAAAAAAGGTACGAATACACCAAAGTTACTAGGAGTACAAGCAGACGGTGCAGCGCCAATCGTATATGACCGTGTATTCGATGAGCCTGAAACGGTAGCAACAGCAATCCGTATTGGAAACCCTGCTAGTTGGCATTTGGCAACGCAAGCACTTGAAGAATCAGGTGGCGACATCTTGTCCGCTACTGACGAAGAGATTCTGGAAGCGTATCAATTGCTAGCTGCAACAGACGGGATCTTTGCAGAGCCAGCATCTTGTGCAACAATTGCAGGTATCAAGAAACGACTTGATGCGGGATTGATTGAAAAAGGTACGACAATAGTTGGAATCCTGACAGGTAATGGATTGAAGGATCCTGAAACAGCAATCAATGTCAATGCAGATAAGCCCATGATGACAAATGAACAGTTCGATAACTTCTTAAAAGAATTGAAAGAGGGGAACGACTAATGACAGAAGCCGGTTTTTCAGTGACCGTGCCAGCCACAACGGCTAATCTCGGGCCCGGCTTCGATCATTTAGGTCTTGCCCTTTCACTTAACATGACAATAGAAGTAACACCAGCTGACGCGTGGTATGTGTTGTATCAAGATAAGGAGTATGCCGCACTACCGACAGATGAAACAAATCTAATCGTACAGACTATTCAGGATATCGCATTGCGGTATGATCGAGTGATTGCATCGCAAAAGCTAGTAGTACATTCAGATATTCCTTTAGGAAAAGGCCTAGGTAGCAGTGCTACAGCCATTGCAGCGGGTATTGAAATTGCAAGTGAGCTGGCAAGTTTGCAACTATCTCCAAAAGACAAGTTGCGGATCGGCAGCGAACTAGAAGGACATGCCGATAACGTTACAGCTGCATTGATTGGAGGAATGACAGTCTCGTACTTTGTCGAAGATGAGATGGAAGTACTGACATTCCCAGCACCCCCGATTGGTGTTGTCATCCTGGTGCCGCCGGTTGCTTTAAAGACGGAAGCTTCGCGAGGGTTGCTACCTGACCAACTGACACATAAAGTGGCAGTACGCGGAAGTGCAGCGGGCAGTGTGATGACCGCTGCTATTGCGCAATCGGATTGGGTGACGGCAGGCCGTATGATGGAACGGGACTTATATCATGAACCTTACCGAAAAGTTGGATTCCCTAACTTTGATGAAATACGTTTGGCTTGTAAGGAAGCAGGTGCGTACGGCATGACAATTAGCGGAGCTGGGCCTTCACTTTTCGTAGCTGTACCACCAGGAACAGAGCAACAAGTGGCGGCATCATTGGAACAAAGCTTTCCACATTACCAAGCACTTGCCCTGCAACCAGCAGAGGCAGGCGCACACATCGCAAAATAAAAACAGCGTCAGGACTGATTCAGTCACTGGCGCTGTTTTTTCACAATGGATGTATTCTTTTCATGGATTTATATATTGTATACCAGTCAACCGTCTCCGCCTAAAACGCAGGTCAGAGGATTCTATTTGAATTTTTATTTTTAGGCAATAAAAAAACGTTACATCAAGTAACGTGTGCTGTCAAAAATATGGCGGAGGAAGAGGGATTCGAACCCCCGCGGGCTTTAACACCCCTGTCGGTTTTCAAGACCGATCCCTTCAGCCGGGCTTGGGTATTCCTCCGTATCAGACAAATAATATCTTACCACGTTTTTTTAAAAGCGTCAACCATTAATTTTTTTTTTTTTTTTCTCGCGACGAAAAGAGAAGCGCCCCTAATAAAAACTCGTCAAGGCTACGGACTGGAGTAGCGCACCATACATAAAGTTGAAATCCGATTGCAGGAAAATCATTATCAATATGCTTAGCGAGACGGCAGGCAACGTAATGACCGCGTAGACTCGCACTTCTGCGTTATGGAAGCTGAGGTCACAAAATTTAGCTGGATCCATGCTGTTCATCTCATTCATTTCAATTAGTGTACTTTCTAAAGTGCGTGAAAGAAAAGGTTTTTTTACTGTTTACGCAATAGGGTGTTGAAACACATTACGATGAATAAAAAGTTTACCGTTGCAATCACAATTAACAATGGGTATAATAAGAAATGCCGTGCTAGGTGGGGAATTAGCGGTGCCCTGTAACTTGCAATCCGCTCTAGCAAGACTGAACTCCTTTTCCGAGGCTGTCCGCATGTAGGGTCTGCCTCTTGCACGTAGTGTTGACGTCTGGGTCCTGCGCAATGGGAACCCATGAACCATGTCAGGTCCGGAAGGAAGCAGCATTAAGTGGACTCTCTCATGTGCCGCGGGGTAGCCTAGACCGAGCCAACGACAAGAGTAACGCTTATGTGCGGCAGTCGAAGAAAGGTGCACGGCATAAATTCAATAATACACTCGTCCATTTCACTATGGACGAGTTTTTTTTTGAGCCTTAAATAGTGTATACTTCAATGTAGTACGTAAAACTGAAAGGGAGCGATTTACATTGTCTGAGAAAAAAATGAATGTTGAAAGTTTTAATTTGGATCATACGAAAGTGAAAGCACCTTATATACGATTAGCGGGAACTTCAGAAGGAAAGAATGGCGATAAGATCTTGAAATATGATATCCGCTTTTGCCAGCCGAATACAGATCACATGGATATGCCAGCGCTTCATTCACTAGAACATATGATGGCAGAATTCAGCCGAGACCATTCGGATCAAATCGTTGACATCAGTCCAATGGGCTGTCAGACAGGTTATTATCTAGCTGTTATCAATCATGACGACTATAATGATATTCTTTCCATAGTAGAGAATACATTAAATGACGTACTGTTGGCGACGGAAGTACCGGCATGTAACGAAGTACAGTGTGGTTGGGCAGCAAGCCATAGTCTAGAAGGTGCAAAGGAAATTGCACGCGCAATGCTTGATAAGAGAGACGAGTGGACAGAAGTATTTGCGTAATATATCTAAGCGATATACGGTAAAAAAATCGTGTTTCGTGTTATAATAGAAATATTATGCAATCGGAGAAAAGGGGGAGAGTAGTTGATTTACCAAGCACTATACCGCGCTTATAGACCACAGGCTTTTGGTGAAATGTCAGGTCAGCAGGCGATCAAGCAAACTCTGCAAAACACCCTTCTCCATCAGAAGACAACACACGCCTATCTATTTTCAGGACCTCGTGGAACGGGAAAGACAAGTGCGGCGAAGATATTTGCGAAAGCACTAAATTGTGAAAATGGTCCAGCAACAGAACCATGCAATGAATGCGAGACGTGTAAAAGCATCACAGAGGGATCTAACACAGATGTAACTGAATTTGATGCGGCTTCCAATTCGCGCGTAGAAGAAATTCGTGACATTATTGAACGTGTGCATGTGGCACCTTCCAATGCACAATTTAAAGTCTATATCATTGATGAAGTGCATATGCTGTCCAATTCAGCCTTTAATGCATTGCTGAAGACACTAGAAGAACCCCCCGCTCACGTCGTATTCATTTTGGCGACTACAGAACCTCATAAGTTGCCGCTTACTATCATTTCCAGATGTCAGCGATTTGATTTCAAGCCCATTACGGCACCTGAAATCATTGATCGAATGGAAAAGGTTATTGGAGATATTGGAGTTACGGCGGAGACTGGAGCATTGCGCGCAATCGCACAAGCTGCGACGGGTGGAATGCGGGATGCGCTTAGTATGCTCGACCAAGCCGTGTCATTTAGCGGAGACGAGTTGACGACAAGTGATGCGTTACTAGTGACTGGAGCAATTGGTGAAGAAATCTTTTATCAGCTAGCACAATCAATTCAAACGAAAGACGCGGGATCCGCATTGTCTTTACTGAATGAACTGATTGCCGAAGGTAAAGATGTAGGTAGACTTGCCGAAGACATGATCACGTTTTTCCGTGATATGTTACTACTCGGCACAGCGCCTGAGTTGACAAGTCTTCTGGAATTAATTTCAGACGGTGAAAGATTTCAGGAACTTGCCCAAGAGTTTCATTCGGATGAATTGTACCGATACATCGATATCCTTTCAAAAACACAACAAGAAATGCGTTTTTCTAATCACGGGAAGGTCTACATTGAATCTGCTTTATTGAAAATGATTCATTCCGGAGAGCAACAACAAATGCAAACTTCTGTAGCTGACCCTGAAATGGCTCAGAAGTTTGCAATTCTAGAACAGACCGTTAGACAACTTCAGCAACAATTGGCAACAGGGGCTGTGCAGCAAGCCGCGGAGCCGCAAGCGCCGGCAAAAAGAGCTGCTTCAACTGCTTCTAGATCTGCCAAAGTGCCAACGGGTAAAATTGTGGAAGTCTTAAAATCGGCAACGAAGTCCGATATTCAAGTGATTCGTGAGCAATGGGCGGGTATGATGCAAAGTATGCAACGCTCACACGCCGCTTTATTGGAAGAGACGGAGCCTGTAGCAGCATCAGAGTCGGCTTTTGTGCTAAAATTTAAATATGAAATTCATTGCTTGATGGCTTCTGAGAATGCTACATTACAAGCTGGACTATCGAATGCATTACTGCAGCTGACAGGAAAAGGCTATGAAGTAGTCTACGTAGCGGAGGAAAGCTGGCTGCAAGTTCGTGCTGATTTCATTCGAAAAAGTGGTTTGGTCAGTCAAAATAGTAAAGATAACCCTCAACAGTCAGACGATGAGCAACCAACGTCAGCGTTTATGGAAGAAGCAACAATTGAAGACGCTGACCCACTCGTAACTGAAGCTGAGAAAATGTTTGGAAAAGATTTTATTACAATAGAAGAGTAATTTACTAAGGAGGAATTATTTATGCGTGGAGCAGGGAATATGCAAGGTATGATGAAGCAAATGCAAAAGATGCAAAAGAAGATGGCAGAGGCACAGGAAAACCTAGGTAATGAGCGAATGGAAGGTACAGCAGGTGGCGGTATGGTAAAAGTAATCGTCTCAGGCCATAAAGAAGTACTTGAAGTGATCATTGATCCAGAAGCGGTAGATCCAGAAGAGGTAGAAATCTTACAGGACTTGATTGTCATCGCTACAAATGATGCTATTGCAAAAGCAGAAGAAATGACGAACTCCACAATGGGCCAATTTACAAAAGGAATGAACTTGCCCGGGATGTTCTAGGAGGTTGTATAATGCATTATCCTGAACCTATATCTAAGTTGATGGATAGTTTTATGAAACTGCCAGGCATTGGCCCCAAAACCGCGGGTCGTCTGGCGTTTTTTGTATTAAGTATGAAAGAAGATACTGTGCTGGATTTTGCCAAAGCGTTAGTGGATGCGAAACGTAATCTTCAGTTTTGTTCAGTTTGTGGTCATATTACGGATATCGATCCATGCTATATCTGTCAGGATCAATCACGTGATCGTACAACCATATGTGTCGTTCAAGATCCGAAAGACGTGATTGCCATGGAAAAAATGCGTGACTACCGTGGTTTGTACCATGTATTACAAGGTGCCATATCACCGATGGACGGCATCGGGCCGGAGGATATTAACGTTCCTTCACTATTAACTAGACTCCAAGAAGATGAAGTGCAGGAATTGATTCTTGCGACGAACCCTACTATAGAAGGAGAAGCAACAGCTATGTATATTTCAAGGCTGGTTAAACCATCCGGAATCACGACTACGCGTATCGCCCACGGCTTACCTGTCGGCGGGGATCTAGAATATGCAGATGAAGTTACATTGTCTAGAGCATTGGAAGGTCGTCGAGAACTATAAAAAGAATTAAAAGATAGAGAACGAGTAGACTAATCCTCTACAGAGACGCATATAGATGAGTATCTATGAGATAGAAAGGGCGTTTTCTGTGAGGATTTTAGTCATAGCTTTATTAGGAGTCGTATCATTGTTGCTTTTAAGTATGAGTCGAACCACTCTCGAAAAAAACATGGAACGCTTATCGGTATTCTGGTTTAGACTAGCTTTTGCGTTCTTTATTCTCTTTTTAATGAACATTGCTGGTGGATTTATTGGCATCTACGTACCTGTTAATATTGCATCCGGCATGATCTTAGCTATATTAGGAGTGCCCGGATTCGCAGCGCTATGCGGTTTCGCCATTCTTTTTTAAAAGAATGGTGAAAAAGCTTGCATTCTCATAAACAGGGTGGTATATTTATAAGCGTCGCATCAAGCAGTTGCGAAAACATCAAACTTAACAAGAAAAACTTTTTAAGTAAAAGTGTTGACAAC
>NZ_PDYQ01000002.1:0-425816 GCF_002743135.1 Sporosarcina sp. P18a | reverse complement strand
AGTATTGGTTCGCTAGGGTCATATGGTTTTCTATATTTTATAACACATCTTATGGCATAATTGTTTTCCCGCAAGAGGTCCAAATTGTGTATCAACAAATTTAATGTGATTGAATAAAAGTAGATAAGTTTAAGGTGATGTCGAGTATAAAAGGGCAACTACACGATTTTTGAAAAATAAAATGAATTGCTGGTATAGAAATGAGGGGAAAACGTGTTATTCTTTTTAATCTTGGTTTTAATAGTATTTGTATTCGACTTTGCAAAAATTAGAAAACAGAATCAAACAGTTATTGAACAAAATGATAAGATGATTTCTCTTTTAGAAGAAATCAAAAATAAACAATAATATTTGTGCAACTAACGGTCCATTTAATGGAATAGGTATCTAAATAGAGGTGATTCGATTGTATTTTCCAACCAAGAAAGACATTTGGTTTTTCTTAATCATTTGGGGCTTTATTCTTTTCATGATTTTAATTTACATTTTTGGTGGAGAACCTGTTGGCTGGCAACTAATCACTTATAAAAGTGTGCCTGGATATATCATAGGTGCATCCATTCTAACTTTATTATTATGGATTTGGTTTGGAACAGGTTATAAGGTTGATGGGGAATTGCTGAAATTAAAATTTGGTCCTTTTAAAAGTAAAATACATATCAACGAGATCAAAAAAATTAGCAGAACAAAAAGTCCATTTACAGCGCCTGCTCTATCCGTTGACAGGTTGGAGATTCTTTATGGTAAATATGATGTGATAAATATATCTCCCAAAAATGAAAGTGAATTTATACTTTCATTGTTAGCTGTAAAACCCAATATACAAATAGACATGATTTCTTTGGAATTCAATGAAAAGTAGAGGTACTATCACTTCCACATTCAGGCGCAATAGCTTAACAGGGGATCGTGTCAAATAACATAAACGGGCCAGATTATTTTACAAAGAAGAGGTGGATTAGAATGCAAAATAAACTCAAGAAAAGTTCAAAAGACAAAATTATATCAGGAGTCTGTGGAGGCATTGCAGAATACTTTGGGATTTCTTCACTTGCAATTCGAATTATCTTTTTCATTTTACCAGCCAGCTTACTCGTGTATGTAGTTTTGGCTTATTTCTTACCTTTTGATGAACTAAGCTTGTAAAGGGTTTTCAGACAATCGGGTGCGATTCCGGAAGAAGAGTTTTATCTATTTCAGTAATAGGGCCAGATTGATGAATAGTTATCATAAGGGTGATTGACTATGAAAATGTATTTGAAAGAAAGATATAAATACTATATAAGTATAACATCTGGTTTATTAATTGGATTTATAGTTGTTATATTTTTATTAGATAAACCTGATTATAAATCCGGCATTGTCGCCATTTTATTTGGATTAATAATCGGGGAGTTACTTTTTTACTCAAGATGGTCAATACGTCAAAAAAGGTATGAAATATTTAAACAAATGGGTGCAATTAGGACATGAGGATTCTCCTGATTCCATTTAGATAGTGAATTTAGTATGCAAGGAGTTAGAAAATGGAAAGTTTGCAAGTGCTTAGTTTACATAGAGCATTGTTCCGTGCCATTCTTAGGAATTTAAAAGGATTAAGAGTACTTAAAGACGAAGGAAACAAGCTTATATGGCAAGCTTGTTTCAATACAGATTAATAAAGAATAGGAGGTGCCTGGAGGTTGAAATCTATGAAGTTCTGTTTCGTATTGCTTCTTCTTGTCCTGCTGTCGGGCTGCGGGGGTATAGCGAAATATGATAATGATGAACCAGCGGCAATCGTAAATGGGCAGGAGATCACGGTCGGTGATTTACGGTTCTTATTACCGGATAAAACAGCATTGAATTATTTGGACGGTGCCATACGGGTAGAACTGGTGAAACAGGAAGTGAAGAAAATGGGCCTCGATATATCCGGACATCTGGATACAGATAGTGACGTGTTTGCGGTACTGCCACCTGCAGACACGGAAGATCCGAATAGCAAGCAAATACGGGAATTTGTTGAATCGCAGGCAAAAAAGTTTGATATGGATCCTAAGGAATTTCAACGGGAATATACCAGAAGATTAAGTGAACAAAATGCCTACGTGCTTACATACCTGGAAGAAAAAATAGGACCATATCATTTTGATAATGAAAATCAGATAACAGATTATAATGAAGAATCAAATCAGTTATTAGAGGAACTAGTTGAACAGAATAAAGAGGGAATTGAAGTGCTGATAAAATATTTGAATTAATAATCGTGCCATTATCTAATGTTACAGGAAGTGAAGTTGAAGGAACAAAAAGACATTCTCTATTCATCAATGACCCTATAAAAAGCTTTCTATTAATGGGCGCGATTGCTTAAAGCCATACATCCCAATCAGGCAATTTTGTCAAAAAAACTGAAATCTTGAGGTGAAGTATGAAATTATATTTGAAGTTGCTTATAGGGGTACTTTTTGTATTAACACTAACAGGTTGTTTTGGAGAAGATTATGATGTGGGTGTGCCTACTGCCCATTTAGACCTTGGTATTACAGCTATACAATTAACAGAAGCAAATATCCGTTGGGAAACGCAAAGTGAGAACGTCCACGAAACAATAGAGGATATTCAGGAATTTGGATTATCTCAAGATGAAATAAAAGTATCTGCAAAACAAGAAGCCGCTTTAGATTTTAAAGAAAATGAAAAAAATGGTGGAGATATTTGGACAGATCCAGAGATTACAGCTCTTCTAATAAGTGATGGGGAACAACTTGAAATTGAAATGAATGACAATAGAGAATTTAGATTCCCGTCCGATAAAGGAAGTTACGTGTTAGAGGTTGTATTTAAAAGTAACGCAGGTCGCGCGCAATACGTAGGTAATATCTTAATTCAGTAACTTAAACAATCGGGCGCAATTCTTGTATAAGGGATCTGCAACCTATTCAGTAATAGGACCATTTTGCTGAATATGAATTGGCTATTTATTTACCATATAGGATCTAAATTTATACTAGGATAGATGGAAAATGATTTCGGTTGACGGAAAATTCAGATTAAGGGATTTGGAGATTTTTCGTTTTTTAAAAGATAATATAGTATTAGCTTATGTCATCAACGAAGATACTAGGAAACCTTATACAGAGGAAGACAAAAAGCTAGATCCTCTTTGTTTCTTAGACGAAGAAGACTTGAATGAAATAGTTAATGTGTTTAAAGTTTATTTTTTAAGTGATGAACCTTTAAAAAGAGATGAATCTGTTATGTTAAGAGAGTTTTTCGGGGAATTAGTTTACAATAGTTCTTTTACAAATTACATTACACAAGAATATATAGATGAAAAATTATACGAGTATGCAGATGATATTTGCAACACTGAAACTTATCAAAGAATTTTGGAGGTCGTGGGATCTTCAAACAGAATCCGAGATATCAATACTGAAAGTTGGTTGCATTTATCTCAAGACTAATCCGTTGAAGACACGATTAACAAATTCCACGGAACTATCAAGTCCTTTGGTCACCGACATTACTGCAAATAGGCGCGATAGCTGAATAAGTACTTTTTACAAACAGGCAAAATAGTAAGAAAGGGTAGAGTATGTGGATATTATTAAGGTCATATTTTTAATCCTGCTATGGGGAATTCCTATCTCCCTTTCTATAATTTCTTATCGAAAGGCTACCGAAGAAGAGCGACATGAAATAATAAAGGATTTAAAACGTCCATCTTCTCTTTTAGGTTTATGTCTTGCTTCTACTGGTGTAATGGTGCTGTTTTCTGGCTCGATTTCACAAATAAATTGGCTTTTTAATGCTGGAGTAATCATGTTAATTATCGGAGTTTTGAATGCGGTTATTATAGGCTGGATCAAGCAAGAGATCAAACTGATTCGGGGTATTTGGGTCATCTTATGGTTAGCTGCTTTTACAATCGCTTTCGTCTATTTGACTTAAACAATGGGGAGCGTTTGTAGGACAACGCTCTACCAGAAATGGTGCAGAGCCAACAGTTGTTATAGATGCTTATACAGGTAAACTCATTGATACATATGA
This sequence comes from Sporosarcina sp. P18a, assembly GCF_002743135.1. Lineage (NCBI taxonomy): Bacteria > Bacillati > Bacillota > Bacilli > Caryophanales > Caryophanaceae > Sporosarcina > Sporosarcina sp. P18a. The sequence goes on along the minus strand of NZ_PDYQ01000002.1, from coordinate 421,781 downwards.
ACCGTTAAACTAAGTACTCCATTTTACTGTTCAAGTAATTGGTGCGATTGAAGAAGTGCCGGTTGCCTATCAAGGCAGCCGGCTTTTCTTGAGCCATGAAGTTAAAGACTTCCTTGAAATAGCATTATGTTAACCTCGTGTGTTGAGAGAATACAAGCTCGTTCAGAGATTGAATTCCATCTTTCAACAGCGGTACGAAATGGGGAAATTCGTTTTATCCTTTTTATTTACTATCTTTACTGTAATTGATTTACTTTTAAAGATACCTTTAGAACAGATAGGCTACCAGTAACCAATTCATAATTCATCCCATACGATAAGAATGAAAATATATTTAAGGGGGAAAAATGTGTACTATTTAGGGAACAGTATGTATCAAGGATATAATCCGGAAGCATTACAAAAGTCATTAGCATTGATATTTGAGGCAGTTCAAGGAGAAAAAGAAGACCGGCTTTTTTATGAGTACTTAATATCCGTTGCTCCGACGCAGGAAGATAAAGAAATCATTTCATCCATTCGAGATGATGAGATTAGACATAATGTAATGTTTAAGAAAATGTATAAAGATTTTACTGGGCAAGAAGTACTGGACGTAACTGAAGAAGGGTTTAAGAAACCGGCATCCTATACAGACGGAATTCAGCAAGCTCTTTTTGGCGAGTTAAAAGCAGTAGAAAAGTATAGAGAAATACGAAAAGGTCTACCGGATCGTCAAAATCGAGATGTAGTATTTGAAATATTAACTGATGAACTTAAGCATGCTGCAAAGTATAATTTTCTCTACACGGAAAATCGTACGAATAGTCATGTGCAAAGTGGATCAACTATCGAAAAAACGCCTGATGATTGGATTAGGTACACAGAGTTTTTGGTCAAAGAGGCACAAGAAGATGTGAAAAGGGGTATCAATTTAACACATATTTTTCAAGAATTTATCTTGATGGGAGTACTTGTGGGCAAAGGGTATTCACCTAAGCAAGCGTATGAAACAGTGGAATCTTGGGAGCGAACGGGAGAATCTCAATTGTTACAGGAAAGTAAGAAAATGACATGAAATATTTTCTTGGAAAAATCGCACTCCCATACCTAAAAGTTTAACCGCGATTATAACTTTACTATCTACGATTTTTATCGTTGTATTTTTGATTGCAATGATAAATATTATCTCATTCGGCTATAACTCTTGAGTTGGGGTAATTAAGTAAAAGGGTGCGATAACCGAATAAGCATTTTAAAGTAACGAGGCAGGTTAGTTGAAGATGTTCATCTAAGTTTAAACAATAAATGTAATTTTAAAAAGCTGCCGATTAAGGCAGCTTTTTATTTGCTCGTTCTTTCGTTAGTTGTTTGTCTTTTATGCAATGTATGCTTTGTTCCCCATTCATGCATTGCGTGTAAGATTGGTTCCAGGCTCCTACCGTATTCAGTAATCGAATATTCCACTTTAGGAGGAACCTGTGGATAGACAACACGCTGTATAATATCCTCGTTTTCTAACTCACGTAGTTGATTAGTCAGCATTTTTTGCGTGATTCCAGGCATTCTTCGTTTTAATTCACCGAACCTTTGAGTACCGTTCTTCAATAAATGCAATAAGATGATTGGTTTCCATTTCCCCACTAATATGGCTAAAGCATCTTCTACACGACATAATTCTGGTTCTATATTCATGCTAATTGCTCCTTTAGTATCTTTTTGTATACTATACCACTTTTAAGTGCGTACTTTTAAAAGTGATGATTACTGGTAATATTAACACTGAGAGAAAGGATGATAGTAAATGACGAAAATTGGTATTTTGGTTGGTAGCCTACGGAAAGAATCTTTTTCTAGAAAAATTGCAGCTAATGTTGCATCTTTATTCCCTGAAGGATATGAAACAGAATTTGTCGAAATCGGAAATCTGCCATTTTATAATCAGGATGTAGATGGTGAAAATAATGTTCCAGCAGAATATACTTCATTTCGTAACACAATAAAGGAATTTGACGCTATTTTATTTGTAACGCCTGAATATAACCGTTCTGTACCTGCTGTATTAAGTAATGCATTAGACGTAGGTTCACGTCCTTATGGAGCGAGTGTATGGAATGGTAAACCGGCAGCGGTTATCAGCCAATCACCTGGTAATTTGGGTGGATTTGGTGCAAACCAGCACTTACGTCAAATCCTTGTACCCTTAAATATGCCAGTGGTTCAACAACCGGAAGCTTATATTAGTAATGCTGCAGCTTTATTGGATGAAAACGACAAAGTTAAAGATCAAGGAACTGTTCAATTCTTACAATCATTCGTTGATGCATTTGTTCATTTGATTGAGAAATATCAAGCATAAGGAAACTGTGATTCCGTACTAACAATAAGCGAAAACAACAACTCAATAGAATTAAAAAGAAAATCGATGAGCTACATAATCAAATGAAAAGCAATAATGGGTAAGTAGGTCATACCTCAATTATCAGGCGATCGAGCCAAATAACAGAAATGGAATTCGGATCGAATTGTTGAAGTTTGGCATCATTATCCGATCCCATCACCTCAAGGATAGAAAGTCGGTGCTGTGGGTTTAAATCAATCTTTTCAATGCTTTAAATAGTGGGTAAAGAAGTATAATCATACTACGTTGCACTTGCTGTAATGACAAGTAGATTATTCTGTCGTATCCACGGAACTTCAGAAAAAGCGGATTCAAGAAATAGTTGTACTTTAAGTGACTGACGCGATGACTAGCGCCAGTCACTTTTTTATTGTTACCGATAAATCACATTATTTTTATCAAGTTAGTTAATTTCACTGTACGTTATTTCCTTGAAAACTAGAATGTTTAAACTTGATGCACGTCAAGGTTTTCGTCGTCTAAGTGATCCATACTAAAGCTAGGAGTTACGCAACTCGAAAGTAAGTGCCTTGACCAATGAGTGTGGTGTGAGAGTCCAAGCCAAGTTCACTTCTTATATCGCAATATTGAACTGAGAATATTATATAGTTTAAATAGAAAACGGCAAGAAATTCCTTGGTTAGCGTAATCTTAGCAGTGGACTATTCATTTGAAGTTATTCATATATAGTATTGAGATTATGAAATCTAGCATACTTATTATTGGAATTATTAGAATATTTGTATTAAATATGTTATGTTTGTCCCATCTTCAATAGTTGCTCTTTAGGTAATGTGGCGAATTTTATCAAATGTACACTAGCATTGTCGTTCATAGATCATAGTTTGGATTACACAACTGCTTTATACATTCTCGACAATCACTTACTAATAGGGGGGAATAAAATGAAAAATTTACCGAGCAAACAAGTGAGCAAGGAAGAAGTGGATGAAGGTTCCTTCAGAAATGCAATGTATGCTTCTATTTTATTCGTCGGTGGCGGTATCGCGTTTTTTTGGTTGATATTGTTTATTATCTTTTCAGTAAGACTATGAAGGAGGTATTCAAATGAAAATGCATCGATACGAAAAAATCTGGCTTTTTTTAGCGGCTTCCATGTTGGTCATTGCAGTAGTGTACAGTGGCGTTCAGACCTTCGCATTAGGGCAAGGTCCTCCAAGTGGAGTAGGTATGATTGATCCAGAAAAAGTTGAAGAGACAGCGCCATTTGATAATCCGGGTATTTCCAAAATTGGTGAAAATGAATATGAAGTGGTCATGATATTGCGCGCTTTTTCTTTTGAACCGAACGAAATTGAAATACCGGCTAGCGCAACTGTTCATTTTAAAATGACTTCCGTAGATGTAATGCATGGGTTTCAAGTAATTGGCACAAATTTAAATGCAATGATCATGCCAGGACATATTCAAGAAGCGAAGCAGAAATTTAAGAAGCCTGGTGAATATTTAGTAATTTGTAATGAATACTGCGGCATAGGCCATCAATTAATGAGTATGAAAATCATAGTTAAATAGGGGGTGAATGATATGGAAACAATTGAAAAGCAAAGTAAAATTCGTAAGATGTCAGGAGGAAACAAGTTAGATTCACGTCTTACATTAATGTATTTCGCAATAGCTTTTGTCACCTTGTTGATAGGAGGACTTTTAGGTTTACTCCAGGGACTTAACCGTGCGGGATTACTTGAACTACCCACAAACTTTAATTACTACCAAGTCTTGACGGCACATGGTATTTTATTAGTTTTAGTGTTCTCTGTTTTATTTGTCATTGCGTACTTTTACTCGATTCTTTCTCAGACGATGGACGGTTTATTTCCAATCGTTAGAAAGATGGGTTGGATTTCTCTCGTTACCATGCTTGTAGGTGTAGTATTTGTCATTACGACAGTCGTCATGGGTACCGCATCTGTTATGTATACATTTTATCCGCCTATGAAGGCGTCACCTTGGTTCTATGTCGGGTTATTCATTGTTGTTGCTGGCATATGGATCGCAGCGTTCGGTGGATTTATTCAAATCGCCAAGTGGAGAAAAAGAAACCGTGGCGAGCATTTACCATTACTAGCATTCTTTGCGATGGGTGTTTTCACACTTCTATTCTTCGGAAGTCTTGGTGTGACAGCAGAAGTGTTGATGCTGATACCGTGGGCGTTTGGTTGGACGGAAACGATTAATGTGATGCTCAGTAGAACATTGTTTTGGAGCTTCGGCCATACGTTCGTAAACATTTGGTACTTAACCGCAGTTTCATTATGGTATGTAGTGGTACCGAAAGTGATTGGCGGTAGATTATTCAGTGATACGTTGACGAGGGTAGTGGTCATACTGTTGGTTGTTTCGAATATTCCAGGCGGTTTCCACCATCAAATTGTGGACCCAGGAATGTCTGAAGGAATTAAACTAACGCATGCGCTTATGAGTATGGTGATCGGCTTCCCGTCCTTAATGACCGCATTTGCTATGTTCTTCGTATTTGCTCGAGTCGGGAAGAAGAAAGGGGCGAAGGGGGTTTTCGGTTGGATTACTAAGATGCCTTGGGGAGACGTGCGTTTCCTTGCCCCTATGATCGCGATGATTTTCTTTATTCCAGGCGGAGCAGGTGGTATTGCGCAAAATGCGAATCAATTGAATCAAGTCGTTCATAATACGCTGTGGGTTGTAGGCCATTTCCATATAACAGTTGGCGTGACAGCGGTGTTGACCTTCTTCGGTGCGATGTATTGGCTCATACCGTATTTATCCAAGCGGACACTTACTCCTGCGATGAATAAATTAGGTGTTATTCAAACACTTATTTGGACTATTGGGATGGTGTTTATGGCTGGAGGTATGCATACAGTAGGACTTCTAGGTGCGCCACGAAGAACGTCTCACACAACATATGGCGATAGTGCGACTGCTGCAAGTTGGGATCCATATTTACTTTTGTTAGCAGTAGGAGGAACTTTATTAACTATAGGTCTCGTGCTGATTATCTATATCGTCTTCAACTTAATGTTCTTTGCGCCAAAAGGTGTTACAGAATTTCCTATTGCAGAAGGTGAAGATAATGCAAGCGAAACACCGAGATGGACAGAACGGTGGAGTGTGTGGATTATGATCATGCTGTTCATTGTCGCGTTTGGCTACGTTTTCCCTCTAGTTGATATGATACGAAACGCACCACCAGGATCCGCACCATTTATCACTTGGTAGACGTGCTTTTTCTAATAGGGCGCAACGATATGTAGGAAAGTTGGCAAGCAACATAAAAACCTAAACATCCTATTCGAGTAGTAGAGAGGAAGTAGTGATACTTACCTCTCTTTTTGACTGTAAATGGATAAATGATTATGATGACGGAATAGCTATAGCGTAAAATATAATGGAACTCTCTGAAACTCAAATAACATCTCTCGTCTTGATCATTGTGCGATAGAGAGAATCATACTAAGGGAGGAGAATACGATGAAAAACTTCACAAAATACTTTTTGACTTCATTTATACTCATACTCTTCTTAAATGGTTGTAGTTCCACTACCGATCAGCCAAGTGAAGATGTATTCCAATACAAAGGATCATATATTGGTGATAACAGTGCAGTCATCCATATAATAGAACAACTGCATGATGCTGAAAAGTTTGAGGAAGTGTCGCTTGAAACCAAAACAGAACCCTATGGTATGACGATCAAGTATAAAAATATGGATGCAGCGATGGGGGAAAGTGAATATAAAAAGACAGCGATTTATAACGCTAGCTATTTATTCGCGCTCATCGAGAATGCAGAGTGGGTTAGCTTTGAATTTGGAGACTACACATATACAATTCATAAATCGGAATTGCAGGAGTGGTATGGGAAAGAGTTAAACGACTTTACGAATGAAGAGGAATTGGATGTTTTCATTCAAGAAAAACTACAAGATGACAATGAAGTACAACAGCTGTTTGTGGAATAAAAAACGGAAAATTCATCATTGCAAGAACAATATAAGATGCAACAGAAATCCATCATTCTGTGGTATACTTGCAGAAAAAATCAGGCATATTTGGAGATGGACAACGATGATACGATTTGAAAATGATTATACGGAAGGCGCGCATACGCGAATTTTACAACGATTGATTGAAACAAATGAAGAACAAACTCCGGGATACGGTATGGATGAACACTGCGAAAAAGCTAGAGAGTATATTCGTAAAGAGTGTGAAGCGCAAAAGGCAGATGTTCACTTCTTAGTAGGGGGAACTCAAACGAACACGACGATCATCGCATCGATTTTACGACCTTACCAAGGCGCAGTTGCTGCTGAGAGTGGACATATCGCGACACATGAAACAGGCGCTATTGAATCTACCGGACATAAAGTGCTTACTTTACCTAGCGAGGACGGGAAAATTACAGCGGAGCAAGTAAAAGAGTTAGTGGATGCTCACTGGAATGACGCGAGCCCTGAGCATAGTGTACAGCCGGGCCTCGTGTACATTTCAAACCCTACAGAAAATGGAACGACTTATACTAAAGCGGAATTGGAAGCTTTGAATAAAGTGTGTAGGGAATGCGGGTTGCCTTTAATACTGGACGGTGCCCGACTTGGATATGGTTTGGCTTCGGTGGATAATGATATCACGTTAGCAGATTATGCACGACTATGTGATGTGTTCTATATTGGCGGAACGAAAATAGGTGCGTTGTTTGGTGAAGCGGTTGTCATTACCAATGATTCATTGAAAAAAGATTTCCGATATTTTATTAAACAAAGAGGCGGCTTGCTCGCTAAAGGGAGACTTTTAGGAATCCAGTTTGAAACGTTGTTTGAAGATGGGTTGTACTACGAAGTTTCGAAACACGCGGTGGACATGGCATTGATCCTTCGACAAGCATTTGTGGAGAACGGGTTTGCATTACGTTATGATTCGACAACTAATCAGCAATTCCCGATCTTGCCGGAGTATGTCATGACGGAGTTGAGCAAAAAGTATTCATTTACCTTCTGGGAAAAAGTCGATGCTAGCCATAGTGCGGTTCGTTTTTGTACAAGTTGGTCTACTAAGAAAGAACATGTTGACATGCTCGTCCATGATTTGCATCGGCTATGTATTACATCCAACTAGTAACTAGTTGGAGTTGAATAGCAGTAGATGTTAACATGGTACCAACTCTAGTAGAGGGGGTTCGTTTATGAATACGGATGGAATGTTGATTTTAGCGCTCACGGTAACAACCGTAGGATTCTTATTGCTGATTCTAGGGCAAGCCAAACAAATTAGAGTATTAAAGGAAGAGAATCAGAGATTGCGCCCCGTCGAAAGTCAGGATGAATTAATCGCTGATGTCCATGAAAAATTAAAAACTCTTGGTGTCGTAAAAACTGTGAAGTACTTGAGGGAATATAAAGGCATGTCGATGGTAGATGCCAAGCGACTTGTGGATACTATTAAAGAATAACAAGAGAAACTCTAGTATTATACGTTTTACATCCACTAATGGGGAGTAACGAATACAGTGAAATTTGAAGTTACAAGATGCAGTTCGTTGGTTCAACTGACAACTCATCTTTTTGTGAGACCTTACCGTTTTTGGTGAGGTCTCTTTTATTTGGTTGTATGACACGTAGTAGTGCATCCAGACTGTAGATTCGCAGTCAAGAAAGCTATGGAACAGGACCGTTTATTTAGAAAATACGCGGGAATAGATAACCAAACAGCTTAACGAAAAGAGGGAAAGCGGATGAAGCAATTTTTGCAGTTGATCGGCATAGGAATTGCCGGTGGTGTCGTGTTGGCGCTACTCATGCTTGTCATATGGGCTGTAACAGGAAATGAAGCGTATATTTTGCTGTATAATGTAGATTACTTCCCCATCATTCATGTCTTTTCGCACGTCACTTGGTTCGGCATCATCTTTCACTTCGTCTTTTGTATTGTCAGCGTGTTGGGGCTGTTTTGCCTATTGAAGTTTTTCAAATGGCAATATAAAATGTGGCCGTATATTGTTGTTTACACAGCGGGAAGCGGAGTATTGTATTTCCTTACCTTGCTAACCGACCAGCCGCCAGCTGCGGATGACGGCATTGCGTGGTTTTACTGGACGGCGAGTCATTTAATTTTCAGTGTTCTCGTTGCTAGCCTAGTCATCCGATACGTTGACCGCAGTCGCGTGTAGCGTGTCTTTGATTCAATTGTATGGAAAATATAATAAGTTGGATGAACTTACGGGAATCCATGGTATATTTAATTAACCTCATAAGTGGGCGCAACCGCTTATTATTCAATTCCTGTTTGCTTTCAAATGGGAACCGAATCCTATTTATTTTACTTGCTTGGCACTTTTCAAGGATAAATACCCTATGCCGAACGTAAAGTAGATAGATAGTGTGTATACATCTAGTATCCTCACTTGCGTAGCGTCGAAGTCATTTTTTCAAAAAAGGAGCCTTTACATGAACCTCATTCAAGGTCTGATCAGCTTTATCTTGCACATTGACGAGCATCTAGTCGATATTATTCAAATATTTGGCGGCTGGTCGTACGTCATCTTATTTTTAATCGTTTTCATTGAAACTGGAATCGTTATATTTCCGTTTCTACCTGGAGATTCCTTACTTTTCGCAGGCGGTGCATTTGCGGCGCTAGATGCTTTTAATATTTGGTTGCTTGTCGCGGTCTTCTTCGTTGCGGCGGTCATAGGCGATACAGTGAACTACCATATTGGACGTAAAGTGGGCATGTCGATTTCTCCTGGCAGTTGGCTAGGGAAAGTCATAAACCAAGAGAAAATGAAAGCCGCGGAGGCGTTCTTTAATAAACACGGCGGGAAAACCATCCTAATTGCCCGATTTATGCCGTTTGTCCGGACATTCGCTCCGTTCGTTGCGGGCGCGAGCCGCATGAATTACCGGTACTTTGCTTTCTATAATGTCGTCGGGGCAGCTTTTTGGGTAGGTCTGTGCACGATGCTAGGGTATTTATTCGGCAATATTCCTATTATTAAAGAGAACTTTTCCACGGTGTTACTTGCGATTATCTTTTTGTCTGTCCTGCCTGCGTTGATCGGTATGGTAAAAAGTAAATTTAGCAGTCAACCTGCAAGATGAGAAGAAACAGTTTAAGGTGCACTAGTGAAACGTTTGATGGAATAAGGGGTTCAGCAGAAAAGTAATTGGTTGTTTTATCACAATGTGTCAATGAATACCTATGCATGCTTAGTTAGTTGACATCTAAGTCGGTTCAACTTATAGTGAGCCTATACATGTATACGAACACTTCCGTTAAGGGGAGTAGCTATGACAGTAAAAGTCGTCAACACAGGATGGAAGTCCTCGGCTTTACTGGCAACTAACGTTGTTTGCGAGACCTTACCAATTATTTGGTGAGGTCTTTTGTGATTGTAACAGAGACATCCAAGCCACTAATTGGTTTTGATGTCTCTTTTTTGTTTTTGAAAATTATTGGAGGTTATGTTTTGAGTATATATCAGGAACTTGTGGAGTCGATCGTCGTGAATAAAAAAAATCGTCTGATAGACTTTCATCCATCTTTGCAGCTCGTCGGAACAGGGAGAAGTGCGTTTGTTTTCCGAGTCAAATCCTCGAACAAGGCGATGAAGGTATTCTTTCCAAACTCCGAGTATATTGCGAAGGAAGAAGCGGAGATTTATCGTTCACTCAAGGATATTCAGTACTTTCCACGTATTTATGAGGCAGGTGCGAATTACTTAGTGATGGATTACGTTGAGGGAGATACACTTTTTGATTGCCTAACAAATGGGCGTTTGATTACAGAAGCGCATATTAAAGAAATCGACTATGCCTTATCGCTAGCATCCGACGCAGGTTTGAATCCTTCAGACATTCATTTACACAATATATTGATCACGCCTGACGATCGAGTGAAGCTGATTGATGTAGCGCGGTACAGACAGCAAAAAGACTGCAAACAGTGGAGTAATTTGAAAAAAGCCCATCGTCAATTTTATAGTAAACGATTCTTTTGGAAGAAAGTCCCGGGCCCGTTTTTGAATGGTGTAGCGTTCTTGTATAAAAAGGGACTTATACCATCGTATCGGTTATGAAAAATGCATATATGATCTGAACGACGAATGAGAACTAGCTTTTAGGTAAAGAGTTCTTTGTGTTTCTGTACCATGAACTTACTTTATAGTGGCAGATTGGACATTTTTGCATACAAGTACCTACACGGATTTAAATTTGTCGAATATTATGCAGTAACGAAGAATAGATTGTCAATAAGATATCACTCTGGTACTTCATTTTCCTGTTCAAAATGTACGTAATAACAACGCGAGACATTAGAGAAGGGGTGTGTGAAATGAGTATCCTTTTATATTTAATAATTGGCGGTGTGATGGGTTGGTTTGCTAGTCTGATCATTGGTAAAAGTGTCCCAGGCGGTGTGGTGGGGAATGTGATTACAGGTATCATCGGTGCGTGGATTGGAGGCAATTTATTTGGCAGTTGGGGACCGCGTTTAGGAGACTTTTATGTCGTCCCTACTATTGTAGGTGCGTTGATTTTTGTCATAGTCGTCAGTTACATGATGAAAGCAGCGCGGAAACATCGGTGAATAGACAGGGATGGGGGCTACCCGAAATGTTGAGGGCAGCCTTTTTCTTGATTGGTAAACATCTTGCAATAGGATGTTTATTTTTTGTTATGATCTGCAAAAATCGTCATCGCTTCGCTCATAAATTGTGCCAAACCTGCACCGAATTGATCGATATTCGTCGTGAAGCGTTCGTCTGCTATATACATATGCCCCAAACCTTTGAACGCTTCCAATGTGTAGTGATGACCAGTGTGTGTATTCAAAAACTCATACCATTCTGTAATGGCTGTTTGTGCTTCAGTGGATTCAGGCGGTGTGTTTGTAAGATGTGCTAATTTCCGGTAGATGTCATTCATCTTTTCTCCGACTGCTTTGTTTTCGAATGCGGTATTCGATTGTTCGACCGCTTTTGCTCCCCATAATTTTCGAGCCTCTTCTTCATAGGGGTTATGACTAAAATTAAATCCTTTAAACTTCTCTTCGTTCGACATGTCCCTCTCTCCTTTTATATACTGTGTAGTTTTATCAATAGTCGCAATCATTTGATCGATCCGTTCGCGTTTCTCAAGCAATAGTTTTCGATGTAGCTGAAGAGCTTGCTGGCGGTCAAATGACGGATCGCTGAGAATGTTCTTTATTTCTTTCAGAGGAAAATCTAGTTCTCTGAAAAATAGTATTTGTTGCAAAGTCTCGAGGTTTCGTTCGGAGTAATAGCGATAACCCGCGTCTGTTGTCTCCTCGGGTGTCAGCAATCCGATTGCATCGTAATGATGAAGTGTGCGTACGCTAATACCGACTAATTCCGCGACTTCCTTTACCTTCATTTTCATTATCAACACCTCCTTACTCTGTAGTATAAAGTGTAACGTTACGTAAGGGTCAATACAATCAGTAGAGTTTTTTAAAAAAGTAGTGCTATGCAATTCGTAGAATAATTAGATAGTTTATGGGATAATGAATGCAATGAAGAGGGGGGTTCGTAATGGATAATCAATTTCCGATCGGAAAATTACACGTTCCTGAACAGGTGACGTTGGAAGATATTCAAAAGTGGTTACAAGAAATTGAATCCTATACTACTCGTTTGAGAGGAACTGTAGATTCATTGAATGACGAAGAGTTAACTAAAACATATCGTGAAGGTGCGTGGACAGTTCGTCAATTGGTACATCATATTGCAGACTCGCAGTTGACTATGTATCAGCGATTAAAGCTTGCGTTAACAGACGACAATCCAAAAGTACCCGCATTTGATCAAGAGAAATGGGCTGTACTACCTGATAATGAGCTACCAGTTGAGCCTTCCATTAAGATGCTTGAAGGGATCAATGAGCGTATTGTAGCGTTAGGCAATAGTCTGACGGAAGAGCAACTACAACGAACATTTACTCATGAAGTAAACGGCGAGATTGCCGTAGCGACAAAAGTAGCGAAATTGGCTTGGCATGAAGCGCATCATTTAGCGCATATTGAGATAGCCTTGGCGAAATAATGAGAGATACGGTGAACGGACTTATCGAACTTCGATAAGTCTTTTTCTATTTTGGTTTTTATGTGTTACGTTGCAGACCCTTTTTATGCATGAGCAACGAACGAAAGTAAAGTCGTCATGTTTAATTAGCTTCACGCCAAGTCCATCTGTTCAGAATATAGTTAGCTTTTAAGTTGTCTGAATCATGATATAGTTAGTACTAGTTTTCAAGAAATAGACTTGTGCATGTGAACAATTATATGTTGGATGATCCGAAGTGATTAAATGGAGGTTTACTGATGGTGAAAGTTGTAGTGATATTTCTCCTAGCCGGCTTGGCTGAAATTGGCGGAGGTTATTTGATTTGGCTATGGTTGCGCGAAGGGAAATCTGCTATGTTTGGATTATTCGGTGGCATTGCATTAATTTTATATGGCGTGGTAGTCACATTCCAAACATTCCCGTCGTTTGGCAGAGTGTATGCTGCGTATGGAGGCGTATTCGTCTTTCTTTCTGTACTATGGGGATGGGGAATTGATAAAAAAACCCCTGATTTGTATGATTTCATAGGAGCAGGTATTTGCCTAATTGGTGTGTCCGTCATATTGTTTGCACCGAGATCGTAATAGTGATGGGTGTATGAAAAGTATCCACTTCATTCCAAGTGAAGGCCTACAGTCTGTAAGGAGAGAGCATGACGCAAAATGAAATGTTCACTATCGGGAAGTTGTGTGCCGCTGCCCAAGGGACCATTGTGACAGGTATACCGGACTAATGAAATGAATAGAAAATATAAAACGCACCCATTAGCCAGTGGGTGCGTTTTGCGTCGTTTCATTCGAATACACATAGCCGTCGGAAGTGGACGGAATGTGGGTTTGTTGACGTTTGGCCGAGTGATACCAACTTCTAAACAACAGGATGATGATCACTAGATCCACCGCATCGCCTCCGTAATACATAAGCATAGCTCCTGCGTGTGCCTCTTCAATGGGTACACCGGCAGGCGGATAGGCGTATAGGAATTTTGATAGAATTCCGTGTCCCGCCAGAGCCACAATAAAGACTACAGTTCGGAAGCGGTAACTGTACCGACGAGATACGGGATCGATGTATAAAAGCGAAATGGTAAATAGATATCCCGCAACGAACACATGCACATGGATCAAGACATGGAGCCAAAGATGATGGTGCATGGCCGCAAACAAGCCTGTCGTGTATAATAACCACAGTCCACCGATATTTAAAATGGAGGCAGTGACGGGATGTGTATAGAACCCCGCGAGTCGGCTTTTTAGCAAGTGGCTTACCTTTCGGGCCTGCCGAACGGGTAGTGTCCGGAGCCACAATGTCATGGGAGCAGCGAGCGCCAACAAAAGGGGACCGAGCATGCCGAGTAAGAGATGTCCCACCATATGCCATGTGAAAAAATCATGTGACAGTTCCGCAAGCGGTCCGACAACAGCACTTGCTGAAACGAGTACACCCGCAATCCACAACACGATCCGTCTTCGTGGCCATTTACGCAAGCGGCTTTGCCGGTTGGAATGAAAGACAGCGACCCCGTAGAATAGGATGGCGAGCAACGCAAGCATTCCAAATAGCCAATCGGTTGCACTGATATAGGAATCATGTGGCATGAAGCATCAGCCTTTCCGCCGAGCATCCATCCCGTTGCGCAGACTTAATTAGCAACAAACCTACCGCAATCATCAAAATCGCAGTAACGTTCCAAACGATATCATACGGAACAATGTCCACGTGATATCGGATCTGATGTATGCGCATGACCTTGTGTTGAATGGTCCCGTCATACAATTGGAACGCACCGCCCCCGAGTAACTTGCCACCCCAGAACATCTTATGCCATAACGCATGCCTCCTACGCAAATCCGCCACCAAATACAGCCCACCTACTGTCGCAAACCAACTAAATGCATGAAACAAACCATCCGACACCAATCCAACCGCCACCGTAGATTTATCATAAAACTTATGCCAATGAAGTAGCTGATGGAATACTGTCTCGTCTAAAAACGCCACAAACCCGAGTCCGAATAATATACCCGCCCATAGATTTCTCTTCTGATAAATTTTTCGGTTCGTCCAGTTTTTCCCTTGCAACACAGCCATCTATTACTCACTCCTTTCCTTTTATACGCAGTGTTCCCTAAGAATGCGGCATTTAAAACATGTTGCGTGGCTGGTAGAGCGGATGGGTAGACTCATAGAGCGTTTTACCTGAAGTATGATCGGATACACATCCACACAGGCATCTACAAGCCTCCATGATAAAAATATAGTAGCCATACAATAATTTATGGTAACTTTTCCCGCGTAATCTGCTAGAATACGTACAAAGGGAGTGAGAGCCGTGAAAATTGTCATTGCGCCTGATGCATTTAAGGGAAGCTTGCATGCAGAGGAAGCGGCCGACGCTATATATAGTGGCGTAAAAAAAGTATATCCGCACGCAGAAGTCGTCCGTTTACCGGTTGCGGATGGTGGTGAGGGGACGCTGTCTGTCCTCATGTCGTCAACAGGGGGGACGTTGCGAACCGTGTCTGTGCAAGATCCGCTTGGTCGCGCAATGGATGCGCACTTTGGTGTGCTTGGTGACGGCGAGACAGCGGTCATTGAAATGGCACAAGCGTCCGGTTTGCTGTTGCTTGCGGATCATGAACTCGATCCAATGAAAGCGTCAACATTTGGTACAGGGCAATTAATTCGTCATGCGCTTGATGCAGGTTACAGGAAAATGATTATTGGACTTGGTGGCAGTGCGACGAATGACGGGGGAACAGGTTTGCTTGAAGCACTTGGCGTTCGATTTTTAGCTGATGGGCAGCTAGTGCAGATGAATGGCTCAAAACTTTCATTCATTCATGAAATTGATATCTCACAACTGGACAAGCGTGTGTTGGAGACGGACATTCGCATTGCGTCCGACGTGGACAATCCGTTTGTCGGTGAGCAGGGTGCATCATTTGTTTTCGGTCCGCAAAAAGGGGCGGACGCAGAGATGGTTCTGCGTCTGGATGAAGGGTTACGTCATCTGGCGGATATGACGGAAAGGCAGACAGGCGTGCGATTGCATGAATTGCGCGGTGCAGGGGCGGCTGGGGGAAGTGCAGGGGCATTACTTGCGTATTGTGGCGCTAATCTTGAAAGTGGAATTGATGTCGTGCTCGAAGCGATGGATTTCGCAAAGCATCTATCCTCTGCAGATTTCATCGTGACAGGGGAAGGGAAGACAGATCGGCAGACGCTTGCAGGCAAGGCATTAATGGGGATTGCGAAGCTTGCGAGAGTAGAGAATGTTCCGGTCATCGTCATTTCAGGGGCAATTGAAGAAGCGGCGCGTCAGGAACTACTTAAGTGGTTCACCGAGCTGCATTCATTGGACGATGGAGGGAAGTCGTTAGCTGAATTGATGGCACAAGCAGCAAAGTTATTGGAGAACAAAGCATCGACCGTCTTGCAACATAGACAGTAGAAAATAGTTTTATATTATACCATGCATAGCAAGTAGGCGAGTAGGGTATAGAATACACAAGGAGGTGGTCAGATGTTTCAAGATGCGATCGACTGGCTTGTAGGGCCGGCGAATAATTTCATTTGGACGTATGTTTTAATTGGACTGTTATTGGTAGCAGGTTTATATTTCACAATTCGCACGAAATTTGTACAAGTGCGCTTATTTGGTGAGATGTTCCGTCTGATTGTAGAGAAGAAGGATAACAATGACGGGGTATCGCCATTCCAGGCATTCACAATTAGTGCCGCGTCGCGCGTAGGAACAGGTAACGTAGCAGGGGTAGCCCTTGCGATCGGAATTGGTGGGCCCGGCGCGGTATTCTGGATGTGGGTTATCGCTGTAATCGGCATGGCGACAGGATTCATCGAAAGTACATTGGCACAAGTGTATAAAGTGAAAGACGGCGACACATTCCGCGGGGGGCCGGCGTATTATATGCAAAAAGCGCTAGGCTGGCGTAAACTCGGAATTGTCTTCGCGATTTTACTGACCATGTGTTTCGGATTCATATTTAATGCAGTACAATCTAACACCATCAGTCAGTCATTCACTGACGTATTCGGCATTCCTAACTGGAGTGTCGGGGTTGGGTTAATGCTATTAACAGGGATTATCGTCTTCGGTGGCGTCAAACGGATTGTAAAAGTAACACAGACCATCGTACCCATCATGGCGACTTTCTATATTTTGGTAGCGTTATATATCGTGATTATGAATATTTCAGAAGTTCCAGGCATTATTGTATTGATATTCGAGCATGCTTTCGGAATTAAAGAAGTCATGGGTGGCGGAATCGGAATGGCCATGATGCAAGGTGTACGTCGCGGTCTCTTCTCCAATGAAGCAGGTATGGGTAGTGTGCCAAACGCAGCTGCTACAGCGAACGTATCGCATCCGGCAAAACAAGGATTGGTACAAAGTCTAGGTGTGTTTTTCGATACCATCATCATCTGTTCTGCGACAGCATTCATCATTTTGCTCGGCGGATTGTATCAAACAGGTGAAACAAACGGTATCATCTTGACACAAAATTCCATGGCCGTACAAGTAGGCGCATGGGCACCATACTTCATTGCCGGTGCTATCATGTTCTTCGCCTTTAGTTCCATCATCGGAAATTATTATTATGGCGAAACAAATATTGAATTCATTCATGCTAACATCGTATGGAAACGAATCTATCAAGTTCTCGTACTTGTCATGGTATACTTCGGTGCAATCGCAAAAGTACAAGTTGTATGGGATATGGCCGACCTATTCATGGGACTAATGGCCATCATTAACTTAATCGTCATTCTACTACTTGGTAAAATTGCCTTTAAAGTACTTGACGACTTCACTAAACAACGTAAAGCCGGCAGAAACCCTGTCTTCAAATCAGCCAGCATCCCTGAATTAAAAGGCGCAGAATGTTGGGAAGAGACAGCGGAAAAACCAGAAGATCGTTTGTAATAGAGGTGGTTTGTGGATGTTAGGGATATGATTTTTAATCTTTAACTTATTACCATGTATAAATTAGGATTGCAGCGGAAATCCCTTCTCCACACAAACTATTTAGTCAAGAAGTAAAAAGTTTGATATACTATAAAATACTGAATAACAAAAGTCGAATCGTAGTTCAGAAGAAGGATTCTGAACTTCGGTTCGATTTTTGTTTTGCATGTTTGAACACAACATGTTAGGGTTATATATGAATCGACACACTATATATAGTGTATAACAGCAAACAGATGAATTGGTACCCACCACGTTTAAAAGGGAATCCGCCACTAACGGAGCTGCCCCCGCAACTGAGGGCACGGACGACTATCTTATAAAACCACTGCTTCGGCGGGAAGGAAAGATGGAAGAACGATGTGCCAGCCAGTAGACCTGCCAGTCATCTCAGCAAAACATTCTTCGGGGTTGGAGAGTGAAAGCACAAAGCAGTCTTATTTCAGTCTGCCTAAAACTTTCCGCGATCTACTAAGCGTCAATTGACGACTCCCGATTTTATTGGGAGTTTTTTTATTTAGTACATAACCGAATTAATTAACTAAAGGGAGCGGATATCATGGCTATTATTCAAGAAACTAAGGGACTTAATCTAGTGTTGGAAAACTTACAAGAAGAATTCGGCAAGAAACAAATGGTGCCGTTAATCGAAGCGAGTGAGAAATTCCAGGAGCGCCACCCAGCTAGCACGGCAACTGAATGGACAAACGCGATGGTACTAGAGTCTTTAAGCCGTATTGATGAAGCGAATACGTATTGGACGTTTGTAGCTGCACGTATTTATTTATTCGACGTCTATGCAAAGCAACAAGCATTGCGCGGGGCAGATGTTTATACCGACTTTGCGAAAAATGTAGAACGCTTGGTGGAACAAGGTTTATATACATCCGTTCTGACAGAGAAATATAGCCTGGATGAGCTTCAGGAAATCGGTAAACTACTCGATCCTTCTCGTGACCTATTATTCACATATATCGGTTTGAAAACATTGGTAGACCGATACGTAACCGTAAACTTTAAAAAACAGCCAGTGGAGCTGCCGCAAGAGCGCTGGTTGATCATCGCGATGACGCTAATGCAAGACGAAACAGTAGACCGCATTCATAAAGTTGGCGAAGCATACTGGGCGATGAGCAATTTATACATGACAGTAGCGACACCTACATTATCGAATGCAGGCAAGATGCACGGTCAGCTATCCAGTTGCTTTATCGATACAGTGGATGATTCCTTACAAGGGATCTACAACAGCAACACTGATATCGCGAACTTGTCGAAATTTGGTGGTGGTATCGGTGTCTATATGGGGAAAGTTCGTTCCCGCGGTGCATCGATTCGTGGTTTCGAAGGCGCGTCAAGCGGTGTTCTTCCATGGATCAAACAACTGAACAATACGGCAGTCAGTGTCGATCAACTCGGTCAACGTCAAGGTGCCGTAGCCGTTTATCTCGACGTATGGCATCAAGACATCTTCACATTCCTCGATCTCAAGCTCAATAACGGCGATGACCGTTTACGTGCACATGACATTTTCACAGGCGTTTGCTTGCCAGACTTGTTCATGGAGAAAGTCGAGTCCCGTGAAGACTGGCATTTATTCGATCCACATGAAGTCCGCACGAAAATGGGCTATTCATTGGAAGACTTCTATGATGAAAGAAAAGGACAAGGAACATTCCGCGAGAAGTATGAAGAATGCGTCCGTAATGAAGATTTATCACGAGAGACGGTTTCCGCGATTGAAATCATGAAACGTATCTTGCGTAGCCAGCTGGAGACGGGAACACCATTCATGTTCTATCGCGACGAGGTAAACCGCATGAATCCGAATAAGCATGAAGGTATGATTTATTCTAGTAATTTGTGTTCGGAAATATTACAAAATATGTCAGCTAGTACACATGAATCCGTAACACTAGAAGACGATATGATCGTTACACGCACGAAGCCAGGCGATTTCGTTGTATGTAATCTGTCATCGATTAACCTTGGAAGAGCAGTGACAGCAGATGTGCTAGACCGTTTGATCAAAATTCAAGTGCGTATGCTCGACAATGTCATCGATCAGAACCAAATCCCAGTTGTACAAGCGCAACGCACCAATGCACGCTACCGTGGAATTGGACTCGGCACATTCGGCTGGCACCATTTACTCGCGTTGAAAAACATTCAGTGGGAATCGGACGAAGCGGTGGATTTCGCAGACGAGCTATATGAAAATATCGCGTATTTGACAATTAAAGCCTCAATGGAGTTATCAAAAGAAAAAGGCGCGTATCCATTATTTGATGGATCGGACTGGCAAACTGGTGAATACTTCGAGCAACGCGAATACGATTCAAATAAATGGCGTGAACTACGCATGGATGTAGCAATAAACGGTATGCGTAACGGCTACTTAATGGCAGTCGCACCGAACAGTTCGACATCGGTTATCGCAGGTTCCACAGCATCGATCGATCCAGTATTCAAGCCGTTCTACCATGAAGAGAAGAAAGACTATAAATTACCGGTCATTGCACCGGATTTGAACCACAACACGTATGACATCTACCGTCGTTCTGCTTACATCGTTGATCAGCGCTGGTCGATCAAGCAAAACGCCGCTCGTCAGCAACACATCGATCAGTCGATTTCATTCAATATTTATGTACCAAACTCCATCCGCGCATCTGTTATTTTGGACTTGCACTTGCAGGCATGGAAATCGGGCATGAAAACCACGTACTATATGCGTTCAACTGCAGCTGAGATTGAGGAGTGCGAGTGGTGTCATTCTTGATCGCCTATGCATCCTGGAGTGGCAACACGCAGGAAGTAGCGGAATTGATTATGAACAGTCTACAAAGTGAAGGCGTCGAAGTCGATACACATCGTATCGGCATCGGTGTCATCCCTGATATTAAAAAATACGACGTGTTTTGCATCGGTTCATTCACATGGGAAAAAGGTGCAACGCCGGATGAAGTCAAAGATTTCGTGGCGGACGTCGGCTATAAACCCGAGCTTGTCTATGTCTTTGGCACAGGGGATACACAGTTTGGCGGTGATGAATTATTTTGTAAAGCCGCAGACAAGCTGGCAAAATTCTATCATTCACCTTTTGAACCATTAAAGATTGAGCAAAGCCCACGCGGCATACAAGAACAAACCGTTATGAATTGGACGAAAGGAGTGCTCGAACATTGGCGACACTTACAAGAGTAAAAGTACTGAATCCTGCAAACCCGAATAAGGCAACAGCTATTTTCGGTGGGGAAGCAAGCGGCATCCTAAACTGGAACGACATCGCGCATCCTCATTTCTATACATTACGTCAGCGAATCCGTTCCCTGTTCTGGACAGCGAATGAAGTTGACATGACACAAGACGTCAAGCAGTTCTCAACCCTGACAAAAGAAGAGCAGTCCGCATTCCTAAAAATTATCGGCCTACTGGCTACACTCGACGGTCCACAAACGGTCATCGCAATGAAAATCGCAGACTTCACAACGGATCCATCCGTCAAGTCGATTATGGCGACAATTGCAGACCAGGAAAGCGAACATAATCATAGCTACGCGTACGTACTTTCATCCGTCACGAACTTGGACAAGCAAATGGAAGCCTTCGAAATGGGACGTACAGACGAAGTATTAATGAAGCGAAATGAACGAATTGTAGATGTCTACAATGAATTTGCGGAAAACCCGACAATTGAAACAGTTTTAAAAGCGATGGTGTATACGACATTACTAGAAGGCCTATTCTTCTACAGTGGCTTCGCGTTTTTCTATAACTTAGCACGCCATCAAAAAATGGTCGGCACATCCACAATGATTTCGTACATCAACCGTGACGAACTTCAGCACGGTAAAGCCATCAGCGATATCTTCCGTGCAGCTTTAGCTGAAAATCCAGAGTACAACACAGACGAGTTTACGGAATGGATCTATGACCAATTCCGTCACTCCGTCGAGCAAGAAGTCATCTGGAGTCGCTATGTATTAGCGGGGATCGATGGCCTTGAGTTGGATGAGATGGAAGGCTACGTGAAGTATCGCGCGAATAAAATGTTACGCATGCTTGGCTTAAGCGAAATCTATCCAGAGTTCACAGATAATCCAATGAAGTGGATCCGCGCTTACGTCGATAACTTCGACGATACGAAAACGGACTTCTTCGAACAAACGAGCCGTCAGTATGTGAAGACTAGTGATTTGAATGGCTTTGATGATTTGTAATAAGTAAGGGTAGGGGAATCCGTGATGGGTTCCTCTTTTTTGTATGGATAGTGAATAGGGGATAGGGCACCGTTGATCGACGTTCCGAGCGGACGCTTTCCTGCGGGCATGGCTTGAGCCGCTTCCTTCGCTTCGCTACGTCCAGGGTCTCAAGGCTCATGCTTATAACGCTTCGCTTTTAATCGCAGAAGTAATTGCTATTCCCGCGGGAGTCGCCGCTCTCCGCGTCGATCAACTAAATTCTTTTTCTGAAAGAGGTGACACGAATACTAGTTTTGTAAATGCTCAATGAAAGCGGGCAAGTGCTCTATCAGGCAAATTAAGCGCTCTATCCCAGTACGTGACCGCTCTATCAGCCGAGTTATTCGCTCTAAGCCACCCCAGCCTCTCAACCTCCAATTAAATCCACATAAAAAAACCGAGCGGGTTTAACCCCGCTCGGTCTCTTCACAACTATAAAATTACTTCTGAGCTTCAGCAGTCTTGTGCATAGTCTTGTTTTTCGCAAGATTCACGTGCCAAGATAGCGCTTCTTCCAAGATGTGTGGAGTTTGTCCGCCAACTTGTTCAACTGCTCTATTATAATAATCACGTAGCTCTTCCTTGAAGTCAGGGTGAGCGCAGTTCTCGATCAACAATTCCGCTTTCTGTCTTGGAGCTAAGCCACGAAGATCCGCGTAACCTTGTTCCGTAACAATTACGTCTACGTCGTGCTCCGTGTGGTCCACGTGAGAAGAGAAAGGTACGATGGATGACACATCTCCGCCTTTTGCGTAAGACTTCGTAACGAAAATCGCGATGCGTGCGTTACGAGCAAAGTCACCTGATCCACCGATTCCGTTCATCATGCGTGTTCCGCTAACATGTGTGGAGTTAACGTTTCCGTAGATGTCTAGCTCAAGCGCTGTGTTGAATGAAATGATACCCAAACGACGGATAACTTCCGGGTGGTTTGAGATTTCCTGTGGACGGAATACAAGCTTGTCACGGTATTTACTGATATCGTCTTTAAAGCTGTCCAAACGCTTTTTAGAGAGAGTCAATGAAGTAGCAGAAGCGAATTTCACTACGCCGTCATCGATTAAGTCGAAGATTGCGTCTTGAAGTACTTCAGAATAGACTTCGATATCTTTAAACTCGGAAGTTCTCATACCATCAAGTACTGCGTTCGCAACCGAACCAACACCTGATTGAAGAGGCATAAGCGTTTCATCCATACGGCCCAATTTGATCTCGTCACGGAAGAAGTTTAACAAGTTGTTTGCGATCTCTTGTGTCTCTTCATCTGGAGGAACAATAGGGGAAGGAATATCGCCTTGTTCCGTAAGAACAATTCCGACAACCTTTTCAGGATCTACTTTAATTCCTGGTGTACCGATTTTATCCGTTGCACTGTACACAGGGATTTCTTTACGTTGGTTTTGAGCATCTGGGATATAGATGTCATGTAAACCTTCAAACTCCATAGGCGCGTTAACATTCAATTCGATGATGACATGCTTCGCTTCTTGAACGAAAATTGGAGAGTTACCAACAGAACCAGTTGGGATGATATATCCCTCTTCTGTAATAGCAGCTGCTTCAATGATTGCATAGTCAATTGGACCGATTACGCCTTGGCGAATCCATTCAGCTGTATGGGAAAGGTGCTGATCAATATAGAATGAGTCACCTGAGTTGATTTTGCCGCGCATTGCCGGGTTGCCTTGGTAAGGAACACGTAAATTGATTACGTCTGCATTGGCCATCAATTCATCAACGTTCGGGCCCATTGAAGCACCAGTGAAAACGTTTACTTTGAAGTCCTCAGTTTTTCCTCGTTCTGCCAATGCCAATGGAACCGCTTTCGCGTCTCCGGACAAAGTAAATCCACTCAGACCTAGAGACATTCCATCTTCGATCCAAGAAGCTGCTTCTTCTGCTGTAACAATCTTATCTTTCAGTGCTTCACAACGAAGTACCTTGTTTAATTCGTTTGTCACGGTATCATCCACCTTACCTTTCATTTTGTATATAATTCTATCATTTATATAAATAAAATCAACATAATATTATGAGAACTATACTAATATTTCCACTCATTCAAGAAAAACACGTAAAACTTTGAAAGTTACAGAACGTTTTCAGAAGCCGGGATCTAGTGTTTTGCTTTAATTCAAAAATTAAAACTAGGGATTTGTAGAAAGGGAATAGGGAATCCCCTGATAGAAACGTGTAGATAAACACGTATACTTGTATAATATAAAGATATTTTATGACATTTAGTATAAAATACCTACGATACATTGTAATTAATAGGGAATTCCCTTAGGTTGAATTCAGACTACTTAATTTATTTTAGGGTAAGAAGATTAATAGATCTGATTCATTTACTGCTGCATTGTGAAAAGGAGTGGAAATGTTCGATGAAAAAGAGATTCGGATTGAATTATTTTAAACCTGTCGAGAGTTATTCTGGAAGTTGGTCAGTGTTAGAAGAGAAAAATCGTGATTGGGAAAACATGTACCGTCAACGCTGGTCGCATGACAAAGTGGTCCGTACGACGCATGGCGTAAACTGTACAGGCTCCTGTAGCTGGAAAGTCTTTGTCAAGAATGGCATTATCACATGGGAAAATCAGCAAATCGATTATCCTTCCTGTGGCCCTGATATGCCTGAATTCGAACCACGTGGTTGTCCACGTGGCGCATCATTTTCTTGGTACGAATACAGTCCATTGCGCGTGAAGTATCCTTATATACGCGGTAAACTATGGCGCATGTGGAACGAAGCGTTGGAGGAAACGAAAGACCCTGTAAAGGCATGGACAGCAATCGTTGAAGATCCTGAGAAAACCAATGAATACAAAAAAGCCCGCGGAAAAGGTGGTCATGTCCGGATTCATTGGCGGGATGCGACGATGCTCATTGCGGCACAACTCATCTATACGGTACAAAAATACGGTCCGGATCGTGTGGCAGGATTCACACCGATTCCTGCGATGTCAATGGTCAGTTATGCATCAGGTGCGCGCTTCATTTCATTGCTTGGTGGCGAAATGCTCAGTTTCTACGACTGGTACGCAGATCTTCCCCCATCTTCTCCACAAATCTGGGGTGAACAGACAGACGTTCCGGAATCAAGTGACTGGTTTAACGCAGGCTACATCATCATGTGGGGATCGAACGTACCGCTTACCCGGACCCCAGATGCGCACTTCATGACGGAAGTCCGCTATAAAGGAACCAAAGTCGTTTCCGTCGCACCCGACTATGCGGAAAGTGTAACGCATGCGGATGACTGGATTGCAGCGAATCCAGGAACGGATGCAGCAGTTGCCCAAGCAATGACTCATGTTATTTTGGATGAATTCTATCAAAAACGTAAAGAACCGACATTTATTAACTATGCCAAACAATACACCGATATGCCGTTCTTGATTTTACTTGATCCGCATGAAGATTCGTATAAAGCTGGACGATTCCTGCGAGCAAGTGATCTTGGACAACAGACAGCGCACGCGGATTGGAAACCTATGTTATTTGATGAAGCAAAAGAAGAAATCATTGTTCCGAACGGTACGATGGGGCAGCGCTGGGAAGATGACGCCAAGTGGAATTTACAATTGGAAAATGCAGATGGCACACGTATTGAGCCCGCATTATCCATCGAAAAGCAAACAGAGCAATGGCAAGAAATTCATTTCCCGTACTTTGATAACCGAGGAAATGGCACATTTAAGCGTCCGATTCCTGCGATGAAAGTACAATTCGCGGACGGCACGGAGCGTTTAGTTGCGACAACGTACGACGTCATGTTGAGTCAGTACGGTGTGAATCGAATCGACAGTGAGCTCGAGGCGACAGGTTATGACGATGTTACTTCTATCTATACACCAGCTTGGCAAGAAGCAATCACGAACGTTAAACCGGAACTCGTTACGCAAATCGCAATGGAGTTCGCACAAAACGCTATCGACACGGATGGACGTTCGATGATTATCATGGGAGCGGGTATCAATCACTGGTTCAACAGTGACACGATCTACCGCGCGATCCTTAACCTTGTCACATTGACGGCTTCACAAGGCGTGAATGGTGGAGGTTGGGCGCATTACGTAGGGCAAGAGAAATGTCGTCCAATCGAGGGCTGGAGCACGATTGCCTTTGCGAAAGACTGGCAAGGTCCGCCACGTCTGCAAAACGCCACATCATTTTTCTACTTTGCAACCGATCAATGGAAGTACGAAGAGGCGGGTACGGATACACTCATGTCACCACTTGGTGGGGAAGCGAGATACCAGCATCCAGCAGACTATAATGTTCTCGCAGCGCGTCTCGGCTGGTTGCCATCTTATCCTCAATTCAATAAAAATAGTTTACTGCTCGCGGAAGAAGCAGCGAAACTAGGCAAGACGGATACGAAAGAAGTCGTTTCGCATGTCGTAGATCAGCTGAAATCTGGCGAACTACAATTCGCAGCGGAAGATCCAGGTGCACCGGAAAACTTCCCGCGTTCATTATTTGTCTGGCGTTCGAACTTGATCTCAAGTTCTGCAAAAGGGCAGGAATACTTCATGCGGCACTTACTCGGCGCTTCGGACGGCTTGCTTGCTACACCGAATGAGGATATGAAACCGAAAGAAATGGTTTGGCGTGATGACGTGGAAGGAAAGCTCGATCTATTAGTGGCACTCGACTTCCGAATGACTGCGACACCGCTATATGCGGATCTCGTTCTACCAGCTGCTACTTGGTATGAGAAAGTGGATCTGTCATCAACTGATATGCACCCATTTGTCCATCCGTTTAATCCGGCAGTCAACCCATTATGGGAATCCAAATCGGACTGGGACATTTATCGCGAAATCGCAAAAACCTTCTCGACACTTGCGGAAACGCATTTGCCGGGTGTCTACAAAGACTTGGTTACCTCTCCATTAGCGCATGACTCGGTTCAGGAAATTGCTCAGCCGATGGGCGAAGTGCATGACTGGAGTAAAGGTGAAATTGAAGCAATCCCGGGCAAAACGATGCCGGGTATGACGATTGTAGAGCGCGACTTTACGAAGGTTTACGATAAATATATTACGCTCGGACCGCTATTGTCGACAGGGAAAACCGGCGCACATGGTGTTAGTTTCTCGGTAGCGGATGAATATGAACTGATGAAAGGTATTAACGGTACGTATGAAGACGATACCGTGAAAGATGGCTTACCTAAATTGTACACAGCGAAACATGCAGCAGAAGCGATGTTGACACTATCTTCCGCAACGAACGGCCGTGTATCGCAAAAAGCATTTGAAGCCGCGGAGCATGATACGGGCATGGAACTAAAAGACATCTCCGCAGACCGCGCAGCAGAGCGCTTCACATTCGCAGGAATTACCGCGCAACCGCGTGAAGTCATTCCAACACCGGTCTTCAGTGGTTCGAATAAATTGGGCCGACGCTACTCGCCATTTACGACGAATATCGAACGTCTCGTGCCATTCCGCACATTAACGGGTAGACAGCATTTCTACGTCGACCACGAATTATTCCTTGGATTTGGTGAATCATTGCCAGTCTATAAACCGACGCTTCCACCATTCGTCTTTGCGGATCGTGATGCGGAAATTAAAGGCGGACAAGATGCGCTCGTCTTGCGTTATTTAACACCGCACGGTAAGTGGAATATCCACTCGACATACCAAGACAACCAGCACATGCTCACGTTGTTCCGCGGTGGTCCGACAGTGTGGTTATCGAATCTCGATGCAGAAGAGCACGGAATCGACGACAATGCTTGGCTCGAAGTATATAACCGAAACGGTGTCGTCAACGCACGTGCCGTTGTCAGTCACAGAATGCCTAAAGGTACGATGTTTATGTACCACGCACAGGACAAGCATATTCAAATGCCGGGTTCAGAAATCACCGAGCAACGCGGAGGAAGCCATAATGCACCGACGCGAATTCACATGAAGCCGACTCAAATGGTAGGCGGCTATGCACAGCTCAGTTATGGATTCAACTACTACGGACCGATCGGTAATCAACGTGATGTCTACGTCGCAGTCCGTAAGATGAAGGAGGTCAACTGGCTTGAAAATTAAAGCGCAAGTTGCAATGGTAATGAACTTAGACAAGTGTATTGGGTGTCATACATGTAGTGTGACGTGTAAAACGACATGGACGAACCGTGAAGGTGCCGAGTATATGTGGTTCAATAACGTAGAAACGAAACCCGGGATCGGCTACCCGAAACGTTGGGAAGATCAGGAACTCTATAAGGGTGGCTGGCAGTTACGAAAAGGCAAGCTAGAACTGAAATCGGGTTCCAAGCTGTCGAAAATTGCACTCGGCAAAATCTTCTATAATCCCGATATGCCGGAAATGCAAGATTACTATGAGCCATGGACATATGACTATGAAAAACTAACGTCCGCACCAGATCGAGAGCATACACCGGTTGCACGTGCGAAGTCTGTTATTACGGGCGAATACATGGATCCAGAGTGGGGTCCGAACTGGGAAGATCAGTTAGCTGGCGCACATATTACAGGACCGACTGACCCGAATATCGAGAAAATTGAAGAAGAAATCAAATTCAACTTTGAACAAGCGTTCATGATGTACTTGCCACGACTATGCGAACATTGCTTGAACCCGAGCTGTGTAGCCTCTTGTCCGTCAGGCGCCATGTACAAGCGTGAAGAAGATGGGATTGTTCTGGTCGACCAAGAAGCGTGTCGCGGATGGCGTTACTGTATGACTGGTTGTCCGTACAAAAAAGTGTACTTCAACTGGAAAACGAATAAAGCGGAGAAATGTACATTCTGTTTCCCGCGCGTGGAATCCGGTTTGCCAACAGTTTGTTCCGAGACGTGTACTGGCCGAATCCGCTATCTAGGTGTCTTGCTTTACGATGCAGACCGCGTACAGGAAGCCGCATCCACACCGGATCCGAAAGACTTGTACCAAGCACAATGTGATTTGTTCTTAGATCCGCATGACCCGGAAATCATCGAGCAAGCAATGAAAGACGGCATTTCAGAAGACTGGATCGAAGCGGCACAAAACTCACCGGTTTATAAGTTAGCGATCGAGTACAAGTTGGCCTTCCCATTGCACCCGGAATACCGAACATTGCCAATGGTATGGTACGTTCCGCCACTTAGCCCGATCATGAACTACTTTGAAGGTAAAGACTCCATCAAAAATCCAGACATGATTTTCCCGGCTATCGAAGAAATGCGAATTCCGCTTCAGTATTTGGCAAATATGCTAACGGCTGGAGATGTCGATATTGTCAAGGGAGGCTTGCAGCGTATGGCGATGATGCGTTCGTATATGCGTGCGGTTTCTTCAGGCAAGGACTTCGACGAAACCAAACTGGAGCGTGTTGGTTTGACTGCGAAACAGACAAAGCAGATGTATCGCTTGCTTGCCATTGCCAAATACGAAGATCGTTTCGTAATTCCAACATCTCATAA
Organism: Sporosarcina sp. P18a; assembly: GCF_002743135.1. Taxonomy (NCBI): domain Bacteria; kingdom Bacillati; phylum Bacillota; class Bacilli; order Caryophanales; family Caryophanaceae; genus Sporosarcina; species Sporosarcina sp. P18a. Next base: position 392,643 of record NZ_PDYQ01000002.1, on the reverse strand, counting down.
GGAAAGTCAAATGAACGTCTACCGCTCACAAGGTTCAGCAGGTTACGACGGTATGGGAACTTACGGTGAACAAGCACCGTCTCAGAATCCGTATTCTTCATTTTCTGTAATGGGCTCGGACGGAGGTTGTGACGGTTGCGGACCTGTAACACCGGGAGCAGCGCCAGTGAAAACGGGCAAGGAAATCTATGAAGAAAACTTCTATGGGGGGATCTGGCGTGATTAATCTGGACCTCTTATATGACAAGAAACATATCTTCGGCTTTTTCTCCCATCAACTGAACTATCCGGAAAAGCTAACATTCCATCCAGATATGTGGAATGAGTACGTAACGGAAGATGCTGCGGGTTACGCTGACCTGCAGCTGTACTGGGAAGCGATGCAAACATATAGTTTGGATGAAATACAGGAAATGTACACGTACACATTCGATTTCCAGAAAGACGCCACGCTGTTCATGACCTATGTGAAATTTGCAGACTCGAAAGAGCGCGGTCAGACGCTGGCACAATTAAAAGTGTTATACGAAATGTTCGGGCTCGAAATGCCGGATGAAGAACTATCCGACTTGCTTCCGTTAATGTGTGAATTTATTTATGCAGCTGAATGGAAGGGAGATCCGCGAGCGCAACAAAGCTTTTCCATGTTGCTCGCGGTCATCGAGGATGGTTCCTACTTTTTAATGAAAGCACTTGAAAAGTATGAAAGTCCATGGCTTCATTTGATCCGTGCACTGCGTGAAACATGTAAATCATGTATTCAACGGGAGGTTTCCGCTAATGACTAGTCAATTTCTTTGGGTCATTTTTCCTTACATCTGTATTGCCGTATTTATTGTAGGACATATTTTCCGCTATAAGAATGATCAATTCGGCTGGACCGCGAAGTCGAGTGAGTTTATTGAAAAGAAGCAATTAATGATCGGCAGTTTGCTGTTCCACATCGGTATCTTCCCCGTCATTTTAGGTCATGTGGCAGGACTTGGGATTCCGAAAGAGTGGACACGGGCAATGGGGATCAGCGACCATATGTACCACATTGGTGCAGTGTGGGGTGGCGGATTCTTTGGTGTGATGACATTAGCCGGAATGATTATTTTGACGTCACGTCGTTTCACAAAGAGAAATGTTCGCAAGTTATCTTCTAGATCGGATTTACTCGTTAATACTTTTTTGCTATTTATCGTTTTCATTGGGGTATATAGCTCATTGATTACAAACACGATGACGCCAGGATTCGATTACCGTGATACGATTTCGGTCTGGTTCAGATCATTGCTCATATTCCAGCCGGAAGCTGCATATATGGCAGCTGTTCCCATAGCTTTCAAGCTTCATATTTTAACTGGCTTCCTTATTTTCGCGATGTGGCCATTCACACGACTCGTTCACGTCTGGAGTGTGCCATTGAATTATGTAGGTAGAAGTTATATTCTATATAGAAAACATCAGCCGACCAAACAATCACCCCGGTAAGCGAATGATGAATAATAGGAGATTAAGTCTATGACAGGACAAGTAAATAGTAATTTCCAACTGGCGATTGACGAACTGAAAGAAACGCTTCATGCGGATTTCATCGGCTTGGCGTTAGTGGATTTGAAGAAATATCATCACGATCTTAGGTGGCGATATGTAACGGGTAATATCAGTGTACGCTATCGTAGAATTGTCCTTCAATCGGGAAAAGGTGTGGCAGGAATTGTGTTCAAGACAGGAAAGCCGATGAAGATCGAGAATGTTGAAGCAAGTATAGTGGATGGCGATCTCTATAACTATCCGATTGTTGTATTTGAAAAGCTGAAAAGTTTTGGCGCAATTCCTCTATATCGTGATGATCATGTGCAAGGCGTACTCTTGATTGGCTATCGTGAAGTGAACCGGTTAACGGCTGACAAGTTTGAGCAATTCAAGCATGCGGTAGGACCTCAATTCGGACCGTTTCACATGAAGGAGCGATTGAAAGATGACTTTATTGAACAATGACCAGTTAACGACGATGCTGCACAAACTATACGATCGTACGACAGAAGCAATGTTTTTTTTCGGCGAGAACGGCAAAATTCTATCCATGAATGAAGCAGCGAAACAAATAATGGAACCTGCTCTCTATGAAAAGATGCTACAAGGCGAGGCGGATGCAATTTGTCTTACATGCCGTGGCTTTACGAGTGAAGACGAACAGATGACATGTGTCTCGTGTTTCATGGAGAAACCACAACAAACCGTATCTTCATTCCAACTCTTTTTGGAGACAAAAGATCTTGGCGTGCAACCATACAGCGCAACCTATCAGGTGTTGGATGAAGAGCGACACGTATCCATATTGATGTTGCGTAATCTAACGAGACAAACCCAGACATCCGAAGTTCTCCATCAAAGATTACGGATGCAACAAGTCATTTTAGCGCAGGAAAATGAACGCAAACGAATTTCACGCGAGCTACATGATAGCGTGGCGCAGGAAATGCTCAGTTCGCTCGTCGATTTGCGCGTCTTGAAATATATGGGCATGAACGACAAAGCGCTTGAGAAGTTGAGACAAACGGAAGGTTCACTTATGCGTTTACTTGATGAGATCCGCCATCTATCTGTTGAATTGCGACCAGCAGTACTCGATGATTTCGGATTGGAAGCGGCTTTCCGGACGCACATCAAGAATTTGGAGAAGAATTACGGACTGTATGTTCATTTCGAATCGGATGTGAAAGAAAGACGGTATGATGGTGCGATTGAAACCGTTGCGTATCGCATCGGCCAGGAAGCGATTCTCAACTCCATGAAATATGCCCAAGTAGAAGATGTTTTTTTAACTTTGGATGAAGTGGACGGACAGCTACAAATAAAAGTATGCGACGAAGGTGTCGGCTTTGATGTCAATGACTTTACCCCACAAGGCACGGGCCTCGGTCTATATGGGATGAGAGAACGGGTGGAATTAGTAGGTGGCAGTTTAACGATCGTCTCTAGTCAGCTAGAAGGCACGACAGTCCAAGCAAATATTCCGCTGAAGAAGGAGAGGGCAACGAGTGAAAATCATAATAGCTGATGATCATGCAGTCGTCCGCACAGGATTTATGCATATCTTGAATTTTCAAGACGATATGGAAGTCGTAGCAACAGCGGCAGATGGATTGGAAGCATATGAACTAGTTGCGAAGCACAGACCGGATATTATTTTACTGGATCTTAGCATGCCTCCTGGCCAAAGTGGCTTGATTGCGACAGGCAAAATCCATGAAGACTTTCCAGAAACGAAGATTGTTATTTTAACGATGTACGATGACGAGGAGTATATGTTCCACGTACTGAAAAACGGTGCAGCGGGCTATATTTTGAAAAATGCTCCTGACGAAGAGTTGCTACACGCCATTCGTGAAGTGTATGACGGCGGGACGTATGTTCATCCGTCTATGGCTACTTCGCTCGTGAGGGAGTTTGTGAAAAAAGGAACGAATGAGACAGATGAGGATGATCCGTTCAAGATATTATCTAAACGGGAAATTGAAATTCTGCCGCTTGTTGCAAAAGGTTATGGTAATAAGGAAATAGCGGAAATGCTGTATATTTCCGTCAAGACGGTAGAAGCGCATAAAGCGAAAATGATGGATAAGCTGCAATTGAAGAGCCGTCCGGAACTCGTCGAATACGCGCTACGCAAAAAGTTTCTAAGTTTTTAATGAAGAGGTGAAGGATGATGAGCAATACAGGACTGACGCATACGCTACCTGCCCTACGCGTGCTCGAAAATGAACATCGTTACTTAACGTCTTTGATGGAGCAGTGGCATGCGATCGTGCTGGGTTTTGAGAATGAACGGTTCACGCGTGACGAAGGTCTCGAAGCGCTCAAAAGTATGCGCGAGCTAGTCGTCGAGTTCATCGATCCGCTAAAAAACCATACAGAAAAAGAAGAAGCGTTCCTGTTTCCGATGCTTGCGAAATATGTAGGAAATGATCAAGGACCGGTTCAAGCAGTGCAAGAAGAACACGATGAAATTGATGCGTATATCGGACATTTCCTTCATCACACAAGAGGGGATCTATCGGAATTTACACTCGCTATGATGCAAGACGTCGTAAAAGACGCAGGTGAAGCGTTTGAAGTCATCATGATTCACTTTGTAAAAGAAGAAAACGTCATCTTTCCGATGGTTCTATCGGTCTTACGTGCAAAAGAGCAAGATGAATTATTCGAACAATTGTATACGTCCATTTTACCAGAGTAACAAACTATAGTAGTTTAAAAGAAAGAGTGTTGGGTAGATTTTCAACTAACTTCAGATGGGATGGATTCCTATGACACAAAAAATTCAATTACCTCTGCAGACGGCAAATCTAGTTGTCGGCTTCATGGTATGGGTCCTGATCTCTTCCTTATTACCATTTATTAGCGAAGATATCAGCATTCCACCAGAGCGTGTAGCCATCATCACAGCAATCCCTGTAGTACTCGGTTCGATTTTGCGAATTCCACTTGGTTACTACGCCAATGTCTATGGCGCACGTATGATGTTTTTCATCAGTTTCATTGTATTGCTATTTCCTGTCTACTACATAAGTGAAACATCAACCGTGACAGGGCTTTTAATTGGCGGAACGTTGCTCGGGATTGGGGGCGCGATTTTCTCTGTTGGTGTTACGTCGCTTCCGAAGTATTATCCTAAGGAAAAGCACGGACTCGTCAATGGTATTTACGGAATGGGGAACATCGGGACAGCGATCACGACGTTTTCAGCGCCGGTCCTTGCGATGAAGTTTGGCTGGTCCATGACCGTCAAACTGTATCTGATATTATTGCTTACGTTCATCGCATTGAACTTCATCTTTGGCGATCGCAAGGAAGTAAAAGTGAAAGCACCGATTATCGAGCAAATTAAAGGTGTCTACAAGAATGAGAAACTCTGGTTCTTCTCGTTGTTTTATTTCATCACATTCGGTTCGTTCGTTGCGTTTACTGTGTTTTTACCAAGTTTCCTCGTTAATTACTTTGGACTCGATAAGGTCGACGCGGGACTTCGTACAGCAGGCTTCATCGTCGTCGCGACATTATTACGTCCGGTCGGTGGTTGGTTAGGCGATAAGTTCCAGCCGCTATTCATTTTAATGGGTTGTTTCGCAGGTTTGACGATTGCGTCCATCGTACTGGCATTTTCACCAGATATCGCACTGTACACAGTCGGCAGTATTATGATTGCGGCAGCTGCGGGTCTTGGAAATGGTGTAATCTTTAAATTAGTACCGATGTATTTCAGTAAGCAAGCAGGTACGGTGAACGGGATTGTATCGATGATGGGTGGTCTTGGTGGATTTTTCCCTCCATTATTACTCGCAACGATTTTCTCTATGACAGGTTCCTACTCCATTGGTTTCATGGCATTTTCACAAGTGTCGTTAGCCAGCCTTGTATTGGCTTTCTGGCTCTATTACATGGATCGTACGAGCTTATCTAAAGAAGTATTTGATTCGACTGGCCAAGGTATTCTCGTGACCAATTCAAAAGGTCTCATTGTTTCGGTCAATCCGGCATTTACAAAACTAACAGGTTATAGTGAAGAGGAAGTACTCGGTCTAAGTCCGAACATCTTAAGTTCAGGCAGGCATGATCGTGAATACTACAATGATATGTGGCACACTCTTAATGAACAGGGTGTCTGGCAAGGCGAAATTTGGAATAAGAAAAAGAGTGGCGAAGAGTACTTGGAGTTCCTATCCATCAGTTCGGTGAAAGATGGAACAGGCGACGTCGTTCGCTACGTAGGTTCATTCAGTGATATTAGTCCAGAGACACATGCAGGCAATCGGTCTTAACCGGTTGCCTCGCTTGTTGTTTCATGAAAGGAAGTAGATGAAGTGGAGAATCGATATTCACGGCAAACATTATTTCAACCTATTGGGTTGTCGGGACAGCGGCGGCTATCGGATGCACATGCAGTGATTATAGGCTGTGGCGCGCTCGGTTCATCGATTTCCGAGACGCTCGTACGCGCGGGAATCGGTAAAATAACGCTTGCAGACCGCGATTACGTGGAAGCGTCTAATTTGCAGAGGCAACAATTATTCGTCGAAGCGGATGCGAAAAATAGTGTGCCGAAAGTCGTAGCGGCAGCACGTCGTTTGCATGCCATTCGTGAAGATGTTGAAATTATAACGGTGCTCGATCATATCGATGGACCGTTGCTCGAAGAAATTGCGGTCGGCGCGGATATTCTACTGGATGCAACCGATAATTTCGAAACGCGTTTGCTGATCAATGACGTCGCGTGGAAACTACATATCCCTTGGGTCTACGGTGCGGTCGTTAGCAGTTCAGGTAGCGTCTTTCCTTTCAATCCCGGTAAGACACCGTGTTTCCGCTGTCTACTACCGGTCATGCCAGCGGTCAATGAAACATGTGATACAGTAGGGGTAATTGCGCCTGCAGTACAGATTTCGGCTGCACATCAAAGCGCGGAAGCGATGAAATGGCTGACAGGAAATGAAGAGGCCATGCGCACGAAACTTCTGCATTTTGATGTGTGGAATAATACATCCGTTGAAGCGGGAATCAGCCGGATGAAGAATCCGCAATGCGAAACTTGTGGTGAACATCCAACGTATCCTGCGTTGCATCAAGCGGCGGGCACGCAATACGCTGTGCTTTGCGGACGTGATACAGTACAAATCATACCCGACGCAGGACGTAAGTTGACGGTAGCGGACGGTGTGAAAGTCGCCCAACAACTAGAATCGAAATACCGGGAGACGCCGTTTTTCGTGGAATTTCAGGCGGAAAGCTATCGCTGTATTTTGTTCGGTAATGGCAGGTTGTTGATTCATGGTTTAAAAGATATGCGAGAAGGACGGAAAATCTATCATTCATTATTCGGCTAGGAGGGGTAGTAAATGGAAGAGACTCATTTACCACAGAAAGCGCGTGATCAATCGGTTGCAGTTGCTGTACTGACAATCAGTGATACGCGGACGAAAGCGGATGACAAAAGCGGCAAGGTGATATGCGATAAGCTACTCGAAGCGGGACATATTGTGAAGGCATACGAGATTTGTCCCGATGAAGCGTCACGTATCGAAGCGCAATTGTCTATTTGGTTGTCCGATTCGTCGATTCAGGCAATGATCTTCACGGGCGGAACGGGGATTGGCGCGCGGGATATTACAGTGGAAACCGTGTCACCCTATTTCACGAAACCGTTAGACGGATTCGGTGAACTGTTTCGCTTTTTGAGCTATACCGAAGATGTGGGATCAAAAGCGTTGCTCAGTCGCGCAACGGCAGGTGGAATCGGAATGCAGGCGGTATTTTTATTGCCAGGCTCTTCGAAGGCGGTGAAGCTTGCGATGGATAAGTTGATTGTGCCGGAGTTGCCGCATATTGTGCATGAGCTTGGAAAGCATTTGGGGTAGTGGATGAGGAATAGAGCGGCTAGCGTGAGGGTATGAGCAGTTTCGCGTGTTGATAGAGCGGATAACATGGGAGTATGAACACACCACCCAAATCCAATCAAAAAAACGCGCGACGTTTAGTCCGCGCGTTGATAATCTCCATTTTTTCCGCCAGATTTATGCTGAAGCATGGTCGGTCCGATGACCATGTCCTTGCCGGCAGCTTTACACATATCGTAAATCGTCAATGCAGCGGCAGAAGCGGCAGTCAGGGCTTCCATTTCGACTCCGGTTACGCCTTTCGTTTTGACTTCGGCTTCGATTAACACATGATAATGGGAAGATTCTTCATCGATATCCCAATCAAATCGGATATCTACGCCCGTTAAAGGAAGTGGATGGCACATTGGAATAATGTTGGACGTATTTTTCGCGGCCATGATGGCGGCGACTTGCGCAACTGCAAAGACGTCTCCTTTCTTATTTGTGCCATGAGTGATTTGCTCGTGAATGGATTTGTTTACCGTAATTGATGATGTAGCGATCGCAGTACGTAGTGTCGTTTCTTTGTCGGACACGTCGACCATTTTGGCGCGGCCTTGTTCATTGAAGTGTGTAAGTTCGGACATGATGATCATCCTTTCGTTTCATTTCATTGTACTAGTTAGTATAACAAAAGAAAGTAGGAGATGTACGTGGTGGAAATTCGAAAACCGATTCAAGTGGCGGAAGCAGTAGAGCGTGTGATGAAAAATGTACATAAGTTGGGGACGGAAGTTCTTCCGTTAGAAGATACATATGGTCGTGTGCTAGCAGAACCCATCGTTGCGAAGCATGACGTGCCGCCTTTTGATCGTTCGCCGTATGACGGATTTGCGATTCGGGCGGAAGATTCGATAGGGGCTTCAGGTGATGATAGAAAAGCCTTCCGTGTGATTGGAGAAATTGGCGCAGGGCATGTAGCAGATCGTCCGATTAAGCCAGGTGAATCGTTTCGCATCATGACAGGTGCATTAATTCCGGAACATGCGGATGCAGTCGTTATGCTGGAGCAAACGGTGGAAAATGATAGCGGGTTTACGTTACGTAAGTCGTTTGAAGCGGGCGAAAATATTTCGCGTCAAGGTGAAGATGCAAAACAAGGAGGGACATTGATCGAAGCAGGAACGATCATTCATCCAGGGACCATTGCGCTGCTAGCGACATTTGGCTATGCACAAGTGCGTGTTGCGAAACGACCGATTGCTGGGGTATTGTCGACTGGGACAGAATTGCTCAATGTCACTGATGAACTGGAACCAGGGAAAATCCGCAATTCTAATGGTCCGATGATTCGTGCACAGTTGACGCGAATGGGGATTGAGTATACATCGTATGGCATGATGGAAGACAATTTGGATGCATGTACCGAAATCGTTGAGAAAGCACTTCAGGAAACAGACTTGCTTATTACGACGGGCGGTGTGTCGGTCGGAGATTACGATTATTTACCTATGATCTATGAGCGTCTGGGTGCAGAAGTATTGTTCAATAAAGTGGCGATGCGTCCTGGCAGTGTGACGACAGTAGCGGTGTTAGGAGATAAATTATTATTCGGTCTATCGGGTAATCCGTCTGCTTGCTTCACAGGATTTGAATTGTTCGCGCGGCCTGCCATTTACTCGATGATGGGTTGCACAGCACCTTATATGCCGCGTATTCAAGCGGTTCTTGGTGAAGATTTCAAGAAAGCGAATCCGTTCACACGTTTCGTTCGCGCCAGCTGGTCGATGACAAACGAAGGAATCATAGCTACGCCTGCAGGTTTCAATAAATCCAGTGCAGTGTCTTCTATTGCACGGGGTAACTGCATCATCGTCTTGCCGAGCGGAACTCGCGGCTATGAAAAAGGCATGGTAGTGGACGCATTATTGTTAGGAACGGAACAAGGTGTGGAGCATTGGGAACTATGAAGACGCTACACGTCGTGGGCTTCAAGAACAGTGGAAAAACGACGCTTGTTTCGCACTGGATTACCGTGCTGAAGCATCTTGGTTACGAAGTCGCGGTGCTCAAACATCATGGGCATGGGGGAGCGCCTGAACTGCCGCCAGCGCATACGGATACGGTGCAATTCTTAGAGTTTGGAGCAGTCTCAACCCTTGTCGCCGGGGGGGATATGATACAATTGATACAAAATAAAGAATATTCATTTGAACAGCTAAAGACATTGGCAGCGTTAAGTGAGCCAGACGTTTTATTGATAGAAGGCTATAAAAAAGAAGCCGGTGAGAAAGTGGTGCTCATCCGAAACGAAGAAGAACGGGAAGAGCTGGAGTCGTTGACTGGAATCATTCGAACGGTGAAAACAGCCGAACTTTTTGAAGACATTACGCGACTCGATGGCTGGTTGAAAGAATGGGTGGAGGCGGGACAATGAAACGATATGAAATTATAGATCAGCCGATTGATGTGCAGAAATACAGCGATCTTGTTTTGCATTCAGCTGCGGGTGCGGTGACGGTATTCACGGGACATGTACGCGAATGGACGCATGGTGTTCGCACATTGTATCTTGCGTATGAAGCCTATGTACCGATGGCGGAAAAAAAGCTCGCTGAAATCGGTGCGGAGATGGAAGCAAAGTGGCCTGGAGTTCAAGTCGCTATGGCGCATCGGATTGGCGAGTTGAACATATCAGACATTGCCGTAGTCATCGCGGTATCGTCTCCTCATAGAAAAGCAGCATATGAGGCGAATGAATATGCAATTGAGCGCATTAAAGAAGTCGTACCGATTTGGAAGAAGGAAATCTGGGAAGACGGCGAAGAATGGATCGGTGCACAGAAGAAATATCCAGAGAAAGGGAGCGAATCATGATGATTACAGTTCATTACTTTGCAAGACTACGCGAGTTGACGGGTAAAGGTGAAGAGTCTTTGGATCGCGCGCCTTTGACGGTCGAAGAATTGCTGAACTGGGCAGAAGAGACATATCCAGGTTTCGGTAAAGAGACTATCCATGTGGCGGTGAATGAAGAGTATGCCTTAAAGGATGATGTCATTCAGGCTGGAGATGTCTGCGCGTTTATTCCACCAGTGAGTGGCGGATGAAGACAGTCGGTGTGTTGCTAGCGGGCGGACAATCGCGGCGTTTTGGCTCGCCAAAAGCGTTTGCACTGCATAAAGGTCACTCGTTCTATCATTATTCGTTAGAGGCATTGCAACCGATTTGCGAGGAGATCGTTGTCGTGGCGCGTCCAGAATATAGGGAACAGTTTCCGGATTGCGTGCATGTGACGACGGACCTGGAGGCAGTTTCTGGAATGGGTCCTCTTGCCGGGATTTTATCCGCTATGGAATTAGTGCAAGCTGACCGCTATGTCGTGTTGCCGTGTGATATGCCGTTTATGGAAGCGGGGATCATGAAAAGATTGCTAGCGTTGCATCATGGAGATATTTCGTCTGTAACGGTAGAAGGCAAGCGACACCCACTCGTTTCGGTCTGGAGTGCTAACGTCAAACCGACAATAAAACAAGCGTTACGCGATGGCAATCGTCGAGTGATGCATGTGCAAGCACAACATGAAGGTCGGTGGATTGAAGGCGATTTATTAACCGATACACCCGAAATTTCTTTTAAAAATGTCAACACGCCATGTGAACTGGGAAGGGGATGAAGAAGATGAATGCCATTGTAGATCAACTCGGTCGTCCGATTCGGGATTTGCGAATTTCTGTCACGGATCGCTGCAATTTCCGCTGTACGTACTGCATGCCGAAAGAAGTTTTTGGTGATGACTTTTTATTTCTAGCTAAGAATGAATTGCTGTCGTTTGAAGAATTGGAGCGCTTGGCACGGATTTTTGCTCAGTTAGGTGTGAAGAAGCTACGCTTGACGGGCGGTGAACCGCTGATGCGCCGGAATTTACCCGAGTTGATACAGAAGCTTCACGACATCGAAGGGATCGAAGACATCGGACTGACAACCAATGCAGTGTTGCTCGGTCAATACGCAAAACCGCTGTACGACGCTGGATTGCGCCGTCTGAACATCAGTTTAGATGCACTGGATCCAGAACTATTCGGACAGATCAACGGCCGTGGCATTTCACCTGAACTCGTTCTCGAAAATATCCAAAAAGCACAAGACATCGGTTTCACCATCAAAGTGAATATGGTCGTACAAAAAGGAGTCAATGAGAGCGAAATTCTCCCGATGGCTACGTATTTCAAAGAACGTGGCATCACATTGCGCTATATCGAGTTCATGGATGTCGGCAATGACAATGGCTGGAGCTTCAAAAAAGTCGTAACAAAAAAAGAGATCTACGACATGCTAGCCGCTGAATTCGACATGGAGCCTGCGGAAGAAGACTATTACGGTGAAGTAGCAAAACGTTATCGCTATATAGGAACGGATGCACAAGTCGGCTTCATCACATCCGTTTCGGAGTCATTTTGTTCAACGTGTACGCGCTCTCGTCTATCGTCTGAAGGGAAATTATATACGTGTCTTTTCGCATCAGAAGGCTTTGACCTACGAAAATTAATTCGTTCGGATCAAACTGATGAAGAACTATATGAAGCGATTGCTACCGTGTGGAGAGGCAGAAAAGACCGCTATTCCGATGAACGGACGGAGCAGACGATAAAGAACCGGAAGAAAATCAATATGAACTATATCGGTGGCTAAAGGAGTGTTGTCCATGAAACCAACAGTATATATTTGTCGAGAGATGCCAGAAGAACTGATTGCCCCAGTACGCGAACACTATGAAGTACGCATGTGGGAGTCGACGAGTGAAGCCGTTCCTCGTGACGTATTGTTAAGAGAAGTAGCTGACGTGGATGCACTATGGACTGTCATTTCCGATCAGATCGACGAAGAAGTACTTAACGCAGCCCCTTCATTACAATTAATTGTCAATATGGCAGTGGGCTATAATCACATCGATGTCCAAGCGGCGGCAGCACGGAATATTATCGTAACGAATACACCGGATGTGCTAACAGAAACAACGGCAGACTTGGCGTTCGCTTTATTGATGGCTACGGGCCGTGATTTGATCGGTGCAGAGAACGCGTTGCGCGAAGGGCGCTGGACGTCTTGGGAGCCGCTTGGTTTCACTGGAACTGATGTGTACGGGGCTACGCTTGGTATCATCGGCATGGGCCGAATTGGTGAAGCGGTGTTGAGACGTGCGAAAGGGTTCGATATGGACGTGCTGTATCACAACCGTAACCGCAAGTCTGAAATGGAAGATATGTATGGCTGTCGTTATGCCGAGCTTTCCGATTTACTAGCGTCGTCCGATTACGTATTGATTTTGGTGCCGTACAGTGAGGAGACGAAAGGTATGATCGGGGAAAAGCAGTTGTCCGAGATGAAAGAGACAGGCATTCTGATCAATGTTGCGCGTGGCGGTATTGTGGATGAAGACGCGCTGTATGATGCGCTACGCACGAAGAAGATTCATGCAGCAGGGTTAGACGTGTTCGAGACGGAGCCTGTTCCGCTAGACCATCCGTTGCTGACGTTGCCGAATGTGACGGTGCTTCCGCATATTGGTAGTGCGACGGTGAAGACGCGCAAGGCGATGATGAAGCTAAACGTGGAAGCATTGCTTGCATTTGCGCAAGGGGAAGAACCCAATCATCAAGTTCGTGGTTAGTCAGTAGTAACGTGGTGCGCTGCGATTAACTAGTTTATTCTACTGTATAGTGTGATATGTAAAGATTTCTTCACATCCATCTTCAACCATGATAAAGAGACTAGCCAAGTCATTCTCGCTGACTTGGCTAGTCTCTTTTTTCATTGAGATTGATTGATGAACCCCCAAATCGCTGCGGATAATTCGATTGCTTGTAGTTGTAGTTCCGAACCTTCGAACGCTTGACGGAACGAACGTACAACGGATTCTAGTAAGTAGATCCTTGGTTGTTCAGCAGACAGCTCATCTAGCAAAAACTGGCTATATAACGTCCTTTGACTTTCTCCCTTCGGTAAGTTGCCAACGAACTTTTGCAAACTCTCAATTAACACTTCGCGTGTCATCGGATACAGCTCTTCGGCCGTTAAGATATCTTCTAGCAAGTTCTGTGATAGGAAATGAGCGTCTCGTTTTACGATATCGGGTACGATCACTTCCATTCGTTGCATAACAAAATCCACTAGTTTCATCGTATCGATTGGCTCGGTAGTTGAACTTTTCCAGATATTAAGCGCATGTTGGATGAAGCCAAAAAGTAACGATGCGCAATCATAGGAGTATGGTTTTACTTCCTCACCGTAGACGTTGACCAGTCGTTTCGCAAGCCATGCGAGTTCCCGAAAATGCATCTGCTTCACAAATTGACGCAGCTCATCGTCAGGTGAATGAACGATAGTTTCAAACAACGGTAGCAAGTTTTGTTGTCGATTCATCGTCAAACGAATTTCAATTTGTGCTGCGAGCAGGCCAGGGTCTGCAAGGTCTTTGCCAATCGCTAGCTCATTTCTTCGTAAGTAACTTATACAATACGCGTCTTGCAATATCGCCATTAGACATTCATTTTTAGAAGGGAAGTAATTATAGAACGTTCCCTTTGAAATTTGTGCTGCATCCAAAATGTCTTGGATGGATGTTGCATGAAAGCCTTTGTCGATGAATAGTTGTTTTGCGATAAGCAATACGTGCTTTTTGCGGTCATTCATAGATTATCACCTGTGCATTTGAATTTTTATACTCTGTGTATACTATCTATACTATTCCTAAAACGTTGTTACATCAAGATCTTTGGGTATTTGAAATTTTTTAGTTGTAATAAATGTACTGCCGGTATAAAATATACTTCTGACATATTTTTCACATGTTATAGGAGGGTAAAATGGTAGAATCAACAGAAATTAAAAAAATGCAGGAGAAACCGCCTTATGGCATCATTGCCATATTATTCATAGGTGCGTTCGTTGCGATTTTGAACAATACGTTACTGAATATCGCATTGCCGGTCATTATGAAAGAGTTTTCGATTTCCCCTTCGGCCGTTCAGTGGCTGACGACAGGTTATATGCTCGTCAACGGGATTATGATTCCTGCCAGTGCGTTTTTCATTCAGAAATTTACAAATAGAAGAATCTTCATTACCGCGATGGTGCTTTTCTCGTTAGGGACGTTGATCGCCATCATTTCGCCGACATTCTCTTTACTAGTGGTTGCACGTATGATCCAAGCATCCGGTTCCGCACTGATGATGCCGTTGTTGATGAATGTAATGTTGACGGCTTTCCCAATTGAAAAAAGGGGAGCGGCATTGGGGATGTTCGGTCTTGTGATGTTCACGGCACCGGCAATTGGGCCGACATTGTCTGGCTGGATAGTCGAGCATTATTCGTGGCGGACACTGTTTGAGCTTGTGCTACCGATTTCATTGCTCACACTGGCTCTCGCAATTTTCAAACTCAAAAATATTACACCGAATCGTGATGTACGCATCAATTTCTCTTCATTAGTATTATCGACTATCGGCTTTGGTGGTTTGCTGTATGGTTTCAGTTCTGCAGGTGAACTGGGGTGGAGTTCTCCGATCGTCTATGGCACGATCGCGCTTGGTACGGTATCGCTCGTACTATTCATCCTAAAACAATTACGCATGACTGAGCCCATGCTCGATTTTCGTATTTACAAGCACTCGATGTTTGCCCTCTCATCTGTCGTATCGATGGTGTTGTCTGTGGCGATGTTTTCCGGAATGATTTTGACACCGTTGTATGTACAAAACGTGCGCGGAATTTCACCGCTGGATGCCGGATTACTGATGTTACCAGGTGCAGTATTAATGGGAATCATGTCGCCCATCACAGGTCGTTTATTCGATAAATACGGTCCGCGCGTCCTCGTTTACACAGGACTTAGTATTTCGGTATTCACGACGTATTTATTGAGCCAATTGCATATGGATACAGGTTATTATTATTTGATGGGTGTCTATACGCTTCGGATGTTCGGGTTATCGATGGTCATGATGCCGGTTATGACAAACGGAATGAACTCGTTGCCGATGATCTCGAATCCGCATGGTACGGCGATGAATAATACATTGCAGCAAGTGTCTGGCGCGATTGGTTCGGCGTTGTTATTGACGCTCATGACCAAGCGATTAGATGTGTCTGCAGCTACCCAAGTGCAAGATTTGGCCGCATCTGGAGTCGATGTCTCCACTATGAAAGAAGAGATTGGACGGATGGCGATGCTCGACGGCGTCAATCACGCGTTCTTCATCTCTACGGTAATTACACTCATCGCATTGATCTTATCGTTATTCATAAAACGGGTCATACCACCGACTTCGCCTACTACTGGTGAAGTGAAAGAACAGTCTGAAAACTAAAACAAGGAGTTTCGTATGCTGCTATGCATGCGGAGCTTCTTTTTAGTATGGTATAGTAAAAAGAAAAGGTTGTGTTCGATGTGATAGGGAATAAAGAAAAATGCCCATGCGGAAGTGGGGAAATCGTAGAGAACTGCTGCGGCAAAACAGAGATGCCGGGCACAAATACGGTCCAAGAAGAATTAAGGAAAGTATTAAATAGTTATTATGAAACATCCTTGTCTCCTGCTGAGATTCAATCATTAGAAGGATTATTGAAAGATTGGGCTGGACGCCTTGGTGAGTGGATGGAAGAAGAGGAACTCGTGACGAATGTCAGCGATTACTATTTCTTCATCGTTCGTAAAGATCTATGGAGACGCCACCTTGTAAAAGCGCTCAACCGCACGCAAAATAGGGCAGTACGTGCTATTTTGAGAAGTTGGCAGAATGCTTTCATTACATTCGCAGAAGTGACGAAGGCTGATAAAGATGTCTATCATATGAAAGAAATTCTAGGAGAAGGCGAGTATTTATTGGCAAGAGAAGCAGGTGAGCCTGAAGATGTTCGCGCTGTCATCGCTATCGTCCTGGAAGAGATGCGCAATGAAGAGCGCTGGGTCATGCCGATTTCTGCTATTGCAGTGAATGGTCATATGAGTGATGAACTATTGACGCGTGTGCAGAAACTAGCGGAAACGAGCGAAGAGAAAAACAGCTTCGATTTCTTCAAGAAGCATCTCGTCGACATTTACGAAGTCGTTTGTAAACTGGACGTTCAGACGTTATCTGATGTAGTCGAGCAGAACTTTACACCGCTGCAACGTCAAGTAGTAGAAATCCTGGATGCTCAACTCGAAAAGGAAGAGCTCTATCCGGGTGCGTATGAAATGTTATTGTCCTTGATGGCATACTACTTTACCGATCAAGATCCGAAGTTCCGTAAGCCCGAAGTACTCGCTGCGGCAGCGTTCCAATTGGCAGTCGATACGAATATGATGCCGAATACGTATACGCAAGCGGAAGTGGGTAAACTGTTTGGGGTTTCCGTCTCTTCATTCCGAAAGCATACGGATATTCTGCTAGAGAAGATTGAGGAACTCGAAAAGATGATGGCGGAAGGGAAGCAGGATTCCGCGTATCATATCGGAACCCATCCACTACCGTCTGAGCAAATGAACTGGCAAGTGCATATGTTGACGCAAAAGCATAACTTTGATTCGTTTGAAGAAGCGCAAGCGTATATTCAAGAAGCGATTCAGCAACCATTCGAGCCGGAAAATCAACAACAAGAAGCACAGATGCTGTGTTATATGGCGTACAATGCTGAAACGATCGAACAGCGACACGACTTCGCAGTAGGTGCATATGGCGCTGATCCGACGAATGTCGATGCGTTGTTACTTCAGACGGAGTTGACAGATTCAAAGGACGAGCAGGAGAAGTTCTTTAAACAGGCGATATTCTCTGGTGAAAAGCAGTTTGACCATCGCGCGGAAGATGTGTGGAAGTTCGCACCGAATCGTCCGTATTTGCGTAGCTTGATGCAGTACGGTGTGTGGCTCTATGAGCAAGATCGTTTTGTTGAAGCGAGCGAGATCTTCTTGCGTCTACTGTCGCTCGACCTCTTTGACCAGCAAAGTGCAAGGTACTTGGCGATTTCTTCATTGATTCATTCAGGAGAAATAGATCAAGCAACACAGGTGTTAGAAGCATGTGTGGATGTTTCTAAAGAAGACGCTGCGTATTGGTATTTATCTTGGTTGGTAGAGATGGAACGCGCACAGGGTAAGTCTTCGGAGCGTGCATTGGAGTTGTTCGCGAAGGCGGAACAGTTGAATCCGCATGTTAGCAAGTTAATGGAGATGGCTGTGGAGAAGATGCATTATCCGAAAAGCGTTGCCCTTACACCGGGTAGTCATGAGGAAGCACACTATATCTGGTATTTGTTGTAATGAATGCAAGCCGTCATGGCGAGTTGGAATTTCCGACTTGCTGTGGCGGTTTTTTGCGTAATGAAGCTGTAGATCCGTGCTCCGAGCTTCCCGCTCATATATCCATGGCATCCGCTCATACATCTTTATACGCGCTCTATAAACCTCCTAGTGTGCTCTATCTATTTAACCGCTCTATGCCTGTTATCAATGCCTGCCTGTCAAGTTAATTTATTCGGAATATGCCTAGCTTTAAAGGAATAGGATGATATATTGTCGAACAATTCTAATAGAGGCGACGAACGAAAACTATATGGAGCAGAAAGGGGTAATTTTAATGAAGCTAACTAACTACATTGATGGCATGTGGCAAGAGGAAGCCGCTAGTTATACTGCCGTACTCAATCCAGCGAACGGGGAAGAACTGGCGCAAGTACCTTTGTCAACGGATGAAGAGGTTCGGCAAGCGGTTGCCGCGGCGAAAATGGCGCAGAAGAAATGGGCTTTGGTGCCAGCACCAAAACGTGCAGATTATCTCTATGAAATTGGCCGTATTATGAAAGACAAAAAGGAACATCTAGCGCAAGTATTGACGAAGGAAATGGGGAAAGTCATAGAAGAGGCACGCGGTGAAGTGCAAGAGGGAATCGACATGGCGTTCTACATGGCTGGAGAAGGTCGACGGTTGTTCGGTGAAACGGTTCCATCTGAGTTGCAGGATAAATTTGCGATGAGTGTTCGAGCGCCGATTGGCGTTGTCGGTCTGATCACACCGTGGAATTTCCCGATTGCCATTGCTACGTGGAAGTCGTTTCCGGCAATTGTGGCGGGCAATACATTTATTTGGAAACCGGCAACAGAAACACCGTTGATGGCGTATGAAATGGCATGGATTTTTGAACAAGCCGGCTTGCCGCATGGTGTGGCGAATATCGTCTTCGGTTCAGGTGCAGATGTTGGTACTGCGCTGATTGAACATCCCGATGTACGTGTTATTTCATTTACCGGCTCGACGGAAACAGGGCGCCACGTTGCGGAATTAGGTGGTCGTCATTTGAAGAAAGTATCTTTAGAAATGGGCGGCAAAAATGCGGTCATTGTGCTAGAAGATGCAGATATTGAACTAGCGGTAGAAGGTATTTTGTGGAGCGCATTTGGAACGGCAGGACAGCGCTGTACAGCTTGTAGCCGAGTCATCGTTCATCAAGACGTGAAAGAAGAGTTGCAGAAACGTCTGATCGCAAGCATGAAAGACCTAACGATGGGTGACGGTCTGGATGAATCGGTGAAAGTCGGCCCTGTGATCAATGAAAAGGCACTGGAGAAAATCCAAAGCTATATCGAGATCGGCAAAAGTGAAAGCGCAAACCTGGTGGCGGGTGGAAATGTGTTGAATGAAGGCAAATTCGCAAATGGACATTATGTTGAGCCGACATTGTTTGCGGATGTCGCATGGGATAGCCGACTCGCGCAAGAAGAAATTTTCGGCCCGGTCGTTTCATTGATTACGGTCAGCAGTCTTGAAGAAGCGATTGAAGTAAATAACAGTGTCGCGTATGGCTTGTCCAGTTCGATTTTCTCGCAAGACGTCAATAAAGTATTCCGCGCGCAACGCGACCTAGATACAGGTATCGTCTATATTAACGCAGGCACAACAGGGGCGGAAATTCATTTGCCATTTGGTGGAACGAAAGGGACGGGGAATGGCCATCGTGACTCCGGTGTCGCCGCACTGGATGTCTTTACGGAATGGAAGAGCATTTACATCGATTACAGCGGCAAGTTGCAACGCGCACAAATCGATACGGAATGAACTTACGGGAAGAAGGGATGAGCAGATGAAAGTAGTAGTATTAGGTGCAGGCTTAATGGGAAAAGAAGTCGTTCGTGATTTAGTGAAGCAGGACGAAGTGAAGAGAGTGTATCTCGCTGACCGTGCGATTCGGCAAGCAGAAGATTTTGCCGAAGAACTAATGAATGAAAAACTCGATATTTTATTGCTCGATGCTACGAATGAAGAGCAACTTAGCGATGTCATTGGATTGGGTGATATTGTCGTCAACGCATTGTTTTATACATTCAATGAAGCCGTCGCTCGCTGTGCAGTAGAACGGGGCGTACACGTTGTGGATCTAGGCGGACATATCGGTGGCGCGACGGAAAAAGTGCTCGCGCTGAATGAACAAGCTATTGCAAAAGGCGTAACGCTGATTCCGGACCTCGGGGTGGCACCGGGCATGATTAATATTCTGGCTGGTTACGGTGCTTCGTTGTTAGACGAAACCCAGTCGATCAAACTTTACGTAGGTGGAGTTCCGGTCAAACCCGAGCCACCACTGAATTATCATGTCGTCTTTTCATTGGAAGGGTTATTCGATCATTACACCGATACATCACGCGTTAGGCGAAATGGCGAAGTGAAGGAATTGCCTTCATTATCGGAAATTGAAACATTGGAATTTGATGGCTACGGCGAAATGGAAGCCTTCCATACATCAGGCGGTACGTCGACGCTGCTTGAGTCATTCCCCGCTATCGAGACGCTAGAGTACAAGACGATCCGTTATCCGGGTCATGCTGAAAAGGTTCAAGTATTAGTGGATCTCGGTTTACTATCTAGGGAATCCATGATTCGAGTAGACGGTAGACCGTTACGTGTACGCGACGTTATGCTCGCTCATTTGACGCCGCAACTACGCCTAGGGGATAAATCGGATGCCGTCTTGCTTCGCGTTATAGTGAGCGGTACGAAAGACGGACAGCCGCATAAGATTTTGTGTAATATGATTACCGAAAAAGATCAGAACACCAACGAAACGGCTATGGCACTTGCGACGGCCAACACCATTTCAGTTGTAGCACAAATGATTGGCAATGGCGTCATTACGAAAAGAGGCGCGTACCCACCGGAAAAGATCGTGCCTGGTGAATTGTATATCGAAGAAATGAAGAAGCGCGGAGTTGTTATTGACGTACAACAGGACTGATACAGTATATACTGGTAGGAAAGCGTGGATTTAGATCTCAATAGACCATCTCCTCGTATTTCTAAGGAGTGAAGTGGAATGCAACAACAAACTTTGAATTCATCACAGATGGGATTACAGCATCTCGCAACCAATCGACGGACAGTAAATAGGTTATTCAAATTCATGTCAGTAGACTTCGGATTTCTCGACCATATTCCTTTTCCGATTATGCGCAAAGCACTAAAGAAAAACATCTTGCGTGCAGTCTACTTGACGGATGGTATCAATGTTTACGGCTATGCCATCTATCAAGAAATCCCGAAATATGGAGGAATTCACGTACTCTATTTGGCAATAGCGCCGGAATTCCGTTCGTATGGATTAGGCAGCGTGCTGCTTCGCCGTCTGGATGCTTTATCGCCATCGGGAATACTACTCGAAGTAGAAGATCCAGACTTTTCCCGAAATGAAGAAGAATTATCAATCCGAACACGACGTATTGCATTTTACGAACGGAATGGACTGACACTTGATAAAACGTTGAAGCTGACGAATTTCAAGCACCCGTTATTACTGATGACGACTTCGCAACTGCCCGCGTTGAATGAACGTCAGTTTAGGAAGTTTTATCGACAGTTGTATAACCGCGTATACCGTATACCAGTCGGGCAGATTGCGGTGAACGCACGTATCGAAAAAGCCTAGTTTCATTGTAAAGGAGGACACGAAGATGGACTTTACATTTACAGATGAACAGAACATGTTGCGACAGACAGCCAGACAGTTTGTAGATGCCGAAATCATGCCGCATATTGCGAAATGGGATGCCCAAGGAAGTTTTGACGAGGGAATTTGGAAACGGCTCGCGGATCTAGGATTCATGGGAGTTTGTGTACCGGAAAAATACGGTGGCAGCGGTATGGATTATAATGCTTTAGCGATTCTATGCGAGGAACTCGAACGTGGAGACACGGCATTTCGTACTGCAGTTTCGGTACACATCGGTTTAAATTGCATGACACTGATGCAGTGGGGAACGAATGACCAGAAACAACGGTACTTGGTGCCACAAGCCAAAGGTGAGAAAATCGGTGCGTTCGGATTGACGGAACCTGGCGCTGGCTCGGATGTTTCTGCCATTCAAACAACAGCGGTTCGTGACGGAAATGACTATGTATTGAACGGTCAGAAAACTTGGATTTCACTTTGTGATGCGGCAGACAATTTTCTCGTTTTCGCCTACACGGATAAATCGAAGAAACATCACGGCATCAGTGCATTCATTGTGGAGCGTACAATGCCTGGATTTTCATCGAAGGCAATAAAAGGGAAGTACGGTATTCGTGCAGGTAACACGGGCGAGCTATTTTTTGAAGACGTTCGCGTACCCGCTACCAATCTACTGGGCGAAGAAGGCGAAGGGTTTAAAATTGCGATGGCGGCGCTGGATAATGGACGTTTCACGGTGGCGGCAGGTGCAGTGGGCTTATTGTACGCTTGTCTCGAATCGAGCGTAGAGTACGCAACAACGCGTGAAACGTTTGGAAAGAAGATAGGAGAACACCAGCTTGTGCAACAGATGCTTGCGAGGATGGAAGCGGGTTATCAGATGAGCCGTCTTCTTGTGTATCGTGCGGGTGAATTGAAAAATAGCGGTGTTCGAAACACGCGTGAAACGTCACTCGCGAAGTGGCAAGCTTGTGATTTTGCCAACCAAGCAGCAGATGACGCAGTGCAGATCCATGGAGCGTACGGCTATTCGGATGAGTATCCGGTTGCGCGGTATTTACGTAACTCGAAAGCGCCCGTCATTTACGAGGGCACGCGAGAAATCCATACGATCATGCAGGCGGAGTATGTGCTTGGAGAGCGTAGTGATAAGAAGTTGAATCGTATGTTGCCTAAGTGGCCGTTTGAGGAATAACAGCGATGCGGTAAGCCAACAGGTGTGGCTTACCGCATTGTTTTTTTGTGTGGAATTTCTAGTTGTATGGCAATAGCGCGGTTACATTTCAACCGCCATTTATTCCAAATTAAGAACCAACAAAATCTCCACCATCCACGTGTATCGTCTGTCCTGTCATATAGCTCGAGTCCGTAGAAGCTAAGAAAACATAAGCGGGTGCGTTCTCAGCAGGCTGTCCGCGGCGCTTCATCGGTGTATCGGCTCCGTGTTCAGCCACAGTTTTCGCGTCGAACGTAGCAGGGATCAATGGTGTCCAGATCGGTCCTGGTGCTACTGCATTCACACGAATCCCTTTGTCCGATACATTTAAGGCTAATGAACGTGTAAAGCTAGTGATGGCTCCTTTTGTCGCGGAGTAATCAAGTAATCCAGGCGATCCGTTATAGGCGGTAATCGAAGAAGTGTTGATTATGCAGTCGCCTTTCTTCATATGTGTAATGGCTGCTTTTGACATAAAGAACAAGCCAAAGAAGTTCGTTTCAAACGTTTCTTTCAACTGCTCTTCAGTAATGTCTTCGATGGACTGCTGGGGAAATTGTTTTCCGGCATTGTTGACCAGTATATTTATCTCACCAAAATCTTTAATAACTTGTCCAATTAGCTGTTTACAGTTTTTGTCGCTACTAATATCCGTTTGATATTTCTTCGCTTTGCCGCCATATTTCTCGATTAATTCAATCGTTTTATCCGCATCTTCATCTTCCTGATCAGCCAAATAGGCGATGGCTACGTTCGCTCCTTCTTTCGCATAGGCAACCGCGACGGCACGACCAATTCCGCTATCGCCGCCTGTGATCAGTGCGGTTTTGCCTTTAAGTTTATCTGCACCCTTAAACGTTGGGTCATCATAAATTGGGGCGGGATGCATCTCTGCCTCGACACCGGGCTGTGTAGATTGTGTCTGTCCCGTAATATTCTCGTCGATTTTTTCGTATGAATCTTGACTCATGTGACATCCTCCTCAGCATGTAGTTATGAAAAGTATTCCCTGATTGCCGGAGAACAAACATCCAGATGTTCGATAGAAAATTAATCCAAGTGGCCTTTTCGCGTGTTATAATGAAGTCATTACGTACTATATAACAGCTAAGGAGCGTGTCTTCATGAACTTTCAACCTTCCAAAAAAATGTCCATCTTCTCACCAGCGATCTTTGGTGACTTAAAAGCAGCTGCTGAGTTAAAAAAAGCAACAGGTGCGCAAGTCGTCGATTTAAGCCTCGGCAGCCCGGATCTTCCGCCTGACGAGCGTGTACGCCAAGCGTTGTCTGAGCAAAGTGCATTAGCATCTTCTTACGGTTACACACTCGGAGGGACGAAACGATTCCATGAAGCCGTCGCGGATTACTACAAGCGGCGGACAGGTGTCATCATCGATCCCCAGACAGAAATCTTGCAGACGATGGGTTCGCAGGAAGGCCTCGTTCATTTACCCTTCGCGTTTTGTGACGAAGGGGATTACGTTTTGACAACGAATCCTGCTTACGTCGCCTATGATGCAGGAATTAAACTAGCGGGCGCTGTGCCTTATTACATGCCATTGCTTGCGGAGAACGACTTCTTGCCTAATCTAAACGAAGTCCCTGAAGATGTGTTGAAAAAAACAAAACTACTTATCCTGAACTTGCCAGGAAATCCAGTACCCGCAATGCCGAATGAAGCCTTCTTCAAAGAAGTCGTAGCGTTTGCGAAGAAATACGAAATTATCGTACTACATGACGCAGCCTACTCGGAATACTATTTCTCAGGCGACCGTCCGGCAAGTTTCCTAACGACACCGGGTGCAATGGAAGTTGGTATGGAAATCAACTCACTGTCGAAAAGCTTTAGCTTGGCAGGTGCACGAATCGCTTACTTTGTTGGGAATGCAGAAATGATTAAAGTGCTACGCGAGCTGAAATCCAATCTCGACTATGGAACATTCGGACCGATCCAAGAAGCTGCTATTGTGGCGCTTGATAATGGAGAAGAGATCACAGATCGCCTACGCGCAGAGTTCTCCAAACGCCATCACGCGTTAATGGATGGACTCGCATCACTAGGCTGGGAAACAAAGCCATCTGAAGGCGGTATGTTCGTTTGGGCAAAATATCCGTACGACCTGGACGACATAGAATTCGTCTTCGAAGTGATCAAACAAGCGGGTGTCGTCATGGTACCCGGCAGCATCTTCGGCACCGCAGGGAAAGGGTACGTCCGCCTTGCACTCGTGCAAAAAGTGGAATTGATCGAACAAGCGATTGAACAACTTAAAGAATTATCGATTGTGAGCGTGTAAATAACAGCGAGGAAGAGAGATTTTCTGCTCTTCCTTTTTTAAATGAAAGAAATGGGTCGAATTTAATTCGATATTAGATGCCTACTGCATACAGTAAACTATTACTGTACACTATCCATAGAAATGAAATATAGAGAGGAGGGATACGATGGACGAACAAGAAAAAGACCAGGGCCGCAAGAAGGAAATCGGGATTCAACCCCGTAGAAAAAAGCAAAGCCTGGTGATCTGGGGTGTTGTCGCAACAGCCACCGTGATGTTTCTGCTACTCGTGCTACCGTTATTACAAAAGTCGAACACTGAAACTGAAAAGGTTGTGCCAGCTGTAGGTCTTTACGAAGATCTAGAAAATGTACAGCTTAAAGTGTTACAAGAAAAAGCGTTGGAAGATGGAAAAATTGAATACCTAATTGAGATAAATAATGACACCAATAGAGTCATTCATCAGCCGACATTAACCTTCAGCTTCGAGGTGAAACTGGAGAAAGGTTGGACAGAGAACCCCTTTAAGTACTCGACTGATCTTGGATTGAAAATCGAACCGGGACAAAAAATGAAAGTACCGCTACCGGTTGATATCAGTCTACTCAACAAGGAGAAGATCGATACCAATCATATCATGCTTGAACTCAAGGGATACCTGGACGAACTGGAGCTTGAAAATCTATTTCATATGGGACAATCGATCAGTAACATAGAAGGCGATGGAAAATGGAAAAAGCTGTGACCAAGCTAAAATCACTCTATAAAAAGAGCGTTTTTAGCTTTTTTTAATAGGATGTAACGAAACCAAGAGTTTGCAGTCTACTCTTATACATACTACACAAGAGGAGATGAACACGATGAATACAGGAAGATGGCTCATTGTATGGGGGATAGCTGGGACGATTGGAATCGTTGTACTGATTAGTTTCCTATTCTGGCCGAAAGTTGGTATCACATCCACGAAGTCCGTGCTCGCGGGTCAGTCGCTGAATGTCTACTTTACGGATCCGGTTAAGGAAAACTTGGATGCTTCGAAGTTCCATGTTAGGAAAGGTAATAAGAAAACACCTGCCAAGCTTTCGTACGGAAATAAAAACACGTCATTGCAAGTAGGTGGGCTACAGCCAGGGGACTATACATTGCATATCCCATCTAAAAGTTTTGGAATGTGGAGACGTGCTGAAGACCAAGTTCTTTCATTTACCGTCATCGAATCTGTCCAGCCCGTCACTTCCATGAAGGAAATAGAGAACTTTTTTGAGCGGGTGGAACCTCAGGGGCGTAGTGAAATCATGGAAGAGTCTTCTTCGGAAGATAAAGCTTCTACTAGTGGCGGCGCTGATCATTCACAGACCAATCAGCAAGTAGCGGGAGTAGATGAAGCAGATACTGTCAAAACGGATGGTGATTTCCTCTATGATGTCCTAAATGGCGAAGGTCTTATGATCACGGATATCCGTAATTCAAACGGGATGGTCCGTGCCAGCAAGGTAGCCTTTTCGGATGAGTTTTATGCAAACCAATTGTATATAGATCAAGATAAAGTCGTATTAATTGGTGGCCGAAATCTAGACGCGCCGACATCCAATATGGATTCGAAAATGACGGGAGACCGCATGATGCCGACACAACAAATGTCCGTTATTCGTGTGTATGACGTCACAGACCGTACGAATCCGAAACTTATTCGTGAAACGGGTGCAGAAGGATACGTCATCGGAACACGTAAAATCGGCCAATTCGTTTACATGATCACGAATAATCAGCCATTCCTTTGGTATGATCATCCGACTCTGGTAGAAGATCAGCTAATACCAAAAGTTTATGATTCCGCGGCAGATCAAAAGGTGCAGCCGTTAGCACTCGATAAAATCTCGATTTTGCCAGGCGCCATGGAACCTTCCTACTCGGTCATTACGACACTCGATATCGAGTCGGGAGAAGAGGGAGGAGTGAATACGAAAGCTTATCTGGGCAGTGGTGAACAGCTCTATATGTCTCCAAATCATCTGTATCTGACGTCCACAAACTACCAAAACAATCAGCAAAGCACCAGCGAAGTATTCAAATTCAGCCTGGACAAAACACAAGTGCATTTTCTACAAACAGCTCAATTGAAAGGAACTATATTAAACCAGTTTTCGATGGATGAGCACAATGGCTACTTCCGTACGGTCACAACAGAAGGGAATCTTTGGGATGAACGTAATAAAGCGAAGAACCATTTATTCATTCTCGATGAAAATATGAAACAAGTCGGTTCAGTCGAGAATCTGGCGATCAATGAACGCATTTATTCGGCACGCTTCATGGGGGATACAGCGTATATGGTAACGTTCCGCGAAACGGACCCTCTATTCGTCATGGACGTTGCCGACCCGAATCACCCGAAAGTGCTTGGCGAACTGAAGATTCCTGGCTTTAGCAACTACTTGCATCCGCTTGACGAAGGCCATTTGATCGGCTTCGGTTATGAAACAATTGCAAAGAAAAATCCGCAAGGCGGCGCACCTATTATTCAAACAGGCGGCATGAAAATTTCAGTGTTCGACGTAACCGATTTTGCCAATCCAAAAGAAACCGCTTCTGAAGTGATTGGCGGGCAAGGCACCTATTCCTCTGTCCAGCATGATCATCACGCCTTGTTCATCCATCCAACACGCCACTTATTCGGCTTTCCAATTTCGGTGTATGAGCAATCCAAGCGTGAAAATATCCTAGATCTTCAAAGCTCTGGAGCAATGATTTACGAAATCACAGCGGAACGCGGCATCGTCCAAACAGCCGATTTGACCAAACGCATGACGCATGAATACATGGACTGGGAAAAAGAAATCCAACGGCTGTTGTATAGCGGCAATGCCCTCTACACGATGTCCATAAATGAAGTAAATAGCTACACATTAGACCACTTCACGCCTCTGGATACGTTGGAAAGAGCTGGCCATACAACGAATAGTGTGCAACCTCTAGAATCGATAGGAAACTAAGGCTTGAGCGCCCACTACAACTACGTGGGCGCTTTATGTTTTCAAGTTCCGCTCAATGAACCCGTTCAAGTGCTCTATCACGTTCGAATCCCGCTCAATCAGCCCAGCCTATCGCTCAATCACGCCCGTGCAATCCAGCCATACACCCCCACCACCCAATCAAAAAAGGTTGTCTTTTCAACTCCCGTACAGTAAGCTGTAATCAAACGCACTGAGACGTACCACAACTGAATGATATAGAAAAAATGGAGCCCTTTCTTTATGAAAGGAGCTCCATCTAATTTGATTGCGATAATTTATTTGATCTCGATTTGCTCAGCGGGCGTCGGCATTCCGATGAAATGACCTTGCATTGCATCAATACCCATTTCTTTCAGCAACTCAAATTGCTGTTCATTGCTGACGCCTTCTGCGATTGTATACAAGTTTAGTTTTTTTGAAAGTTGGATCAATCCTTCGATCAATTTCTGTGTCTTCGGATTGCTCAACAATGTTTCGGTAAAGACGCGGTCAATTTTGACGCTGGTGATTGGCAAATGCTGCAAGTATCGCAACGATGCATATCCGGAACCGAAATCATCGAGAGTGAACTGCAAACCAAGGTTTTGCAGTTCGGACATTTGCGTCAGTACGGATTGTTCTTCCTCCGCTTTGAGCGCGAATTTTTCCGTGAACTCGAGATGAACCTTATTTGCGGGGCAACCTGTTTCATTTAAGATGGAGATCAATCGGTCTTTCCATTGTGGGTTCAAAGATTCACGAATGGAAGAGTTGATGGAAATCCTCATATCATTACCTGCCCGATGCCATTTCGTTACGAACGTCATTGCTTCTTCTGCGACGTATGCACCGATTTCTTCAATCAAACCGTTTTCTTCTGCAATCGGAATCAATTCGTCAGGACTGATGACACCCAGATCTTCATCTTCCCAACGAACGAGCGCTTCGTAGCAAGTAATTTTCTCGCTCGCCACATCAAATTGCGGCAGATAGGCTACATGCAATGAATTGCGATCCAGTGCCGTTAGCATCTTGCGGTCAATTTCCAAACGGCGGTTTAGAATTTTATGAGACTGAGCAGATAATGAAGCAATCCGTCCGCCACCTTGACTAACGACATCGGCTGCCGCAGTCATCGCGACTTTGTATAGTTGTGTGTATGTTTGTTGATCCTCAGGGAAACGTACAATCCCGCCACTAATCGAAAGTGTTTGCGCATTGTGGCTGAGGTAGATCGGCTGTTGTTTTAAGAATTCATAGAAACCTTGAATATACCAATCACCGAAAGCTGTCAGCACGACGAAGCTATTCGTATCGATACGCGCAATGGGACTATCCTGGAAGTAGCGCTTTAATCGGTTGGTGAATTCTTGAATCAGCTGCGTCTCAGATTCTTGAGATTGCAGCTCTTTCATAGTGTAGTAATGATCGATCGTCAAATAAACGAATGAAAAATGCGTGGCTTTTGCGATAGATTCATTCACTACTTGTTCTAGCTTGTGACGACTCATCAGTCCGGTTTCTACATCAATGAATGCAATTTCTCCTAAGCGTTCCTGCAAGCGAATGTCTTCCGTAATATCAAGTTCTAAAAAGAACACAGACTGTAGTTCTCCGGCGTTGGATAGGGTAGGTACGGCAAGTGTATTCACAAAGAACGGTTCACCTATGCGGGTCATTTTTTCTATTTTACCCGCCCATGTTTTCCCGGACAGCAAACAATCCCAAATGGAGTTCGCTATTTCCTGACTGTGGGGTTGATCCGAAAACATTTGCCAAAACGATTTACCTAAGATGCGTTTCGGGGTCCAACCACTAACCGTTAGGTAATTTTGATTGGCATAGGTGATTAGACCTTCGCCATCAGTATGTGTCACTAATTGGTATTTATTTAGACTATCGACCAATGCTTGGTGTTCGCTAATCTCTGGTAACGGAATTGCATGCATAGGGGTACTCCTTTCCAATTCTACTATATGACTATTATAAATGAAGTTTCAGTGTTGTCTACATCTGACATGTGAATTTTATACTATATAAGTAAAAAAACAACAATCTAGACAGGGGTGATGGATCATGTTGCGATTAAAAGGAATTGTGATGATCATTGTAGGTTCCATGTTATGGGGCGCTACTGGACCTATGATGGAGTGGATTTTGGACTATAGTGAGATGTCGGTTTCTATGATGTTAATCCTACGTTTGACCATTGCGGGTGCCGTAGTACTAGCGTTATTAAAAGCAAAAGGCATACAAATTGGCCGTCCTATGAGACAGAAGTTGTGGTTGCGTAAAATGGTGATGTTTGGCATTATCGGAATGCTTGGGGTCCAGTTCGGATTCGTCCAAACCATTGCATATAGTGACGCAGTAGTTGCGACATTATTTCAGTTCGTTGCGCCGGTCTATATTATCATTCTACTATCCATCCTACAGAAGTCCTTTCCGCCAGGTAGTCAAGTAGTCGGTATGGTCGTGGCGTTATTCGGCTTGTTCTTGCTTTTGACCAATGGTTCATTCTCAAGTATTTCATTAGATACGACCGCGATTGTGTGGGGAGTAATTGTGGGATTTGCCTTTACTTTTTACACATTATATCCCGTAGTTCTTATGGCGGAGTGGGGTGTGTTACTTGTTGTCGGCTGGGGAATGTTCATTGGCGGCATTACTTTATTCATCCTTAACTTGCCGATGTTCTTCATGAACCTTGGGGTTTTGTTCGACGGTCCGTCAATGGGCATGTTGTTACTTGTCATCATAATGGGAACACTGGCATTCATCATGTTTTTGCAAAGCATGACATATATTTCACCCGTTGAAACGAGCGTCCTTTCCAGTTTCGAACCGCTCACCGCGATGATGATCTCTGTGTTTTGGCTCGGTCAGTCGATGGGGGTGTGGCAACTAAGTGGTGCGGCCATCATGCTTGCGGGAGTTATCTGGTTATCGATCGGGGGGAATCGCAAGGAGAAAAACGCTCCGTTCCCAGAGTCCATTCAAGAGTACGATCATAGCGAAGTATAGCTTTTCGCCTGTACACGCCATATTCCTATATGACATAATGAAGGCAAAGACGGCACGTAAAGGGTGAATTAGATGAAGACGATTTTCCGCTATGCATTACCTTATAAGTGGCCAATGCTTATCGCCATTTTCCTCATGTTACTTGAACTATCAGTCGAATTAATCCAGCCATTGCTGATCGGTAGAATTATAGATGAAGGAATTATGAAAGAGGATTTGAACACGGTTTTGATCTGGGGGAGTGTCATGATGGGACTAGCCTTCGTGGCGCTCTTTTCGGGTGTCGTCAATTCCTATTTCGCTGCACATGCTGCACAAAGTTTTGGCTATGATCTTAGGCAAGCATTATTTCAGCGTGTCCAAACGTTTTCACTTGCAGCATTTTTGCGCTTTCCGACGTCGAGTCTCATTACACGTTTGACAAGTGACGTGACACTCGTCCAAAACGCTCTTTTCATGGGACTACGAATAATGGCACGTGCGCCATTGATGGTGATCGGCAGTCTGATCATGGCATTCGTCGTCAGTCCGAAGCTTGCAGTATTTTTATTAATCGGTGCGCCGTTCTTGGCGGTATTCCTCGTGGTCATGGCGCGCAAAGGAGTCCGTTTATTTGGATTAGTCCAGCGCCGTTTAGACGGTGTCAATCATCTCGTACAAGAAAACTTGCAAGCGGTTCGTCTCATTAAAGCCTATTTACGAGGTGTTTTTGAAACGAACCGTTTTTCCAAAGCGGCAAGTGCACTAAAAAAAGATAGTGTACATGCGATGCGCTTAATGGAATTAATTTTGCCAGTGTTATTGTTTTTAATGAACGTCAGCTTCATGGCGGTACTTTGGTTCGGTGCAGATGAAGTCCGCAATTCAGATATGCCTGTCGGGGATATCGTGGCGATCGTCAACTACACGATGCGCATGACAAGTGCCTTCTCAATGTTTTCTTTTTTAATTGTCATCTTCTCTCGCGCAAAAGCGTCTTCCGATCGAATGGAAGAACTACTAGTTGCGGATGCTGATATCGAAAAGCTAGAGATAGGTGACAATCGCCACCAAGGAGCAGTTTCTGTTCGTTTTGAACACGTTTCTTTTCGTTATCCAGGAACGACTGAAGACGTACTCAAAGATGTATCGTTTGAAGTTGCGGCGGGTGAAAAACTCGTCGTCATGGGCGCTACCGGTTCCGGTAAATCCACCATGCTGCAACTACTCCCACGCATGTTCACCGCGACGGAAGGTACGGTGTGGATCGATGGCAAAAATATAACAGACTGGCCACTCGATACGTTACGGACCATGATCGGTTATGTGCCGCAACACTCGATGCTCTTTACAGGTTCGATCATTGATAATCTGTCATGGGGTAAACCAAATGCTACTGCCGATGAAATGGAAGAGGCCGCTAAAAAGGCACAAATTCATTCGTCTATTATGAATTTTTCGGATGGTTATGAAACACGAGTGGGGCAGCGCGGTGTGAATTTATCTGGTGGTCAGAAACAGCGCTTGTCGATTGCGCGCGCATTGATTCGTAAACCATCCTTACTGATTTTGGATGATAGCACCAGTGCGCTCGACGTTCAAACGGAGTCGTCATTATGGGACGCATTGCGGGAAGAAGATACGACGATGCTGATCATCACGCAAAAAATTCAAACTGCTCAAATTGCCGATGCAATTTTATTATTATCAGAAGGCAAGATCGTAGGCTATGGTACACATGAAGAGCTACTTCAAACGTCTAGTTTCTATCGAGAAATTGCGGAATCGCAACAGAGTGGGGGAGTGGCATGATGCGAAAACCATTTGGCTATGAACCTATTATCCAGAAAGCAGATTTATCAAAAGTACAACGTAAAAAAGTTCAGAAAGCGGGTAACTGGAAGTCCGTGCTCGCACGTATTTGGCGCTTAGTGGATCAGCAACGAGGGTTACTGATTACCGTGTTGGCACTTGTTTTAATCAGTTCAGCCTTAGCGCTAATCGGTCCCTTAATGATTGGAAACATTATTGACCACTTCATCATTCCGAAAAAAGTGGATGGGCTCAGTATGCAGATTGGTTTTTTACTGCTCGTGTATGCGGGCTTCTCATTGTCTACGTATTTCCAAAACTACTGGATGGTCGGAATCGCGCAACAGACAGTCTATCGTGTGCGCACGCAATTATTCGGCCATCTACAGAAGCTGCCCATCCGTTTCTTCGATAAACGCCAGCACGGCGAATTAATGAGCCGCGTGACGAATGATATCGAGAATGTCAGCCAGACGTTGAATTCCTCATTGATCCAAGTGTTTTCAAGCGTGCTGACACTTATCGGTACGGTATCCATCATGCTGTATCTCAGTCCGTTATTGACGTTGCTGACGATGATCATCGTTCCTTTAATGTTCATTGCGATGCGCTGGATCACTCGGCGTACGGGTATTTTATTTAAAGAACAACAACGTGCAATCGGTGAATTAAACGGCATGATTGAAGAAACGATTTCAGGTCAACGAGTCGTCAAAGCATTCTCGCAAGAACAGAATGTCATGGGAGAGTTCGCACAAAAAAGCGAACGTCTACGTACAACAGGTTTCTGGGCGCAGACGTATTCAGGTTTCATTCCAAAAGTGATGAACACGCTGAATAATCTGTCGTTTGCGATTGTTGCAGGGGTAGGCGGACTGCTGGCGGTGACAGGGTATGGTAGCGTAACGGTTGGAACCATTGTCATCTTCAGTGAGTACGCACGGCAATTTACGCGTCCTCTAAATGACTTGGCTAATCAATTTAACACTGTACTCTCCGCCATCGCGGGTGCAGAGCGAGTGTTTGCCATTATGGACGAGCCTGTTGAAAAAGACGAAGCAACGGCGCATGTCGAAACATTACATGGCGATGTCGAGTTTCGCAATGTAACATTTGGTTATGAAGAAGAAGCGATTATCAAGAACCTTAGTTTCCGTGTTCAATCAGGCGAAACAGCGGCCTTCGTTGGAGCAACAGGAGCAGGGAAGACGACGATCATGCAATTGCTGTCACGTTTTTACGAAGTAGACAGCGGCCAAATTCTGCTCGACGGTATCCCAATCGATGAACTGCCGCGCCAAACTGTGCGCAGCCAAATGGCTTTCGTCTTACAAGATCCGCTCCTGTTCGAAGCGACCGTGCGCGAAAACATTCGCTACGGACGACTTGACGCAACGGACGGGGAAGTCGAAGAAGCCGCTAAAAAAGCCAACGCCCACAGCTTCATCAACAAGTTATCGATGGGCTATGATACGGTGCTGACAGCGGGCGGCGAAGAGATTTCACAAGGACAAAAACAACTGCTATCCATCGCCCGTGCGCTAGTGGCCGATCCGACGTTACTGTTGCTTGACGAGGCGACGAGTAGTATTGACACTGTGACAGAGCTTGCGATTCAAGAAGCGCTAGAGCGCCTGATGGAAGGACGGACTAGCTTCGTCATCGCGCATCGTCTGAACACGATCAAGCAAGCGGACAAAATCTTCGTACTGGCAGACGGCGAGCTACTCGAATCGGGCAGTCACGAAGAACTGCTGGAACGTAAAGGCGTGTTTCATGGAATGTTGAATCATGATGCGTAAGTGAAGGGATCCGGAACGCGTCCGGCAGCAGCGCGGTTCGTATAAATCATCCATTAATTTGGTTAGTATAACTTACCTAAATAGTGTAAAACAGTAATAAAAAAGCACGTAAAAGGCCGCTAATTCATAAACGAATTAGCGGCCTTTTACGTGCTTCATTTTGCACCGATGAACAGAATGGATGACATAATCGGATAATTAGCCTGTTCCGCGTTATTACTTTTTCTCATCAATATGAAGAGACTTATTATCTGCAAACTGTACATCCAACTCGAACTCGTCATACGTATCGAGTCCATACCACTGTAAAATGCGATCGATTGCTTCCTCTTTAGTAGTCTCGCTATCAATCAAAATTTCCATAAACATTTTATGCATATCGTCAATCGCTTCATTGCCTTCCAGATTCACGTCCTGGAATTCATTGACATACTCTGCATCGTCAGGCTTTACATCTTCATAATCCGTTTCGATTTTCTTATTGTCTTTCTTGATTGTTAAATCGAAATCCGTGAAACCATAACCATCACCCGTGTTAATGGTACTGCCGTTACTCTCGTCTTCAATGCTGACTGCATCGTCATTGTTTGGTGCCTCGTCTTTTGACGCGCAACCTCCGAGAAGTAGAATAGATGAAACTCCTGCAATAGATAACATTCGCATGAACGACATAAGCGCCACCCTTTCTAAAGTGTATACTACTTGTATTATCACCTTAAAACGACTACCTTAAACAAATAAATGTTCTATTTGTCGACAGGAGAATGGGAAGATGCCCAATTAATGATACTTTCGCTCCATGATTGAACCGAGCATTTGTCGGATCGGTAAAACTTGTCCGCTTGGTAATCGAACCTTTCCATGATAATAGCCGACATATTGATTAATCGACATCTTCCGTACAATATAGTCATCAAGCGTTGGGCATTGGAAAAATGGTTTAAACGTCAACTGGATATCATTCGAAAACTTTGTGTGAATTTTCCATGCGCTTTTCGGGTCTTCTTTATCACTTTCGAATACTACATCTTCATGATATTTATGCATCGTACCTTCTACGAAGACGGCATTTTCCGTCAACCCCGTACCATCCGTCCAACTACCGCCGAAATTCAAGCCAATCCGTTTACCGCTTGTCCGCTGGGAAGCCATCGCCCAGTCCCAATTCGTTCTGGCATTCCATATGCCGCGCCCATAATCGCAAATGGCAAAACTGTAATAGGGATTGAAATCAAAACGTCGATCACCAAAACGTACATATCCGCCGGTCGGCATAATCGAATGTTTGGAAGTGAAATGGAATGAGTCTCGACTTTTCGGAATGACTACATTTAATGATTCATCTTTCTCGGGATGAATAATATGTAAATCTGCATGCAATACTTCATTGTCAAAATTAGGAATGAGAATGGACAAATGCGTTTCGCCTTGCATATGAACGAATTGAACCGTCATATCGTCATGTACGAACTTGATACTATCGAGTGCCTCTTCAGGCATTTTAATACGTCTTCCAAAAGGAAGGGTTACATGTTTTTCGTAGAATCGCTGTGTTTCATAGTTAAGTATGTAAATTAGACAAGTCACTTTATGATCCAGGTGTACGATCGAGGCGGTTAATAAAATATCCTCCCCATAGATGCACCAATTGTTCCAGCGCTTCTTCTTCATGAACTGTCCTCTTAAATTGCTCCTCACTAAAGGGCTGCGTGCGTATCCTATTGATGCAGGATTCAGAAGCCCCTTGGAGTCACACAGAGAAACAATTTCAGACAACTCTCTTTCTTCATGCTGCATACCATTAACCACCTTTCTTGCCTATTGTCTTTTAAACGAACAATTGATATACTCTATATTGTATCAGATATGAGGGGCATTAGCTCAGCTGGGAGAGCGTTGCGCTGGCAGTGCAAAGGTCAGGGGTTCGAGCCCCCTATGCTCCATTAAAATAATGACGGCAGTTCATTAGAGAAATCTCTAACGGACTGTCGTTTTTTTATTCAAGACAGTACTAGTATTACTATCTTCTCTATCGCCATGCGTAATGAAACTATTTACTATTGTATAATTATTCGTTGTAATGTATATTGAATACTATAGAAAGTAATCGTTATAAGATCTTGTCCAATATATGGAGTATACAAGCAAACGTATACATATACTTGTAGACAGTTGGTAAGCCGTATCTTATAATTGTATTAATTTAGAATATTTATACTAGCAAAGAGAGAGAAGGGGAAATGTATGAAGAAGATGTTTACAGCATTATTGCTAATTCTAGTATTGGTCGTTGCGGGATGTAGCAGTAACGATGGAGGGGCAGGCTCAACAGAGAAGTCCACGTTGAAGAATATTAAAGACAACAAAAAATTGGTGGTTGGAATTGCACCAGGTTATTTCCCTTTTGAAATGAAAAGCATTGAAGGCGGTTATGTCGGATATGATATCGATCTAGCAAACGCAGTGGGTGAAGCGTTAAATACGGAAGTAGAGTTTAAACAATTCGTATTTGATGGCTTAGGACCGGCTTTGCAAATAGGCGAAGTAGATATGGTCATCGCAGGTATGACGATTCGTGGGGACCGTGCATTATCCATTAGCATGTCCAATCCTTACTATAAAACAGGTCAGGCGATCATGGTGCCAGCTGTGAATAAAGGGATCAAATCATGGGAAGAGCTTGACGTCAAGGGGAATAAAATTGCTGTAGGTATTGGGACTACGGGCGCATTGCTTGCGAAGTCTCAGTTCAAAAATGCGGAAGTAGTAGACTTCGAGGATTTCCCGTTAGCAGCTACGACAATGGGTTCAGGCCAGGCTGATGCCGTTGTGTATGATGAACCTGCCATTGCTGTTTGGCGTTTGGAACATGAAGGAGAAGTTCATCAAGTAGAAGGTTTGATGTCTGCTGAGAATCTCGGTATTGCAGTAAAGAAAAATGATTTTGAAACGATTCAATGGTTGAATTCATTCTTGCACAGCTATGTTGACAGCCCGGAAGAACTAGCATCAAGAAGTCGTTGGTTTGAAGAAAGCGACTGGCTAGATAAGGTTTCGGGAGAATAATATGGGCGGCTATGAATATGACTTCAGTGTAATATCGCAAAATATGGATATCTTTATTGAAGGGGCGCTGAAAACTCTTGAAATTTCAGCGATCGCATTATTGCTGGCTATTCCGATGGGGATTATTATCGGAATGGGTAGGATTTCCCGCAATAGATTCATCCGTATTCTTTCCTCAGCCTATGTAGAAGTCATGCGCGGCGTGCCGTTGCTTGTACTATTGATTTGGATTTTCTTTGTACTCGGTCAATTTTTAAAGCTCGGTTCTTATTGGGCATCAATTATTGGTTTGGCTGTTTTTACCGCAGCATTCATTGCAGAAATTGTTCGTTCAGGAATACAAGGTGTGCCAAGAGGTCAGATGGAGGCAGCTCGTTCGTCAGGTATGACCTACTGGCAGGCGATGCGTTTGATCGTTTTGCCACAAGCATTCCGAAGAGTTCTACCGCCACTTGCTTCACAATTCATCATGCTAATTAAAGACTCCTCTTTGATTTCGGTCATCGGTGCGACGGAATTGACGTTGAACGCGAAGAATCTCGTGGCCACAAGTATGCGTTCCATAGAAGTATGGACATTCATCGGTTTTGTTTACTTTGCCATGACGTTCACGTTATCCATGATCATTCGTGCGATCGAACAAAAGTTATTAGCGAGAGAAAATTCATGAAGCTTGACGTGAAGGAGTGCCAGATATGATTTCTATTAAACACGTAAATAAAACATTCGGTATGAACCAAGTGCTGACAGATGTCTCGCTTGAAGTACCTAAATCACACGTTGTGGCCATCATAGGCCCAAGTGGAGCAGGGAAGTCTACATTAATTCGTACGATCAATGCGCTCGAACCTATCGATGACGGAGAAATTGTAGTAGACGGCGTTTCCATACACGATAGAAAAGTGAATATTAACAAAGCGCGTTCTGAAATCGGATTCGTGTTCCAAAGCTTTAATCTCTATCCTTTCCTTACAGCGTTGCAAAATGTCACGCTTGCACCTATCAATGTAAAAGGACTAAGCAAAAGCGCTGCGGAAACGCGAGGGAAGGAGTTGCTGACTTCACTAGGTCTTGGCGATAAATTTGACGCGTATCCGAATCGGTTATCAGGCGGTCAGCAACAACGTGTCGCGATAGCGCGTGCGCTCGCAATGGATCCGCAAGTGATGCTTTTCGATGAGCCGACTTCCGCACTCGATCCCGAGATGGTCACCGAAGTTCTCGATGCCATCCGTAAACTGGCTGAAAGTGGTATGACGATGGTCGTCGTGACACATGAAATGGGCTTCGCCAAAGAAATTTGTGACGAAATCATCTTCATGGCAGATGGCAAAGTCGTGGAACAGGCATCACCTGCCAAGTTCTTCACGAATCCCGATTCCGAACGTGCCCAGAATTTTTTATCGAAAGTATTACATCACTAATTGAACGTCCCTCGTTGTCATATGATATGGCAAGGAGGGATTTTTTTGTACAATCGACAAGCGGCAGTAGACTATGCAGACACTTGGTGGAATAGCAGAAACCCTGCCTTCCCCAGTTTTGAAGATGACTGTACGAATTTCATTTCACAATGTCTGTTGGCGGGTGGAGCACCGATGCATGGACAACCAAACCGCGAAAAGGGTTGGTGGATGCGTAAAGGCACATGGAGCTTCAGTTTTACCGTTGCTCATTCATTGAGGTGGTACTTAGCGACTTCTACAATAGGACTGACTGCAACTCAAGTAAAAACTCCACAAGAATTACAGCTAGGCGATATCATTTCATACGACTTCCATGGAGACGGGCGTTTCGATCATACGACGATTGTAACTGCCAAGGACGGAGATATGCCGCTCGTCAATGCCCATACGTATAACGCATATCACCGCACATGGGATTATAAGGACTCCTATGCTTACTCGCCAAATGCGAAGTATATCTTTTTTAAAATTACTGATCATTTCTCATAATTATCCAGTTCTGCATCAAAGTGTTTCTCATAGCCTCTAGCAACAGACTACCAAGTTAGGGTATAATGAAAAATAGATACTTATTGCAAAGGAGAAGGTTGAGTGTGAATGAACAAGCATTATCGGTAAGAGAGGCCATTGTTACACGGCGCTCTATTAAGAATTTTAACGGACAACCGATCGAACCAGAGATCATTCCAGAAATTATAGAAGATGCCGTTTGGGCTCCAAACCACGGAAACCGTAATCCTTGGCGATTGATCGTAGCGACAGGTGAACAGTATGAACAGCTTTTGGACGTCTTGAAGGAGTTCGGTGTAGCAAATTGGAAACAGCTTTCTGCTGAGGATCTTGAAAAACAAATGAAGAAGTTCTCGACTGCCGGTGCAGCTGTTTTCGTCATCGTACCTGAAGATGTACGCCAAAAAGAACGGCTGGAGGATTACGCAGCAGCTAGCATACTCATTCAAAATATCCAATTGCTTGCTTGGGATAAAGGAATAGGTACTTGTTGGAAGACACCACCGTTCATCGATCACCCGAAATTCCGCGAGCAGTTAGGCGTAGAGGTGGGCGAACGCATCATCAGCATGTTGCAGTTCGGCTATTTCGATACGTCACCGAAAGCCTCACCACGTAAGCCGGTAGAAGAAATCATTACGTACTTTGGAAGTAGTGAGGACGAAGAAGAGGAATCTTGAGAGTGGTCACGTACCATTTTTCATGTAAATATACGAATGAAATACAAAACAGGCTACCCCATTTGTGGAGTAGCCTGTTTCTTGTATGTGAGAAGGGAGAAGCGCTACAATCAACAGAACCGCTCAATCGCCTCATCTATCCGCTCGCAAATCACAAATCATAGCCCTAGTTTTTCGATCTCTCCATAATAATTACTGATAACACGCAGTCCTTTATCGAAATTCTCCAAATGGAAGTGTTCATTCGGTGCGTGGAAGTTTTCTGTATCCAGTCCGAAGCCCATCAAGACGACGGGTAAATTTAGAATTTCATCGAATGCAGCGACGATGGGTATGGAGCCGCCACCGCGTGTATAGACGGTAGGTACGCCGTATACTTGCTCGTACGCTCTGCCAGCCGCTTGGATGACTTCATGATCATATGGAGTTAAATAAGGTTTACCTTTATCAAATTCAGTAACCGTCACTTCACATCCGACTGGTTCGTGTTTCGCGATGTGCGCGCGTAGTTTTTCTATGATTTCATCCGGCTCTTGATCGGGAACTAGACGACATGTGATTTTCGCTCCGGCTTCGGAAGGAAGGACGGTTTTGATACCTTCTCCTGAAAATCCGCCGAATACACCGTTAATTTCGAGTGTAGGGCGGGCCCATGTACGTTCTGTGTATGTGTAGCCTGGCTCGCCAGTGAGTTCTTTGACACCGACTTCTTTTTTCACTGCTTCTTTATCGAAGTCGAGAGCAGCCCAACCCGCGCGCTCCTCTACCGTTAGATCGAGAACTTGATCATAGAATCCGTCGATTGCGATAGTTCCTTCGGCATCACGGAATGAAGCCAAGATTTCGACGAGTGCGTGGATTGGATTTTGAACACCGCCACCATACAGTCCGGAGTGCAAGTCGCCTTTAGGACCTTTCACATCGATTTGTACGCCGGCTAATCCACGTAGTCCGTAGCAAATGGCGGGCTGTCCAGGTCCGTACATGCCTGTATCTGAAATGACGATGAAGTCTGCTGCTAGCTTGTCTTGATTATTTTGGATATATTCCTCGAGGCTCGGGCTACCGATTTCTTCTTCACCTTCAATAATTAGCTTGACGTTAACAGGAAGTTTTCCTTCAACATTCATCAGCGCCTCGATTGCTTTACTGTGCATAAACACTTGCCCTTTATCATCGCTTGCTCCGCGTGCATATAATTTATTATCACGGATTGTTGCTTCAAATGGAGGTGTTTCCCATAAGTGAAGCGGATCAACAGGTTGCACATCGTAGTGGCCGTAGATTAGGATGGTTGGCTGACCTTCAGCATGTAACCAGTCCGCATAGACAACGGGTTGTCCAGCCGTTTTTTCAATTGACACGTTTTCCAAACCAATTGTTTCGAATTCATTCGACAGCCATTCTGCTGCTTTTTGCATATCTGATTGATGTTCGGAAAGTGCACTGATGCTTGGAATTGCCAAGAAGCTCGTCAACTCTTCCAAGTGGCGGTCACGGTTGGTTGTGAAATAGTGATCCAATGCTTGTGATGAAGTCATGGTAAACCCTCTTTTCTTTGGATATTTTCTATATCACAGTATAGCAGAAATTCGTGAGGTATTAAGGTTTAGGCACTTACGGGTAAGGGAACTGAATGATAAAAGTATACGTCCTACCTGTATGTTGCATTAACGATTCAGTTTATATATGTGATATACTTATGAAATAAGAAATGTTGGATTCATGGCAATAACATATGATGAATGATGACAAATAAATGGAGAAACGTTGGAGGAGACGCAATTGTTTATTGCACTGGGACTATGTTTATTTTTGTCCTTCTTTTTATCGGGAAGTGAAACAGCGTTGACCGCTATCAATCGAATGAAAGTTCAATTGCGTGCGGATCAAGGAGACGTTAAATCGATAAAATTACGAAAATTGATTTCCAAGCCGGACCGTATGATTACGGCCATATTAATCGGGAATAATATTGCGAATATTTTGATGCCGACGATTGTGACGATGATTGCAATCGATAAAGGATTGAGTATTGGGTTACTGACAGGGATCTTAACGGTTATTTTGATTATATTCGGAGAGGTATTGCCGAAAACGATTGCTGCAACATTTGCGGATCGTATCGCGTATTTTGTAGCACCACCCATTTCGGTGCTCGTGAAGTTAATGATTCCATTGACGTTATTCCTATCATTGTTTACCAATTTCTTCGTTCGCTTAATTTCAAAAGGAACGGTGACGGAAGCCACTTTGACGAAAGAAGATGTGCGTTCCATGGTGGACATTGCATCTACAGAAGGTACATTCGGTCAGGATGAATCAATTCGTCTTAAAGGTATGCTAGATTTTCGCGATAAAGATGTTAGCGATGTAATGGAAACGCACCGTACGGATATTATTTCATTGTCGATGGATTCTACGTATGAAGAAGTACGTGACGTCGTATTGCAGTATTTCTATACCCGCTATCCAGTATATGAAGAGAGTATCGACAAAGTGGTCGGTATTTTTTATTCCAAAATGTTGATTGAGTGGTCAATGTTTCCCGAGCGAACGTTTGCGGAGGTAATTGATCGCCAGCCTTTGTTCGTCGTGCAGACCGCAAGTGTAGAGCTTGTGTTTAAGCGTATGTTAACGCAAAAGAAACATATGGCGATTGTGCTAGATGAATATGGTGGGACACTTGGGATCGTCACACAGGAAGATATTATTGAAGAAATGATTGGACAGGATATAGAGGATGAAACGGACGTGGAGGAAGAGTCGATGGTCTTCGAAAAAGAAGAGAATCTTCTAGTCTGTCAAGGACGTTTAGAGATTGAAGACGTGATTGAACTACTCGATATAGAGTTACCTACCGATCACGATACCATCGGTGGATTTGTTTTTCAGGAAGTGGGTCATATCCCTGAAGAAGGCGAGAAGTTTAGTTATAATTCGTTGTTGTTTGAAATTGAAGAAATGGACAGAACGCGAATTTTGCGCCTAAAGATTACCAAGCAGGAACCAAAAGAAGAGGTCGTTGAAGCGTAGAGTTTGTCAAGTAACCTTACATAAATGTAAGGTTACTGAAAGAGAAAGCGATAGCTCGTAATGTGTGTGTCGATGATAATAAGGGTACCAGTTATAAAACGGAGGCTACTTATTATGAAAAACGACTTAAACGCATTATACGAAGAATATGGACGCTATATATATCATTTATGTCTTAAACTGACTCGCAATAAAGAAGAAGCAGAAGATCTCATGCAAGACGTATGGGTAAAAGTAGTGCGCTACAGCGGTGAAATGAGTGAAGTCAACCGCATGAAGGCTTGGTTGACGACTATTTGTATGAACACATTTCGCGACCGTTATAGAAAAAATGTACGTCAGAGTCAATACGTGATGAATCAACCTGATACATTAGACGTTCCGATCTTAGATTTGGTTCCTAGTAATGCGAAAACTCCTGCTGAATTGATGGAGCAGAATGATATTTCCGAGCTTGTGCAACAGAAAATCAGCGAGTTGGACGGTATTTACCGAAAAACGATTGAGTATTTCTATGTGAATCAATATTCGTTAGTAGAGATCG
The DNA here is from genome assembly GCF_002743135.1 of Sporosarcina sp. P18a. Lineage (NCBI taxonomy): Bacteria > Bacillati > Bacillota > Bacilli > Caryophanales > Caryophanaceae > Sporosarcina > Sporosarcina sp. P18a. The sequence goes on along the minus strand of NZ_PDYQ01000002.1, from coordinate 348,892 downwards.
CAGGGTTGATGAGTGTGTCGATCGGCACTGTGAAGTCCCGCTTGTTCCGCGCGAAGAAGTACCTGAAAGAGTTGCTCGTACAAGACGAGGCAGCTGAAGAGTATGTTATGGCCTAAGCTCACACTTGCTGTGGGCTTTTTTTAATGGGGTAAGAGGGGATTAAATTCTAGGGCATGTATGTTGAGAGTAAATTTGTAAGCACAAGGGGATTGAGGCTCCAGCTGGGGACGCTTTCCGGAGGGCGTGGCTTACTCAAATGCTAGCAATTAAAGTACATGCTCCTAACGCTACGCTTTTACTCGCAAATGCCGTCCTCCGCTACGGCATTCGCTGATCCTCCCGGAGTCGCCCTAGCTTCCGCCTCAATCCTATATGGATAGTGGGTAGATGTAGATCACTCATTGCCGATAGTGTGTGATTTAGTGTTGTTTTTGAACTTATTTCACATTCAAGTACAGTTCAAGTTCAGAACTGCTTGCAATTCTGGGTTCAATGGATTTTGAAAAGTATCATCCATTCGTATTGCAGGGATTGGAGCGAAAGCCGTCACGAAGAACGGCTTTTGCAAGTAAATGCGAAGCGTTAAGAGCACATCTTTGTACTAGGAGGGTAGACTCCCGAGAGTCCATGGGAAGCGTCCGCCTAGAGCGCAAATCCCTACTCCCAATCCACAATTCTCCTCACCAATTTCAAACCGAAAAACAACCTCCATCAGCAATACTTGATAGAGGTTGTTCGTATTTATTTCGTCGCTTCAGCAAGCTGCTTATTTAAATCCGCGAGACGCTCTTCCATTTTAGAAAGGCGCAGCTCTGCATTTTCGATCATTTTCACATGACCTGTCGACTCTAACTTCTCCATATCACCCTGCAGGCTGATGTAGTCCATCTTAAGCTCTGCGATCTCTTGTTCCAACTGATCCTTTGTCATAAGGGAAAACTCCTATCATCTGTTTTCCCTTAGTGTAACATATCCTGCCTTGTGCGTTTAGGGAACTCCAACAAATAACGGATCGCTTCAAGCACTTTTTCTTCACTATTCCCGATATCGATCTGTAACTGCTTTTTGATCGCGCGTTCCTTACGTGCATCATGTAGCAATGGTTCCATGATCGCATTCAGTAAGTTCGACTGAGTTACCTTACGGCCGAGGCCGAGATGCGTAAAGCCGTTTCTCTCGGTTGGAAATCCGAGGTTTGATTCGAATTCGTTTTGGGCAAGTACAATACAAGGCACACCGATAACGGCTACTTCATATGGTGTATAACCCGCATCACACAGAATCATATCGGCTTTTGAGAACAGTTCTGCACGGTTGTCTGGGGCTTGTACGACTTTGGTGTTCGGTCGGCTCAATGCCATCATTTGGATTTCACTCACATCATGTTTATAATTCTTTCCAAGCAGTACCAGTACGGATAAAGGAATTTGCAGTTGCTTTAAATGTCGCAAAGCCCGGAATGTGAGATTGCCCGGATCCTCATCGCCGAATGAAATGACGAGTTGCGAAGAAGACGGGGATTTTCTTTTTAAACCGGCATGCCGAAAAGATTGCAGTGACGCGTCTGCCATGTATGTCTGCGGCCCCACTATATAGTGCTCAGCATAGAGTTCCTGAGTTTCCGGATACAGCGTCTGGATCACCCAGTCTGCCAATTGTCCGCCATCACCGAAATCGTCGAAATGTAAAATACTTGGTACTAGTTCATGAATTTTGGTCATTTCCTCTTTATAGCTTGGACCACTGTCACGAATCAAAAGATCAGGCTGAAGCTTACCTATTAATTTAATTAAGGAGGAAGGACCAATTACTTTATGGCACGTGAAATGTTCGCTTGGAACTGGCGTTTCTTGGTCGTATAAAAAGATGACTTGTGCTTCGTTTTTTAGGGTATTTGCCAGTAGTAGTGCACGTCGTAAAGGATAACTTCCTTTGCCTTCTGTTATGGAAAGATAGATCGCGATTGTTTTTTTGACTTGTTTTTCGATTGGAACCACCCTTTCTGAAACTACTTGTTCCCCTTACCCTATGAAAAATGGGAATAGTTTATTACAATGAGAAGAAAGCGATTTAGAAAGGTTTCAAAGAGGGAAGGAGGCGGCCTACCTGATGTTCAATTCGTTGGTTATGGATTTAATGTTGGTCGTGTTAATTGGTGTAGCGTCGCAATGGCTAGCGTGGCGTACAAGGATGCCAGCGATTGTCGTGATGGCAATTGCGGGACTACTGGTTGGACCGATTTTCGGTTTGATTAATCCGCAACAATCAATGGGGGATCTATATTCACCCATCATTACATTCGCGGTGGCTATTATCTTATTTGAAGGCAGTTTGAATCTCGATTTTAAAGAAATTAAAGGATTTGGACGTCCTGTTGCAAGAATCGTAACGTTCGGTGCATTTATTGCGTGGATTGCTGGTTCACTTGCGGCTCACTATATCGCAGGATTGTCATGGGAAGTGGCATTCATTATTGGAGGCCTATTTATCGTCACAGGTCCTACTGTAATCTTGCCTTTACTTAGACAGGCGCGCTTAAAGCCCCGTGCGGCCGCGATATTAAAGTGGGAAGGAATCGTCGTTGATCCGTTCGGTGCACTTCTAGCCGTATTTGCATTTGAAGTCATCAAATTCGTCAATAGTGAAGTAACGGCCAAAGCGATGTTGCTGTTTTTTGGTGCTTCATTGTTCTCCGTACTTCTTGGTTGGGGAACGAGCAGGATTCTAGGCACAGCATTTGAAAAGGGCTGGGTACCGGAATATTTAAAAGCGCCAATCTTATTCGGCCTCGTGTTATTTGTCTTCGTATTATCGGATGAAATCATGCATGAGACTGGTTTATTGGCAGTCACAGCGATGGGGATGACGATGGCGAATATGCATTTGACTACTTTAGAAGACATTCGCAATTTCAAAGAGAATATTTCAGTATTGCTCATATCGGGAATATTCGTCATGTTGACGGCATCGTTAGATCCACATATTTTGATTGAAATATTGAATCCAAAAATTATTCTATACGTACTCGCAATGTTATTTGTCGTTAGACCGCTATCGATATGGGTATCAACAATCGGCACGGATTTAACGAATCGTGAAAAAACACTCATCGGTTGGATTGCGCCACGGGGGATAGTAGCACTGACTGTATCAGGCTATTTCGCGACCATATTGCTTGAAAACGGCTATAAAGATGCGGAGCTTTTAACCGCGTTGACTTTCGCGCTCGTATTTGCGACTGTCATCTTACATGGCTTCTCGATTGGCTGGCTTGCCAAGAAACTGAATTTGGCCACGCCGATTGAATCGGGCGTAGTACTAATCGGCAGTACAAGATTCGTAGCGGAACTTGCGAAGAATATTAGTACTGCTGGTCACAAAGTTTTGGTTGTGGAAGACTCTTGGGGTGGCTTGTCTAATGCGCGAAAACTCAGCATACCAACGTTTAAGGGAGATATTTTATCCGAGCATACAGGCTATCATTTAGATTTAACGCCATACCGTTATATTTTGGCCATGACTAAGACGGATACCTATAACTCACACGTATGCGCCGATTTTACGCCAGATCTAGGAAGAGACTTACTGTTTCAAACGACCACACATAAACGAAGTGCAGATCAACAGTTCAACCTAGCGACAGGGCAATTCCTGTTCACACCGAACTTGACGATTCATGAACTGGATGAACGTATCAATCAAGGGCACGTATTCCGTAAGACGTTGTTGACGAAACAATATAGCTACACGCAGTACTTACGCGAGCGCGACGATCAATCGATATTGTTGTACATCATTCGTGCAAATGGAGACATGGAGTTCTACACGGCAGAGAAAGAACTGCAAGCACAAACGGGGGATACAATCGTAGCGCTTTCGACGTTAAATAAAACGATCGAGCGGACGATTGACCGACTGGAAGAAAAGAACGGCAAAGCAAGTGTACCGAAAGAAATTGTAGAGACAAAGTTCTTGGAAGATACACCGCATGAAAAACCAGCGATTCCAGGCGAGACTCCACCGAAGATCATGAAAGATTGAGTGGATGGAAGTGAATTGTATTTCAATAGCGTGGGGGCTAGGGATTGGCGCTTCGGAGAGGACGCTTTCTTGAGCGCCCATCCTACGCGTCAATCCCTCGTAAGATGAGTGGTTAATACGTATTGTTGTACAGTAAAGTTAGAATTGTAATCGTTTCTATATATATGAACCAAGCCCTTAAACCTAAACAGGTTCAAGGGCTTTACTAATTCAAATACTACCGACAGTAAGTGATTAGAAATTGAATTTGATCATCACTTGAACTTAACTAAGTTCAAAGTCAACAACAATTCATACACTATCTTCAGTGATGAATCTCCGTACCTCAACTATAAACGTAGGATTGAAGCGGAAGCTGGGGCGACTCCGGGAGGATCAGCGTGAGTTCGAGACCCTGGACAGGTGCCTTAATTTCTGCAAAGTACACAGAAATACGGCAAAGCGAACCCTTTGTTGTTCGCTTGGCTCGGGCCACGCCCTCCGGAAAGCGTCCCCAACTGGAGCTTCAATCCCATGCCCTAACTAACTAAACATACATTACAAACACCATTCGACCTTGAACTTCAGCACTTTCCACCACACACTACATCAACTAGTGTGCGGTGTTGTTTGATCACATATGAAAAAGGGTACTCATACTACACATATTCCTATAACAAACACTAGTAAATACCGCCCGGCTCGCATATCCATATAGTATGAAATGCGTACCTAAAGGATAAAATGAAAATACCAATCCCGCGCGAATCCAATCTTTTGATGGATTGGCAGTTCACGCGCTACCGCGTAAACTAGTTATACTAGCTGTACATATCGAAAATTCCTATTCGGAGGTGGATACCATGAATGCTGTAATAGGGTTTGCGAACGCCGCCGAACAACTACAGCGGTATGACGCAATCCGGAAAAAGAATGCCGGAAATGCTTATGAACGACAAACAGAATTTCGTGAACTAGCGCAAAAGACCAAAGATGAATTGGTCGCATTGCTGCGCGGAAACTCGCAACCAATTGAAAAACCGGAAGAAATGCAAACAGACTTCCAGAAGCTTGGCGCGGGACAGATGAAGAATATCTCGATTCCACTCGGTAATAACTTGGATGAAACGATTGATTTGTGGCGTGAAGTCCGCAAAGAGGCATACTCTGAATCACCACCAACGACAGCGGATTATCAGCTAGCTAGTAATGCATCTGCGAAAATCACACAAGCTGAACTACAATTAGCGTTACATAATCGGGCCAAAACTATTCGTGATCTCATGAGTAGCGTCGACAGTACCGCAGCAACTAATAGACCGAATCGTATGCAACAACAATATAGTCATGCATTTACTCTCTATCAAGTACAAAGTCAAGCCAGAATGAATCAGTACGACATGGATCAGCCACAAATGAATATCAGCATTTGATCTGATTCGTTTGAAAACGAAGCCCGTTTTGCTGGAATCCAGTGAAATAGGCTTTTTTCACATCATATATTCTGCTAGCTTTCTACTAAAATGAAGAGAAGGGGAGTACTACTTATGTCAAAGAAAAAGTTGCCGAAAACCAACGCAATTCGCATCATCGAAAGCGAGGAGATTCCCCATGAAATCCACAGCTATCAAACGGATGACGGTCAGAATGACGGGGTTTCCGTTGCGAATAAAACGAATGTATCGGTCTCTACCGTTTATAAAACGCTCGTTGCCATGGCGAGCAAAACAGACTTACTCGTCTTTATCATTCCTGTTTCGGATGAGCTAGACTTGAAAAAAGCAGCGAAAACGGCAGGCTTTAAAAAAGTCGAAATGCTACCTATGAAAGAATTGACAAAAGAAACGGGCTATGTCCGTGGCGGTTGTTCGCCAATCGGTATGAAACGTGAATTTCCGACATTCATTGACCAACAAGCTGAAACGCTCGACTATATGTATGTCAGTGCGGGCAAAGTCGGATTGCAAATGAAATTGTCACCACAAGACTTGGCACGGGTTGCAAAAGCACAATTTAGTGATCTCGTAAAGTAAGTACATAGCAACTTTCTTGATTTCTGTTACAATGAATCCATGAGGACACTGATATTTAGAAGAAAGAAGAATGTATATGCGTAATTTATTAGCTTGGCGATGGATATTTTTCATCGCGGGAATGATGATCATGTCGCTTGGTATCTCGTTGATGATTAAAGGTCAGCGGCTTGGGATTGCTCCGTGGGACGTGCTCCATCTCGGGTTGTATCAAAACTTCGGATTAACGATAGGATCATGGAGTATTATATCGGGTTTTGTTATCATTTCGGTGACATCGATTATTTTGAGGGAATGGCCGAGACTAGGTACATGGCTTAATATGTTGGTCATCGGATTATTTATCGACTTTTTCAACTGGCTTTTACCTGATGTGACTTCAATTACAGTGCAAATTATTTATTTCATCGCCGGTGTATTCGTCCTATCCTATGGGGTAGGAATATATGTATCACCGAATCTTGGGGCTGGACCTCGGGATAGCTTGATGCTGTTGTTTGTTGAAAAGTTTGGCTGGAGTCTTCGATTGGTACGGACCGCGATTGAAGCAATCGCCACACTTATCGGTTTCTTGCTTGGTGGACCTGTAGGGGTCGGTACATTGGTTGTCGTCCTATTCTCTGGTCAAATCATTCAAATTGCCTTACCACAATGTAAGAAAATATTATTGAAGATCACTCATCAAACGGACGAAAAAGTTTTATTACACTATTAAGGAGCATAAGCCTACTAGGCTGTGCTTTTTTTATTTACCTATACATATGATGAAATGAAGAAAGAAAGGATGGTCAATATATACGGACATATTACAGAATATATGGGAACGGCTTATACAGGACAAGGCGTGCAACATAAGTATGAAGAGTTGCTCACGGAGTCAAAAAAGACGATATTTTTGAAGTGTTTGCCTACGCATTCCTTATCGCAAGTGCTCAATGACTTGGTGGTCTATTTTGTCAACAAGGGCTTTAGTGTGGATCGATTCATGAATCCTGGACATGTGGATAAAACCGATGCGCTTTTCGTTAAAGGACTGGAACTTTTGATCTTGCAAGCATCCCATCCGGTTTCCTTCGAGCCGACAGATCTTGGCAACCGCCATAAAGTCTTTTGTTTTTATGACGTCTATCATCAAGATCAGCTACTCGGACGGCATGATGAGGTGAGTGCTTTGTTGAAAGAAGAGAAAACACGTTTTGGTCAGTCGTTGAATGAGTTAAAACGGGCAAAAGCGATTCATGATGAATGGGAAGCAGTGAATATCGCACGCATGGATTGGCCCCGCCACGAAGAGATTACGGAAGAATTAAAGCGAGAATTATTTGGAACGATTGAACTAACGAAATCAGCTCATATCTCGCATCGGATCGTCGGTTCATTATCATCTGGCAGCGCACATGATTTCATCCCGTCTATCACAAAACGTACAAAACGTCGCTATTTGATCAAGGGATTACCGGGCACAGGCAAGTCGACGATGATGCGGGCGTTAGGAGACGAAGCGCAGCGACGTGGGTTAGATGTGTTATACGGTTGGTGTGGATTGGATCCCGCAAGTATCGACTTAGTACTGTTTCCTGAGTTATCGGTGTGCCTGTTCGATTCGACACAACCTCATGCCTACGACGCGGAAAGTCCGCGCGATGAATTAGTGGATATTGTGCCGTTATGTGCAGAAGATGAAGAAGCCGAGAGACAAATCGATGATATACGACACCGTTATCAAACGGTAATTAGAGAAGCAGGAAGTCAGATGCAAATCGCGGTACAATCACAAAATAACGTAAGAATCCAAATGGATCGTGCATTAAACGTGGAAGTGTTTGAAAAGAAGTTGCAGGATTTATATGCCTTTATTAAAGCGTTTGAAGAGAAGTGATTTTGTATAAGACACAAAAAAACCGCAGAATTGCGGTTTTTTACGTGAAATCATGAATATAAAATGCTTCGTTATATAACCAGTCAAGTGCATCTTTATCGTTTGCAGCCCATCGTTTTTCCATGTCGGGTAGCATCCAAACCGTCTGGGAGGCATGTGCACGTAAGGCGGCAATCTTTTTATCTGCTACGTCAGGTGTATGATGCACAACATGCGGCTCACCAAGTTGGTTCAACGTGTCATTATCGAAGGCTTTCATGTACAGTACCGGTCGATTCGCTTCCGGCATGCGGCTCATCGCTTCAATAACAGCTACGCCCGTTGCGTTGTGGTCGGGGTGTACAGCAAGCGTTGGGTGGAATGAGATGACCAATGAAGGATGTAATTCATCAATGAGGTCAGTCATCATTTTAACCAGTTTTTCTGGATCTTCAAATTCTATCGTTTTGTCGCGCAGTCCCATCATGCGTAAATCTGTCAATCCCATCGCATCACACGCATCTAGCAACTCTTGTTTGCGGATTTGTGGTAGTGTTTCGCGGTTTGCGAAAGGAGGATTTCCTAGATTTCGGCCCATTTCGCCTAGTGTCAAGCAAGCATACGTAACGGGTACGCCCATTTCAATATATTGTGCAATCGTTCCAGCGATGCCGAATGATTCATCATCGGGATGAGGGAATACAACGAGTACGTGTCGTTCTTTTTGCAACATCAAAAAATCTCCTTTCTTAATAAGTAAATGGTGTTTCGCTAATTTCAAGCGCTACCGCTAGTTTTCCATCAGGTCCGAGTCCCGCCATCAGTAAACGATTATGTTCGTCAACTGTATAGTGCGTGATCCCTTGTGCGTAAATCCAACCACTCGGCAATTTCAAACCGATACGGTGTGGAGATTCGCCCGTCACCTTACCAAGTTCGTAGCGAATAATGACATTACGAATAAATGCGCCGGCATTAAAAAAACCTTCTTGAAAATGAGAAGCATACGATCCATTTGTCGTTTCTAAATGTATGTAGACATCTATATTGGCAAAGGAGTCCAGTAACTCCTGTAATTTTTTCACGTCAACCGTTTCCATACTCATCCTCCTAAATCTTGCAGGCATTCCGCTGCAATCTTTCTATTTAGTATTATATAGACATTGCAGTTTGAATGCGATTAGACGGCTTATAAGTCAGGAATACAGCTGACTTATAAGCATTCATTATACTTCCTGCAACTTTACTTGTGGCACGTCGAACTGATTTTTCGCGCCGTGCATGACAGGTCCTACATACTCATTAAGCTTCCAACCGTGCGCAATGGCTGCTGTCACAAACTGCTTCGCTTGAATGACTGCGTCTTTGATCGACAACCCGTTTGCCAAATTTGCTGTAATAGCAGCTGCAAATGTACAGCCCGCTCCGTGATTATGATAGGTATCGGATCTTTCTGATTTCAGTACCGTAAACGTCGAACCATCGTAAAACAAATCCACCGCTTCTTCATGATCGAGTTGTTTGCCGCCTTTAATCACGACATTACGAGCGCCGAGTTTATGAATTTTCTGCGCTGCCATTTTCATGTCATCTATTGTTTTCGGTGTTTTCATAGAAGCTAATTGTCCCGCTTCGAATAAATTTGGTGTGACGATTTCTGCTTTCGGTAGGAGATAGGTAATCATTGCATCCGTATTCCCAGGATTCAATACTTCATCCTCACCTTTACACACCATGACAGGGTCGATCACGACATGATCCAAACCAGATTCATCAATTGCCTGACCTGCCGTTCGAATGACTTCTTCCGTGCTCAACATGCCGGTTTTGATAGCATCAATTCCAGTAGATAACGCTGTTTTCAATTGGGCCTTTACGACATCAATCGGCAATGAGTAGACATTATGTGACCAATTCTGATCGGGATCCATCGTGACAATCACTGTCACTGCCGTCATACCGTACGTACCGTGCTCTTGAAAAGTCTTTAAATCCGCTTGAATTCCTGCACCGCCTGATGTATCCGATCCTGCAATCGTCAAGGTTTTCTTTAATGACATAATAACTCTCTCCTTCGCATCCTACATTTTGTTGTTATGTATAGTATACAACTAATTGTCGAAATACAAACAACTCAGGTATGATGAAAGTCTAGAAAGCTTGTAATACGTACAGATCTTGCCAATGAAACTTATTATTCGACAGAACGTATAAATAGAAACGGAGTGTTGGAACAAACGAGAGGATGTGAGCCATGAGTAAGCATGAATCGTCTAAAAGAGAGAAGAAGGAATGGACGGAAGCTAATGCCCAATCAGCTGTAACATTCGCTGGACGAAAAAAGACCAAACGTAAGCGAAGGGGAGGAATTCTCGAACTCGCTTTTACTTTATGGACTTCGTGGAGAAGAACATATATTTTAGTCATTGTACTATTAGTCACCGCACTTATTACCCTGCCAATAGCAGGCTTTTATTTAATGCAATTGGGCTCTACTTTTTCGGAACAAAAGACGGCATTTGTCGAGCGTGTCCAAGAGCTACAGGAACTGACAACGGCAGAAGCTTATTCGAAAGTGCTCATCAAACGCACTGACAATGAATTATTCGGTAAAAACATCGGAGTCAATTTTCCTGGGACGAAGCGGAATTTATTAGTAGTCATTCCAGGTTCTATCAAAGCCGGAATTGATCTTAGTGAAATCACCGAGCAAGATATGCGAGTGGATGAAGACGAAAAGCGTATTGAGCTGACAATACCGAAAGCTGATTTTCTCGGTGGTGCAGAACTGTACTTCGATAAAGTAGAAGTCTATTCTGTAGAAGGGTTATTCCGCGGAAAAGCAGATATTAAAGAAGGCTATGAACTAGCGAATGAAGCCAAAACGTTAATAATGGAAGAGGCATCCGAACAAGGTGTCCTAGAATCCGCAGAGCAAAATGCAGTAAAAACGCTAAAAGACATGTTTTCATTTGCAGGCTATCAACTAGATATTGAATTTAAGGAGTGATGCATATGGTAGCAGAGTTTCGTAATGATTGGGATCACATACTAAAAGATGAATTCGATAAAACATATTATCAGGAATTGCGTACTTTTCTTCGCGAAGAATACACAAATCACATCATCTATCCGCAAATGTCTGATATGTGGACAGCTTTTAAATTGACGCCTTTTCAGGACGTCAAAGTCGTGATTTTGGGCCAAGATCCGTATCATGGGCCAAAACAAGCTCATGGTATGAGTTTTTCTGTCCAGCCTGGCGTGAAAGTGCCACCGAGTTTACGTAATATCTTCAAAGAACTATCATCAGATATTGGAATTGATGCCCCGACTGAAGGAACGTTGACAGGGTGGGCTGAACAAGGTGTATTATTATTGAATACTGTACTCACTGTGCGCGAAGGGGCAGCCGCTTCGCATCGTGGGAAAGGTTGGGAACTCTTTACGGACGAAGTCATTCGTAAACTGTCGATGCGCAGTGCACCAATCGTTTTCATTTTATGGGGAAGACATGCGCAGGAAAAAACGGCATTGATCAACCGCAGACGCCATGCAATTATCGAATCGCCTCATCCGAGTCCATTTAGTGCATCCAGAGGATTCTTTGGCAGTAAGCCGTTTACTAAAGCGAATGAGTATTTACGCGAGTGGGGAGAAGAGCCGATAGATTGGGCGAAAACGACCAAGTGATGAATGAGAAAGGATGTGTAACGATGGCAGTCAATTGCTTCGACTGTATCTTCTTTTATACGACTTGGGATCCCGCAAGTCCGCGGGGCTGCAAGGCATATGGATTCAAGACGAAAATGTTACCATCTATAGTGGTAAAGCGCTCCTCTGGTATGGAGTGTATGAAATTTGAACCGAAAAAGGGGATGAAAATGCGATGATCACAGCTGCACAAATGCTCGGAGAAATGGAGCGACAAGTCCGCTTGGCGAAACAAACACAGGATGAAGCAGCACGAAGAGAAGCGATCTATGCTGTGCGAACATTATGTAATTTGATGCTTGGTGATGAAAGGCCATCTGTACCGTCCATCCCGCATGCTATACAAACGAGCACTGTACATGCGACGCCAATTACGTCGCTGAACGAGCAACCATTGCGTGAAGAGGATGCCAATGGAGAGTCGCTGTTTGACTTCTGATAGCACCAAAAATCGTTCAAACACCTGTCATTTTATATGTTTCAATATGGTAGACTGGAAACAGGATATACAACATTCGTTAGAAAGAAGGAATCATTATGCCGTTTTTCATTATCGCAGGAGCTATTAATGCCGCGATTGCAGTTGGATTTGGGGCATTTGGTGCACACGCATTGAAAGATCGCCTTTCCGAACATTACTTAGCCGTCTGGGAAACCGCGGTACACTATCAGATGTTCCATGCGATTGCATTACTCGCAATTGGTATTTTGATGAGCGACACATTGCTTGGACCATCGACGCAACTATTATGGGCAGGCTATTTAATTCTGGCGGGTATCGTTATTTTCTCTGGAAGCCTGTATGTACTCAGCTTATCTGGAATCGGAATACTTGGCGCCATCACGCCGATTGGTGGCGTTGCATTCATCGTAGGGTGGATGATGTTGATCATTGCTGCAGTGAAATTTGGAAGGTAACATAGGAAAACCGCTCACGCATGAGCGGTTTTTTCTTATGGCGTTTGGTTGAAGTAATTTACTTCCTCTGGGAACTCCGCATAATCGAAGTAGATCATAGGGAATAAATAACGTCGTCCTGTCTTGGCTTCACTGAGGATGACGTGATCGCGTCCTGCAGCTTCTACCATACCCGTGATCGCTTTTGTGTTCTTGCCTGCTTCTACCGCATGTTCGAATGAAAAATGAAAGACACCGGGTTTTCCTCTGTTAAGCCGTAAAATATTCTCGATGTACGACTGCTCTCTAAAAGGCGGTGTTGGTACGTTCCCCTGTACATTTGTTTGTGGTGGGACCATTTGTTGCTGGGCATAGCCGGGATTCCAATAATATTGAACCATTTCAACATCCTCTCCAGATCTGTTAGTTTTACTCGCGGGCAGTCTTGTAGGGCGAGGGAAGTGTGCGTTGCGTGTTGATGGAGTCTGTGTGAGACGGGCAAGCGCTTTTATTCCCTCTTGTTTGTCGCGGTGACAGCTAAAGCAAAACCCCCTTGGTTGTATCTTATGTAGGAGGGGGAGTGGGTATGAATGAAGTTTTTGGAGAGGGAAGTTCGGGGTTGGGGGAATGCACCGTTGCGCTACGTTCCAGGCGGACGCGTTCGGGAGGGCCCGCGGTAAGCCAACCAGGTCGCTTTGCTTCCTTTTGGTTGTCTTACCTGTCGGGCTGATCCTCCCCGAGTCGCCGCCTTTAGTGCAAAGATATGCTCCTAACGCTTCGCTTTTACTCGCAAAAGCCGTCCTTCGTAACGGCTCTCACTTCGCTTCACTACTGTCTCTTTCTGGAGTTGGAGAGTGAAATTCAAGACCCTATGTTGCGCGTAAATTTAACTAAGTTAGAAGCCAACAATAATTCACTTGCTGATTACAGTGACAGTTCTAAGTAACACTACTATCTATGTAGGATTGAAGCGGAAGCTGGGGCGACTCCGGGAGGATCAGCGTGCGCCTTGAGACCCCGCAGGGAGCGAAGCGGACGAGGAGGCTCAAGCCACGCCCTCCGGAAAGCGTCCCCAGCTGGAGCTTCAATCCCGAACCACTAGCCCTATTTCCCTCTTTCTTCGCAACAAAAAAGCCGCGAAGTGTTTCATTCGCGGCTTGGATCTAACCTATTATACTTCGAAAAATGCTTCGCGCTTGTCTGCGTCTAAAATTGTACCGACGAAGAATGAGCCGAATACGCCGTAGCGCGCGCTGACCTCGTCAAAACGCATTTCATAGATGAGTTTTTTGAACTGTAACACGTCATCGGAGAACAGCGTGACGCCCCACTCGTAATCATCAAAGCCGACGGAGCCGGAAATGATTTGCTTCACTTTACCTGCATAACCGCGGCCGATCATGCCGTGGCTGCGCATTAAACTTTTGCGGTGGTCCATGTCGAGCATGTACCAGTTATCTTCGCCTTCGCGCTTCTTATCCATTGGATAGAAACAAACGTATTGGCTACGAGGTAGTTCAGGATACAGACGTCCGCGTACATGCGGATTCTGATATGGATCTTCGTCAGATTCACCTGCTAGGTAGTTCGATAACTCCACTACCGATATATAGGAATACGCTGGGATTGTGTAATCCGCAATGATTAACTTATTGAATTCTGCTTCCAACTGCTGAAGTTCATCCATTGTAGGACGTAATGTCATTAGCATGAAGTCTGCCTTTTGACCAACGACTGTATAAAATGCATGACTACCTGTTTTAGCATCATCCGCTTCTTGTATACGCTCCAAAAAAGTTAGGAATTCATTGACTGCTGCCTGACGCTCTTCTTTTGAAATCAATTTCCAAGAAGCCCAGTCCATCGTGCGAAAATCGTGAAGTACATACCAACCGTCTAATGTAATAGCTGCTTCGTTCACTTGAATTCAGTCTCCTTTTAAAATAAAGTAGTTTCTCTATCAAGTGTATCATAAACAGTCTTTACTCGTTAAGGAATAAGGTTAGACCCACAATAGACATTACAAAAATGAATATTTAATGGGCAGTTATCTGAAAACTTCAGAATTCTTAGTGTATTAATGGGGCTTTTCAGGTATGATAAATAGGAAAATATAACAAGGGTGGGAATTACACATGGCAGATCTTTTTGAAGGTATTCGTAAGACATTGGAAGGTAAAGGAAAGACGATTGTATTGCCTGAAGGAGAGGACATAAGAATAATAGAAGCGGCTGTTCATCTTCAACAAGAGGGAATTATTACACCAGTTTTATTAGGTAATGAAGAAGCGGTAAATAAAGTAGCAAAAGATGGTGGTTTTGATATTTCTGAAATTAAGTTGATTGATCCTGCAAACGCTTCCTATTTTGAAGAACTGGCGGAGAAATTCGTTGAGCGTCGTGGAGGAAAAGCTACAATCGAGCAAGCGCGCGAGCAATTGAAAGATGTAAACTATTTCGGAACTATGCTAATCTATACAGGACGTGTAGACGGTTTGGTGAGTGGGGCTGCACATTCGACGGCGGATACAGTTCGTCCCGCATTGCAAATCATCAAGACGAAGCGTGGCATTTCAAAAACGAGCGGTGCTTTCATTATGATGAAAGAAGAAGAGCGTCTAATTTTTGCGGACTGTGCCATTACTGTGAATCCTTCAGCCAAAGAGTTAGCTGAAATCGCTGTGGAAAGTACGAAAACTGCAAAAGCATTCGGAATTGATCCACGCGTTGCGATGCTTTCATTCTCTACTAAAGGTTCTGCTGTGACAGAAGAGACGAAAAAAGTGGTGGAAGCGGCTAGAATTGCTAAAGAATTGGCACCTGACCTATTGATTGACGGAGAATTCCAATTTGATGCAGCGTATGTACCAAGTGTAGCAGCGAAAAAAGCTCCAGAATCCGTCATCAAAGGCGATGCAAACGTCTTTATTTTCCCGACATTGGACGCTGGAAACATCGGCTACAAATTGACAGAACGTCTAGGTGGATACGAAGCAATTGGTCCGATTCTTCAAGGCTTGAATGGTCCCGTCAACGACTTGTCACGCGGCTGTTCTGCAGAAGATGTCTATAAACTTTCTATCATCACAGCAGCCCAGAGCTTATAATGACAGGCTCGTAGTTTGTGAACCGTCTACATATAATCCAGATCAATCACTATAGGAGAGCTAGACATGTCACAAGATAAACATTTACTGAATCAACCAGCTTGGCGTTTCATCGACGAATCGATTTCAGCACGCAATCGTTCTGCGCTCGAATCCTTCGCCATGGATGATACGTTATGCCAATTAGTTGGACAGCAACAAAGTGTACCGGTTGTTAGGACATGGGTACATGATAAGACGATCGTGTTAGGTATTCAAGATCATCGAATGCCATTTATTCAACAAGCGATGGAAGGAATAGAGCAGCATGGCTATCAGTCGATCGTTCGCAATTCGGGAGGGCTTGCAGTCGTCTTAGATGAAGGGATAGTAAATATTTCCTTAATCTTCTCTGAACAAAAGTCTTCAATTGACATTCCGATAGGCTACGAAGCGATGGTATCACTAGTTCAGCTATTATTTCCTGAGCTTGGCGAACGGATAGAAGCCTATGAAATTGTCGGATCTTATTGTCCTGGATCATATGATTTAAGTGTCGATGGCAAGAAATTCGCTGGGGTTTCACAGCGTCGTTTGCGTCAAGGAGTCGCTGTGCAAGTATATTTATGCGTTGAAGGCAGTGGTTCCGAGCGCGCAGAGTTAATTCGTGAAGTCTATGAGAAGGGCTTACAGGGCCAACAGACGAAATTCAGTTATCCTGTAATTCAACCTAACACAATGGCATCATTATCGGAAATTCTGGACACGCATTTGACGGTCAATGAAGTGGTTATTCGCTTGCAAATATTATTGCGCTCATTGACAGAAGATGTGCGTCACGATGGGTTAACAGACGAGGAAATGGAATTGTACGGATTCTATTTGCGACGTGTCTTTGAACGCAATCAAAAGATGTTATCATAGTACGAAAAAAAGCTGCCAATCAGTTCTTGATTGGCGGCTCTTTTGATGTGACTAGATTACCATTTGGCTCCATTTTAAACAACGGTGCAACATGCTCGCTTTCTTCATTTAAAGCGATTAATCGACGTGCACGATTCATGATTTGGACGAATTGCTCATAGTCTTCTTTCAACGTTTTATTCTCTTTTTTCAGATCTTCAATTTGCATTTCTAGCGATTTCATTTGTTCCGTCGCTGTTTTTGCCGTTTGTCTCCATCGAAGTGCATCCGTATCCGCACCGCCGTTATGATGCATGCGAATCAAATAGGCAATGACCGTGTCGAGGGATAGGGCTGATAATGGAACCTGGATTCTTTCCTGGCCATCTGCGCCTGTCTCGGGGCTGTACATTTGTTGATTGCGTCTTTTAAAATCTGTACCTAGCACACGTAACGTTTGCTTTCTTTCTTTCTTCGCTTCAGAGAGTTCACTCTCATAGTCTCTTCGCACAACTGCATTCCATCTGAACCCACAAGCTGCTGCTGTTCGGTTCAGGGCGTCACCTACTTCTTCAAATGCACCTAGCTGTGTACTTCCTTCTCTTACATGTCGTAGCACCGTCTCTGCCAATAATTCATCGTCTTGTTCTAACCAAGCGTCTTGTCTAACTTTCACCATCTCCATGCCTCCTGTCTTGTACTCTCTTTCTACTGCCATTATGACCACGGGATGAGTCTTTTATTCAGAGAGTTACAAAATTCTATGAAGATGGTAATAAAATGGGCGGGTTTTTAGGTGAGTGGGAGTTAAGTAAAGTAAGTGGGGTGAGGCTGGCAGGGGATTGGGGTGGGAATTTGCGCTACGGAGGGGACGCTTTCCTGAGGGCCCGCGGCAAGCCAACCAGTCGCTAGTGCAAAAGCCGTTCTTCGTTACGGCTCTTCCCGATGGATCAGCCCGATCAGGTGAGACAATTAAGAGAGCGTAGCGAACAGTTGGCTCACCGCGGGCCCATGGGAAAGCGTCCCCCAACTGGAGCTTCCGTCCCCAAGTAGACACTAAGTCCTTCACGTTTATAAACACGTTCCATCATCATCCGTTTAAAATCCGTCAAAGAGTACTATGTCACGTCACGTCGATTTTTGTTATACTAGAACGAATGAAGGATGAGGTGACGACATGGCGTACCAAAACGAAAAACTGCCCGAAGAGAAAGTGTTTAAAGACCCTGTACACAGCTACATACATGTCCGGGATCGCGTAATATGGGACCTAGTCAACACACGCGAATTCCAGCGCTTGCGCAGAATTCGCCAGCTTGGCACTACTTACCTAGTGTTCCACGGTGCAGAACACAGCCGCTTCCAGCACTCGCTTGGTGTCTATGAAATTGTCCGACGAATTCTCGATGACGGCTTCAGAGGGCGTGAAGAATGGAATGAAGAGCAACGACTCGTCGCCCTTTGTGCAGCATTATTGCATGATCTGGGACATGGTCCGTTTTCCCACGCATTTGAAAAAGTATTCAATTTGGATCACGAACTATTCACCCAGCAAATTTTATTGGAACAGACAGAAGTCCATGAAGTGCTGCGTCGTGTGTCGCCAGATTTCCCACAAAAAGTGGCAGATGTGATCGACAAAACGTATCCAGACAAACTGGTCGTCAGCTTGATCTCCAGCCAAATCGATGCAGACCGTATGGATTATCTTCAACGCGATGCATATTACACAGGCGTTTCCTACGGCCATTTCGACATGGAACGGATTTTGCGTGTCATGCGTCCGACTGAAGACCAAGTAGTCATCAAGCATAGCGGCATGCACGCGGTGGAAGACTATATCATGAGCCGCTATCAGATGTACTGGCAAGTGTATTTCCACCCCGTGTCGCGAAGTGCGGAAGTAATTCTTATTAAAATTTTACACAGAGCGAAATATTTATTTGAAACAGGGTATGCATTTAAGCAAGAACCCCTGCATTTCATTTCGTTCTTCGCTCAAGAGTTCAAATTGAAAGAGTACATAGCTCTTGATGAGGGCGTGTTATTAACATATTTCCAACTGTGGATGGAAGAAGATGACTCGATTTTAGCGGATTTATGCGATCGCTTCGTTAACAGACGGCTGTTTCAATATGCCGAGTTCGATCCTGCAGTGCAATATATGAAATTCGGTGAACTGATTACATTGTTTAAAGAAGCAGGGCTCGATCCTGAATATTATTTAGTGACGGATTCTTCATCTGACTTACCTTACGACTTTTACCGTCCAGGTGAAGAGAATGAGCGTGTGCCGATTTATTTACAACTAGAAAATGGCGATTTGCGTGAACTGTCGCGGCTGTCCGATGTGGTTGAAGCAATATCCGGAAAACGCAGAACAGATCATAAAATTTATTATCCTGAAGACTTGTTAGTAGATGGAAACCCGTTGCATGAGAAGATTTTGGAATTGTTAAGAGGTTAAGAGAGGGGTTGCGGGACTTGCTGCAAGAGCATGCAAAAATCGTTCAGTTTATATCGTTGGCGAATGAAGTAAATGGCCGTAAGAAAATGCAGAAGATGGTTTATATATTAAAGAAAATGAATTTCCCGTTTGCTGAGAAATACGAGCTCCATATGTATGGCCCTTATTCGGAAGAACTGACATTGCGAGTGGAAGAATTATGTGAAATGGGCTTTTTGGCTGAACGTTTTGAGGACAAGGGTTCGTATAAGCAATATTGCTATCAAGTAACGGATGAAGGATCGAAATTCCTTACGACAGCAGAAGCACCGAAAGAACAGTTGCCAAAATGTATCGAGCGATTGAATGAGAAGTCGTCACGCTTTTTGGAATTGGTCTCAACATTGCTGTTTTTCGATCAGCTCGACAAAGAGGACCAAATTGCTAAAGTGCGTATCGTGAAAAACAAATTGAACTTTACTGATCAGGAAATGGATCAAGCTTTTGCCTTCATCGAAGAGATGCAAACGAGTTCAGTCAGCTAAATGGATCAAGTAAAAAGGATTCTCACGATGAGAATCCTTTTGCTGATTTTACTGATCACTCATACGTTTTCCATTTTTAAAAAGATGGTTTTTTGGCATTTCTTCAATGAAAACTGTTACGCTGTCAGTAGTAGCACCAGTCGTTTCCACAACAGCTTGCGTAACTTTTTCACAGAGTGCCCGTTTTTGGTCGTCAGTGCGTCCTTCAAGCATTTTTACTGTGACGTATGGCATTTAGTTTCCTCCTTAGCAGAAAATTCAGGTATAGTACATATAATAACAGAGACGGAGGTCGATTTATATGGCAAATGAGCAAAATTCAAAACCAAAGTTAGGCTTTACGATAATAAAAAATGACCCAACAGATGGACATAAAGGGTTCGGCATAGGTTCGTTGTCGTTGGAAAACATTTCGCCTGTGATCATCGATGTAGAAGCGGGCACAGCACAAGTGGAAATGGGGGCTATGCATGCCCGTAGCGATACGGAACGGGGAATCAAATTTACCACAGACCGCAAAGATTCTGAAGGTGGCAAACCATACTGGCTCGTTTGGGTGACCATTGATTACCGTGAAGAAGGTCCGTATTACGCAGGTATCACAGCTTGCGAAATGATCGTCAACCGTGAGAAGAGACGTGGCTACAAGTTACTGGCAGACCACGTCAACCGTATGGACAAATCCATGAAGAGACAAATTATCGTAGACGAAATGGACGATCGTTCGAAAAAAATTCTTAAGGACTTTCTGAAATCACATAACGCAGAACTTTGGGAACGTAGTACACCTGAATTACACGAAGGTTTGCGCACAGAGTAAGACGTCCAACGGCATACGTAAAAAGTACAATTTTCGTCAAATGCGTCAAAAATGTGACAATTTGCATTACGTACTCTTTGAGGTTGAATGTCTGCAACAAAGGAAGTAAACTAAACATACAGCTTTGCGCTGTAATCTAGGACACCCGCTATGTAGATGATCGTTTGATGAAACCACAAACCCAAGCAGTGCAGATTCACTCGATTACTACATAACGGTCGAAAAAGCCTCGTTCTCCGCGGATACGGAGAACGAGGCTTTTTTAATGTGGATTTGAGCAATGAAATCTACTTCCAGTGCTTATAGTTTGTGGATACTAGCTCTGTGCTGGCGTGCGAATGCTCATATTCTGTCGTTAAGCGCTCTATGCAAACGTCCAAGCGCTCTATCACGCACGTCAGCCGCTCAATCACTACAGTTTCCCGCTCTATCACTCAAAAAACGAAAACGGGAATAACTCCATTTTAGAATTTTCCTCTTCTCCCGAATGTTGTTCTCTCAACGAGCGATCCGTGCATAACTTCTTCGGTACATCTTTATCCTTCACATAGATCAGTCGTTGCTTTGCGCAATCATTGACCGCAATCCCGCCAGTTTCGATATCCACAATGACGCCTTGTACGCCTGAAGGGGGAAGGAAGGGTTGTGGGGCTGTTCCTTCATGCGCCGCTTCCATGAAATCGATCCAGACTTTTTTTGAAACTGTTTTATCCTCCAAATTCTCTAGTTGCTTGCCACGGTCAAAGCCTGTCCAGATGCCTGCAGTTAATGTGGGCGAGAATCCAATCAAATACTGATCCGATATCGTTGTTCCGGACTTCGCTGCATAAGGTCGTGTTTGTTTCGGTCGCATTGACAAGCCTGTAGAAGTTAAATAATCATTGAAAACAGGGTCGAACATTCCTGTCATCAAATGCGTTAGCACAAATGCGTCTTGTTCCGACATGGCTTGCTTTGGTTTCTTGGAAGGGTGCTCATAGACCAGTTTTCCGTTCGCATCCGTAATCGATAGAATCATTTGGGGTTCGACTTGTTTACCTTTTGACGCAATACGATTATACGCTGTCGTCATCTCGAATAATGTCACATCGGATGTTCCAAGCGCGACTGCTGGGGATTCGGGAAACGAGACATCGATGCCTAGTCGCTGCGCCATTTTTGTGTACGGCTTGTAACCAACTTGCTCAAGCGTTTTGACTGCATAAATATTATCTGAAATGGCAATCGCCTGTGCCAATGAAATCGGCTTCACCGCAAACTCCCCGTTAATATTGCTTGGCTCATATGTCGAACGTCCGTCATCATACGTAAACACTGTCTTTTCAGCTGTCATGAATGTTAACGGATTCATACCTTTTTCTAGCGCTGCTGCATAGAGGATGGGCTTCATCGCAGATCCCGGCTGACGTTTCGCTTGAGTTACTCGATTGAAGGAGCTGTCGCCAAAATCCACTCCGCCTATCATCGACGTCACGAACCCCGTGTCTGCAGCCATGGAAATAAATCCGACTTGCAGGTCATTTGCGGGCATAGCTTGTTTAATTGCTTGTTCCGCTGCTTGTTGGTGCTGTTGATTCAACGTCGTTCGAATTTGCCAGCCACCTTCTGCAGGTACACGTCCTTTTGAAGCGAGGATGTCTTCAGCCTCTTGCCACGCAGCATCCAAAAAGTACGGTGCCACTTGCTTCATATCTTTCCAACTCTCTGTCTTCAGTACGATCCTCTCTTCTACCGCGCGTTCCTTTTGCTCGGCTGAAATATACTCGTACTGCTCCATTTGATCGAGCACGAGTAGTTGGCGGTTGCGTGAATTCTCGGGATTATCAAGGGGTGAATAAATAGAAGGGCCTTTTGCAATCGCCGCAATCGTAGCCGCTTCTTCCAATGTCAGCTCTTTCGCCGCTTTTGAGAAATAAAATCGGCTCGCCGCTTCGACCCCGTACATTCCATGACCGAAGTATACGGTATTTAAATAACCTTCCAAAATCGTATCCTTGTCATAGAAAACTTCCAGTCGATAAGCAAACAACGCCTCATGGAGTTTTCGTGTCCAAGACTTTTCGTGCGTCAAATACAGATTCCGCGCATATTGCATGGTAATCGTACTCGCTCCTTGTGCCTTACTCATCGTTTTGACGTCCTTCAGAACTGCACCCGCAATCCGTTTATAATCAAATCCATTATGCGAATAAAATTGTTTATCTTCAGTTGCCACGAAAGCATCCGTAAGAAAAGGGGATATATCGGACAGCTTCATCCAGTAACGTCTATGTTGCGAAAAGTGATCCCCGATCTGATGCCCGCTATGATCGAGGAACAATGAAGCCTTTGGTACGCTCAATGAAGGGGCACCAAGTACTTGAGCATATATTCGAAGGGCGATTAAGACCGTCACGATCGCGGCTATCGACGTGATCGACAGGGATAATACAACCATTTTCATTTTTTTACGATTGGTGGATTTTATATAGTCGGTACGTTTCATTACTCATCACATCCCGTTCCATTCAGTATCTTTTGACAGTATGGGACGGTTATGGACGGATTAAACGGACTGTAGGAAAAGTTTAGACGTGTAACATTGAAACTGGTACCAGAAGAAGTGTATAATGAGTGAATCTATTTACTTAAGGCGGTGAACGAATGGAAGCGCCAAAATTGAAAGTTCAGCTCCGTTCCGTTATTCAACATCCAGACCAGCAAGCGGAAACGCATACGATGCAGGCGACTGGAGAGATCATTGAGAAAAAAGGGCAGGCCTACTTATTGTTTGAAGAACGGACAGAAGGAATGCCAGCAGTCCGAACGACCGTGAAATTACATGCCGAAGATGCCTTCATCATGCGTAAAGGCGGTGTGCAGATGCGCTTACCGTTCAGGCAAGACGATGTCCGTTTTGGCACGTACGGTAATGGTCCTGCCGTTATGGATTTGGCTGTTTATACCAATCAACTGGAGTGGGTACCTGGACGTTTTACGGTAGCGTACGACTTACATTCAGACGAAAGTTTATTAGGGAAATACCATTTGACAATAACCTACTCGGAGGTAACACAATGAATGCAGTAGAGCAGATCCAACATGAAATTAAAGAAGCATTGCACGAAGCGATTGAGAAAGCACAACTAGTCGAAGGTGCAGCTATTCCGGAAATTAAACTGGAATCACCAAGAAGTAAAGAGAACGGCGATTATGCAGCGAATATCGCTATGCAGTTGACAAAACTAGCGAAAAAGCCACCGCGTGCAATCGCGGAAAGTATCTTGGAGCATCTTGATACGACAAACACGGCAATCGCCTCCATTGAAATTGCAGGACCCGGTTTCCTCAATATCCGTTTGAAAACAGATAGTCTCGGAGATATCGTGAAATCTGTCCTTGACCAAGGGGCAGACTACGGACGTTCCGACAGTGGACAGCAACAGAAGATCCAAGTTGAATTCGTTTCAGCGAACCCAACAGGCGACTTGCACTTAGGACACGCACGCGGGGCATCACTTGGTGATTCATTATGTAATATTCTTGACAAAGCAGGCTATGACGTAGCGCGGGAATACTACATCAATGATGCGGGTAATCAAATAAATAACTTAGCGTTATCGATTGACGTTCGTTATTTCGAAGCACTTGGATTAGAAAAAGAAATGCCAGAAGACGGCTATCGCGGTGCAGATATCATCGCTATCGCAAAAGGCCTCGTTGAACAATATGGAGACAAGTATGTCAATGTTCCAGAAGAAGAGCGACTTGCATTTTTCCGTGAACACGGCTTGAATATCGAATTGGATAAACTAAAGAAAGATTTAACGGACTTCCGTGTTCATTTCGATAACTGGTTTTCGGAAACATCCCTATATAACAACGGCAAGATCGAAATCGCACTCCAAAAACTTCGTGAAAATGGCCATGTCTATGAAGAAGACGGCGCGACTTGGTTCCGCTCCACTACATTTGGTGACGATAAAGACCGTGTATTGATCAAGCAAGACGGTTCATTCACGTACTTAACACCGGACATTGCCTATCACCAAGACAAGCTGAGTCGTGGATTTGATAAACTGATCAATATTTGGGGAGCAGACCACCACGGGTATATTCCACGTATGAAAGCAGCAATCCAGGCGCTAGGTTATGACCGCGATACGCTCGAAGTAGAAGTGGCGCAAATGGTTCAGCTCTATAAAGACGGAGAAAAATTCAAAATGAGCAAGCGCACAGGAAAAGCGGTCACATTGCGTGAACTTGTAGAAGAAGTCGGACTAGACGCTGTACGGTATTTCTTTGCGATGCGCTCAGGAGACGCACAAATGGACTTCGATTTAGATTTGGCGGTATCCAAATCCAATGAAAACCCTGTCTATTACGCACAATACGCGCACGCACGTATCTGTTCAATCCTACGTCAGGCAAAAGAACAGAACGTGGAAGCGTCAACGAAAAACGTCACGCTGTTGCAAGATGAGAAAGAATTGGAGCTACTGAAGAAGCTTGGAGATTTCCCGAGACTTATCAGCGACTCAGCTCGCATGCGCGCACCGCACCGCGTGACAACTTATATTCAAGAACTCGCAGCTACATTCCATAGTTTCTACAATGCGAATAAAGTGCTCGACCCGGAAAATAAAGACCTGTCCGAGGCGCGTTTGGCTTTGATCACAGCAACTAAAACGACGATCGCGAACGCGTTGAAATTAGTTGGCGTTGAAGCACCGGAAAGAATGTAATATATCGAAAACGGCCAAGCAGATTATTTACTGCTTGGCTTTTTATGTCTTTGGAAGTACTGCCTGTCAAAGTTTCATCAAATGCAACGAAATATCCCAATAGCGCGATCTTCAAGCAGTTCGGCGCGGTTACACATCATAATAGCGCGGATCACTCAACGATTAGCGCGGTTACATAGAGTAATTGCGCGGTGTTAAACACGAAATGCGCGGTCTATTCCAGTTTTAGCGCGGTTCAACCTACCACCACAAGAACAGGTAGGAAGTGGGGATGACTTTTGAAAGATCAGCACCGCCCTGTACAACCCTCACTATTACCGCTATAATAAAGCATAATTACATATCTTCTAAAAGGTTCTCAATACTAGAGATGAAAAGTGAAATCGGTTCAAATCCGATGCGGTCCCGCCACTGTACGTGCTATGCACAAGCCAGGTCACCTGCCTTTTTAGAAAATGAAGTTCCGCAGCAACCTACGAGGATAGGTGTAATGGAAGAAGTCACGTCCTGATTTCATCCCACCTAATCCTTCGAATGATCGAAGGATTTTTTCGTGTCTGCGACTTGCGTAATGCAACACACATATTAAAGGAGGAGCACACATGAAGAAGTTTTTACAACTACTGCTGACAGCAATGCTCGCGGTACTACTACTCGCAGCATGTGGAAGCGATAGTGCAAAAGAAGAAACACCAGCAAATGAAAATCAAGCTGGCGAAGAAACGAAAACAGAACAAGCATCAACGGATACAACGAGTTATCCATACACTCTGACAGATGCGATTGGCAAAGAAGTTACATTTGAAAAAGTGCCAGAAACTGTCATTTCATTACTTCCAAGCAACACGGAAATATTATTCGGGATTGGTGCAGGGGATAAAGTCATCGCAGTAACAGAAAACGATGACTATCCTGAAGAAGTAACGGAGCTTGATACAGTAGGGGATTTTACGGTCAACATAGAAAAAGTGATTTCATTGCAACCGGAAGCGGTGTTCGCACATGAAATGATGTTGGGTTCGAATGAAGAAGGATTGAATCAGATTCGTGACGCAGGCATCCCTGTGATCGTTATACAGAATGCAGGAACATTTGAAGAGACATATGAAACGATTGAATTGATTGGTAAAGTTATGGACAAAAATGTGGAAGCGAATCAAATCGTTGAAGATATGAAAACGAAAGTCGCTGATATCGAAAAGAAAGCAGCGGACATTACGGACAAGAAGCGCGTGTTTATTGAAAACTCCGATGCACCTGAAATTTACACGGCAGGAAAAGGAACTTTCCCACAACAGTTTTTGGATATGATCAATGCTGAAAACATCGTGACAGAAGAAGGTTGGATTATGATCAGTCCTGAAACGATTGTAGATGAAAATCCGGATGTAATTTTGGCAATATATAGCTATGTTCCAAACGTTGTAGAAAATATTAAGACGCGTGACGGGTTTGATGCAGTTACTGCGATCAAAGAAGATCGAGTCATTCAACTGGATGAAGATATTACAAGCCGTACAGGTCCGCGTTTGGCTGACGGATTAGAATCGTTTGCGAAAGCAGTCTATCCTGAGGTATTCGGTGAATAAAACTGCGCTCGCCTATGTCGTGTCGATTGCCACGCTCCTTGTGGCAATCTGGCTCGGCGTATCGATCGGTACAGTGAAAATACCAATAGAGACGCTATGGAATCAATCGGATGCGACCGCGAGTAATATTTTGTGGAAGATCCGTATGCCACGTGTGTTGCTGGCCGGAATTGTCGGTGCCTCACTGGCTATATCAGGAGCCGCGTTCCAAGGGCTTTTGAAAAACCCGTTAGCTGATCCTTACACCCTCGGAGTGTCATCCGGTGCCTCTGTCGGCGCCGTGATCACACTCTTTTTTGGTATATCGCTGCCGGTTCTTGGCGCGTTCACCTTACCTGTATTTAGTATGATGGGTGCCGCAATCACGATGTTTTTAGTGATCGGTTTTGCTCGAATGGTCGACCGGTCGATGAAAATGGAGACGATCATTTTAACAGGAATCATTTTTGGTTCATTTCTTGGCTCTGTGCTGTCGCTGATGATCGCGTTAACGCAAGAAGAACTTCGTCAGATCGTCGGTTGGCTGCTTGGTAGCGTATCGATGCGCGGCTGGAATTATATTCTGATGGTCCTGCCGTTTTTTATCATCGGCACATTTATGCTATGGCTTAATCGCCGTGAATTGAACGCTTTATTATTCGGTGAAGAACGCGCGCATCATCTTGGAGTCAATGTCAAACAGCGTAAATTGATGATTTTGCTTGGTGGTTCGGTATTAACTGGTTCCGCTGTTGCCGTATCTGGGACAATCGGCTTCGTTGGCCTAGTGGTCCCGCATATGACACGTATGTTATGGGGCTCTGATCACCGTCACGTATTGCCGTTATCATTATGTAACGGTGCTTCATTATTGATTATTTGCGATCTCATAGCACGAACGATTATTTCACCGGCTGAATTACCGGTCGGTGTCATTACCGCATTCATTGGCGCTCCGGTGTTTGCCTATATCTTTTACAAACAACGTAGAAAAGGAGCGATGTGAAGATGTTGCAAGTGGACAATTTGTCTGGGGGTTACGGAAGAGAACCGATTGTGCGAAATGTGTCGTTCCACGTGGAAAAAGGAGAAGTTCTCGGGATTTTAGGGCCGAACGGCAGCGGGAAATCTACATTACTGAAAATTATATCGGGGATTTTGCCGAAACAAAGCGGTAGGGTAATGATTGCCGGAAAGCCTTCTGGTGCCTATACGCAGAAACAATTCGCACAGCAAGTAGCGGTCTTGCCACAGCTTCATGCCCATGCGTTTTCCCATAGCGTCAAAGACACCGTCGCGCTAGGTCGTTATCCGTATCAGACCGGAATTTTTTCAAGTTGGTCGGAGTTTGACGAGCAAGCAGTACAAGAAGCGATGAATTATACAGGTGTCACGCGATACGAAAATACCGCCATTGAATTATTATCAGGCGGCGAGCAACAACGCGTATTTGTTGCACAAGCACTCGCCCAGCAAGCACCTATTTTATTATTGGATGAACCGACAAATCACCTCGACATCGCACATCAGCAACAATTGCTCGATACGATCCGTAATCAAGCGAGACAGAAGGGGATCACGGTCATTTCTGTATTTCATGATATCAATCTCGCTGCTCTGTATTGCGATCGCCTGTTGCTATTAAAGAACGGAGAAGTAGCTTCAATTGGCGTGCCGCAAGACGTCGTGCTCGAGCAAGAGATTCATCATGTATACAATGCGCGTGTCAAAACACAGCCTCATCCTGAAATGCCGAAGCCTCAAATGACGCTGTTGCCGAACTTGCAAGAAAAGGTAGAGCTATTTTCTGTAAGGAAGGCAGACATAACGATTCAGGAAGATCACGTATTGTTGCAATCAAGCCAATCGCTGAAGACGATTTCTTCCGCTGTCCATAATGCTGGACTTGGCTGGTACAAGACATTCGTCAATCGAGGCGTACGTGCGGATTATATGATTGATGATGTTCAACGGGAGAACACGGACTATTTGCGTACGCTTGGCTATCATCTGACAGATACAGTCGCCATGATGACAGCCGTTAGTCCAGAGCACGTTGAGGTAGAAGAGTACGAAGGAGAGTTCGGCTCGATTGTCGTGGCGGTGACAGCAGGTGTTGGAAACGCAGTGGATGTTTCGAAGTCTTGGCAACGTGAAGATATTCCTTACATAGGTACGATCAATACATGGGTATTCATTAACGGGGAATTAAGTGAAGAAGCTTTCGTCCAAGCGTTGATTACCGCAACAGAAGCGAAAGTGAAAGCACTGCAAGACGAGCAAGTAAAAGATCCAGAATCCGGCACAGTCGCTACAGGTACTTCGACAGATAGCATGTTAATCGCATCTACACAACAAGGAGAATACTTGCCGTATGCGGGGCCCATTACTCAACTCGGCAAGTTGATCGGTAAAGGGGTCTATGATTGTACGGTGCGAGCTATTCATTCGTATCGATTAGCAGTTGGTGAGCACCGATGATCCCTGCACATTTTATTGCGATCGCCATTGGCATGGTGCTCGACCGGCTCATTGGTGATCCGCCTAACTGGCCGCATCCGGTAAAGTGGCTTGGTACGATGATTAGTAACTTGACGAAACTATTGAATAAAGGCCGTATGCGTACAGTAAAAGGCGCGATAGTCTGGTTGCTTATTTGTCTGACGACGTTTCTGCTCGTCATCTGGCTCGTCAGTATGGCGTATCGCCTGCATCTGTTGGCGGGGATCGCAATTGAAGCGCTGCTTATTGCGGTGGGACTTGCACAAAAGAGTTTGCGTGACGCGGCGTTGCTAGTCTATGAGCCATTGAAGTCAGGAGATATGAACGAAGCCCGTGAAAAACTCAGTTGGATTGTCGGCAGGGATACGAAGGAACTCGATGAAAGCGCGATAGCCCGTGCTACGATTGAAACGGTTTCAGAAAACACGTCAGACGGGATCACGGCTCCATTATTTTGGGCATTCTTGCTCGGTGCACCTGGTCTATGGCTGTATAAAGCGATCAATACACTTGATTCCATGGTGGGGTACAACGATGAGCGTTATGGTGAATTTGGAAAAGTTTCGGCTCGTATGGATGATCTCTTTAACTGGATTCCTTCAAGAATGACAGGATTGCTCATTCTATTATTCACTCCAAATGAAGGTGGACATTCATTTACAAAGCGAATTAGCGGCTGGCTGGGCGATGCCAAAAAGCATTTGAGCCCAAATAGCGGCTATCTTGAAGCAGCAACGGCTTGGCAACTCAATATACAGTTGGGCGGACGCAGTACGTATCGCGGAGTAGTGTCGGAGCGGGCGATACTGGGTCCAGCAGTCATTGCGAATAAAGAACATATTCGGTCCGCTACTTACCAAATGCAAGTCGTGTCTTGGACATTCTGGTCACTCGGCACAGTAATAGGAGGGATTTTCTATGCGATTGCCTGAACACGGCGCAAACAGTAAACGACTGTACACATCAATGAATATTCCTATGCCTAATGAAGTGTTGGATTTCAGTGAGAACTGCAATCCAGCAGGACCTCCGCCGTCTGTAAAGGAAGCGTGGCCTACGTTGATATCAACACTCAACAGCTATCCCGATCCAGACGGTCAGCCATTTCGTTCGGCGGTTTCGGTTTTTCATCAAGTAGACGAACAACAAGTGCTCGTCGGCAATGGTGCGGCAGAAATACTCTCTTTATTGGCAGGGAATTACCGAGGCAAACGAGTAATCTTGATTAACCCAACCTTTTCCGAATATCGCGCTACGCTTGAAGTGAACGGTGCAGAGGTCGTATCGCTTCAAGCTTGTGAAGCAGAAGGTTTTGAATTGCCTATGCGTCAAATTCTACAGGCATTACCTACAGTGGATGCGATATATATATGCACGCCAAATAATCCGACAGGCTTGTTACCTTCAAAAAACGAGCTAATAACGATTATAGAAGCGGCTAAAAGTAGTTCGACAGATGTTGTGCTAGACGAAGCATTCATTGATTTCATCGATGAATCCAAGTCCTTTATTCCACAAGTCGCGAACTATCCGAATTTGTTAATCGTGCGCTCGATGACGAAAATGTATGCGATTCCTGGCATCCGTTTAGGGTATATCATTGCACATGCCAAACGAATTGAAACGTTGAAACAACGAGCTTCGCATTGGCATGTCAACGGACTCGCTGCCGAAATCGGGGTGTTCTGTTTACAGGAAGAAGCGTATCGTGAACAGGCGATTTTGCACGCGCAAACAGAACGCGTAAAGATGACGCAGTTCTTGCGCTCAAATAGTTGTGAAGTCCTCGACTCTTCCGCTAATTATCTCGTCATGAAGCCTGTGCAAGATGCGAAAAAGCTTTATCAAGATTTATTGAATCAAGGGATCGTCCTGCGGCATTCAGAAAACTTCCGCGGGATGGACGGGCGCTGGTTACGGATCGGAATGAAGTCCGAAACGATGATGGATACACTGCGGGAGGCGATGGATCAATGGTTCAAGCGACAGTAACATTCATCTGTGGCGGAGCGCGCAGCGGAAAAAGTGCGTATGCGGAACGTCTGCTTACGCATCAAACAACAGGACGCCTCGTCTACATTGCATCCGGTGTAGCAGCAGATGAAGAGATGAAGCATCGGATTGATCAACATAAAGAAGATCGTCGACATGTGAATTGGCACACACTCGAGCAACCGAAACATCTCCATAAAGTGTTGCCGTTTCTAAAACCAGGTGATCTCGTTTTATGGGACTGCCTCACTACATGGCTCGCCAATGAAATGTATGAAGGATATGAAGAAGGTGCACCTTGCGTTCATCGCTCGGGGTGTTTAGAACAAAAGCAGAATCAACTACTTCACACGATAAAGCAAATGACAGAAATTGTCTCACAGCTAGTCATTGTTTCAAATGAAGTCCTCGATGAGTGGCCGCAATACGAAGAAGAGACGGAAATATACCGCCAAACCATCGGCATACTGCATCAACAAATCGTACAGCATGCAGACTGTGCAATTGAAATGGATCACGGGTTGCCAATCGTCTGGAAAGGGGAGAGTTCATGAACGGATTAATGATCGTTGGTACTGCTTCGGATGTCGGTAAAACGATGATTTGCACCGCGCTATGCCGGCTACTTGCGAATGAAGGTGTTCATGTTGCTCCTTTCAAATCACAAAACATGTCGGGCTTCTCTGAAACGTTAGCGGACGGACGTGAAATCAGTCGGTCCCAATTCCAGCAGGCACAAGCAGCCCGCACACAACCGATTATTGAAATGAATCCGATTTTGATGAAGCCACGAGACGCTATGCGGGCTGACGTTCTATTTATGGGCGTACCGCTTGAGACGATAGGCGGGCAATCCTTTCGTGAAGAATGGTTCGAGAAAGGTCTTGCAACAATCCAAGGAGCGTTGGATTATTTGTCCGATCACTACGACATGCTGATCATCGAAGGAGCGGGAAGTACCGCAGAAGTAAACTTGATGGATCGTGAACTGACGAATATGCGCGTTGCGGAACTGGCAGATGTGCCTGTTATACTAGTTGCGGACATTTCCAAAGGCGGTGCATTTGCATCGATTGTTGGCACGCTTCAACTACTTTCAGAAGAAAGGCGTCAGCGTGTCAAAGGTATTATCATCAATAAATTTTACGGTGACGCGTCTTATTTCGAAAGTGGCGTGAAATTTATTGAACAATACACCGGAATCCCGGTGGCTGGTGTCATTCCCGTCTTAGAAAACCATGGAATACCAGAAGAAGACATGGATCGTACCACGCTTCCTGCAATGGAAGGTGTCGATGTCTACGAACAATGGGCTGATCACGTTAAGCAACATATCGACTGGCCGTTGATTCAATCTATTTTGGCGTAAAGGAGCGAGAAGATGAATAGCATTTTATTAGCGCTCCAATTTTTTACGTCACTTCCTGTTCATAAAGAACTGCCGTTAGGGAAAAAAGAAGTATCCGGCATGTACATCGCGCTGCCGTTCGTTGGGGGCGGTATTGGCGTACTGCTAGCAGGCGTTGCGTATGTTACAAGTGATTTTAATAGTTTCCTAACTGCGGTACTCATTTTACTCGCGGGATTGGTTGCGACTGGCGGCTTACATGTAGACGGATTTGCGGATCTTGGTGATGCATTTTTTTCCTATCAGGATCGTGAAAAACGACTGAACATCATGGATGATCCACGGCTCGGTGCATTCGGCACATTGTCGTTACTTGTTTTACTCTGCTTGAAAATTGGCTTATTCATTGAAATATTGCAGCTTGTAAACGGTTGGGCATTGCTTGTCGCGGTGCCGATTCTCTCTCGCGCTGCTGTAGTAGGGTATTACACACTGACGAAAACCGCGAAAACAAGCGGCATTGCGTACTTTTTCAAACAACAATTTTTAGGCGGACGGATGCTAGTTGCATCGAGCGCGATCAGTGTAGTGACGATTGTTTTGTTAAGTATTCAATTCCGCTCCATTTTATTACTCCCCGTTATGCTACTCGTCATATGTTTAGCGATCTGGCTTTATCATCTCTGGACGATCAAACATTTCGGAGGCGTCACAGGGGATCTATGCGGGGCATTCATTGAAGGAATGGAGGTACTATTATGGCTCGTCCTTATCGTATATTTCTCGTTCGGCACTTAACGACGATTGCCAATGAACAGCGACTCTATTGTGGGTGGACGGATAGCGAATTGGTGTCGCAAGAAGGCGAGGCCATTGAATTTCCAGTAGCCGTCCAACATGTAATGGGAAGTGATTTGATCAGAACCCGCCAAACCGCGGCCATTTATTTTCCACAAATAAACTTTACGGCTGATGTGCGCTGGCGGGAATGTCATTTCGGGGATTTTGAAGAGCAGTCGTATGAGCAGTTGAAAAATGATCCTGACTACCGCAATTGGCTAGACGATGCGTGGAACACACCACCGCGCAATGGGGAAACATTGCAGCAAGTAAAGTCACGCGTGCTAGATGCATTAGCCGAGTTGCCGAATGAAGCGGTTGTCGTGACACATGGCGGCGTGATTCGCGTAGTGCTCGATACATTCACACAAGAGCAGCGTTCATTTTGGGAATGGGACGTTACGAACGGATCCATTTGGCAACTCGAATGGGCTAGCGAGAATGAATTCAAGGAGGGGAAGCCATGCACGTCGTTATCGGAGGTGCCTATAATGGTAAAACGGACTATGTAAGACGTTGGATTGGCGATTCGTCGGCGTGTTTCTGTACAATGGATACAGCAGCAACCGCTAAACCCGGTAAATCACTCGTCATTTCGGATTTGCACGAGTGGCTGATGACTACAGATATAACAGAAATAGAGGCCAGCAACGCGGTACGCGAAATCAGCGGACCGAACACTGTCTTCATTTTAACGGAAATCGGGCGGGGCATTGTGCCGCTTGATGCACAGCAACGGGAACTGCGCGATCGATGTGGTCGTTTGTATCAGCAATTATTCGCTGAAGCAACAACGGTTACAAGAATTTGGTATGGTATTGCTCAGACAATCAAAGGAGTGAAGTGAAATGAAAATTTATACGAAGACTGGCGACAAAGGTACGACAAGTTTAATTGGTGGACGCGTCGCAAAAGACGACTTGCGCGTTGAGGCATACGGCACGATCGATGAACTGAATTCATTCATCGGTAAAGCTATGACAGAACTGGATGGAGAGACGTTTGCGGATATCCTAACCGATCTTGAGACAATTCAAAATGAATTATTTGATGGTGGCGGTGACTTGGCAAACGTCATGAAAGAGCGTCATTACAAGCTTGACGATGAACCTATCACAGTTCTTGAAAACCGAATCGATAAGCTAATGAAAGAAGCGCCTGAACTAGAACGTTTCATCCTACCAGGCGGTTCACCGGCAGCGGCGACATTGCACATCGCACGTACCGTAACACGCCGTGCAGAACGAGTAACCGTTACACTGATGAACGCAGCGGACGACGTATCACCTGTCGTGGGGCGCTATTTGAACCGTCTATCGGATTATCTATTCGTAGCAGCACGCATCGTGAACGCTCGACTCGGCATTTCAGACAATGAATACGTCCGCAGCGCAAAAGTGTTCCGCACGAACGACAAAAAGGATAAGTAATTTATACGTAAACAAGGACCTCTGGTAATGCCAGAGGTCCTTGTTTTTTTGTGTGATGCTCAATCTATCCCTGAATCACATTATACAATTCCGTAAACTTTCGCTTACTTAAAATTTTCGGCACAGGATACAACGGATTCGCTTCCGCTGAGGCGCGTTGTACCATTAGTGGAATATCTTCTACCATAATTCCATCTACATGTTCCGGAATATTCATCGCATGATTTAACGCTCGAATTGCCTCGATGAACTTCTCCGCTTTCATTCGCTTCGTATCCGAATGTTTTGTGATGCCAATTAAATCAGCTAACTCGGAAAGAGGGTCATATACGCTTTTGCCATAATACTCGAGTACGTGCGGCAAAATAATTGCATTCGCTAATCCGTGTGGCATGTTGTAAAAACCACCGAGCGTGTGTGCAATGGCATGAACATTGCCGACGTACGCTCGGGTGAATGCTTTGCCGGCCAAATAAGAAGCCTGTTGCATATTCGTTCTGGCAGTCAAATTCTCCCCATTGCGGTAAGCCTCATATAAATTTGAGAACACGAGTTGCACTACTGCACGGCTGTCTTTCCGTGTATCATTCGTATTACTGTTGCCAATATACGCTTCGATCGCGTGCGCTAAGGCATCCATTCCGGTGGCTGCCGTAATGGCGGGCGGCAACTTCATCGTCAACAATGGGTCGAGCACAGCATAATGGGGGATCAGTGACGTATCATTGATTGCATACTTCTCATATGTCCTACTATTCGTCACTACCGCAGCGAGCGTTGCTTCACTTCCGGTTCCCGCGGTCGTAGGTACCGTGAACAACGTAGGAATTCGCTTGCGCACGTGGAATAAGCCTTTCAACTCGGGAATCTGTTTCTCTGGTCTTGCAATTCGTGCACCTACCGCTTTTGCGCAATCCATTGGAGAACCACCGCCGAACGCAATGAGAGCTTCGCATTCATTGGCGACGTACAATGCTCGCGCTTCTTCGATGTTGACTATCGTAGGATTTGCGACAGTTTGGTCATACACCAAGTATTTGATACCGAGTGAATTGAGACCGACTAGCAGGACATCTAGTAAGCCGAGCTTGGCGACGTCGTGATCCGTAATAATAAGCACACTACGAATACCGAGACTTTTCACTTTCCCCGCAAGGCTTTCCAAACTACCAGGTCCAACTAGCAACTCTGGCTCTCGCCAAGGTAAAAAATTCATTCCGACTTTGAGTCCTTTTTGAAATAGCCGTGCATATAATCGATACATAACAATACCCCTTTCCCATGCTAGCAGCGCATTATGAAAACGTTAGCATGAAGTAGGTGAATTTGCTATATTGAAATATGACAAAATGGAATA
This sequence comes from Sporosarcina sp. P18a, assembly GCF_002743135.1. Taxonomy (NCBI): domain Bacteria; kingdom Bacillati; phylum Bacillota; class Bacilli; order Caryophanales; family Caryophanaceae; genus Sporosarcina; species Sporosarcina sp. P18a. The sequence continues at coordinate 312,809 of NZ_PDYQ01000002.1, read as the reverse complement.
TTACGACTAGTCTGGTATTTATGTTATGCTAGTGATGTAAAGCGCACATTTTCTCTAATTTGAAAAATCCTCCTCCTTTATAAATTTGCAAATTAAAGTAATGTAGCTACAAAGCCTATAAGAACGGGATTGAATGAGAGGATAATTGTAATAACTAAATAATTACTTGACAAAACGACCTCTCATACATAGTAAGAAAATAAAAAATAAACTTTTAAAAACAGTTGACTGAATGATCATTCATTATTACACTATACATAGAATATAATTGAAAGCGGTTTCTCAAAGGGAATCACAAGTAGAAGAAACGGAGGGGGAATAAGGGATGAATATATTACTTATCGCGAACTGGATACTATTTACAGCGGTCGTTATATACGGCTTTGGTTTATTCCTATACTTACTAAAAACTCGCTACGAATTCATCCGACTGGGGAGAAAAGAAGAATTCGATAATGACGTCAAAGCGCGTTTGAAGAAAATTTGGGTTTACGTATTTGGACAAAAGAAACTATTGAAAGATAAAAAGAGTGGGGCCATTCATGTGATGTTCTTCTATGGTTTCCTACTCGTTCAATTTGGGGCAATTGACCTGATCTGGAAAGGCTTAAAACCGGGATCGCATCTGCCACTTGGTCCGTTGTATCCGGCGTTTACATTCTTTCAGGAAATTGTCGTATTTGTCATCCTAGTAGCGGTCGTATGGGCGTTCTACCGTCGTTACATGGAGAAGTTAGTTCGTCTAAAGCGCGGTTGGAAGTCCGGTCTAGTTCTTATATTTATTGGACTACTGATGATTTCCACACTGATCGCAAACGGCGCGAACATGATTTGGCATAATGAAGGCACTACATGGACAGAGCCAATGGCATCGATCATCGCAACAGTATTCAGTGGTGTTCCGACAGGCGTAGCCGTCACCATATTCTTTATCGGCTGGTGGGTACACTTACTAACATTATTGACGTTCCTAGTGTATGTTCCACAATCTAAGCACGCGCACTTGATCGCAGGTCCGGCAAACGTCTATTTCCACCGCTTAGATCACGCAGGACGTTTGAAGCCAATCGATTTTGAAGCGCTTGAAGAAATCGAAGACGAGGATGAAATGCCGCCACTTGGTGTAGGCAAAATTACCGACTTCACACAAGCGCAAATGATAGATTTTTATGCATGTGTAGAATGTGGACGCTGTACGAATATGTGTCCGGCGACGGGTACGGGTAAAATGTTGTCACCGATGGACTTGATCACGAAGCTACGTGACCATCTAACAAACACAGGTGCTGTCATGACGAAGCAACAACCGTGGGTACCTCAACTAATGTTTAAAAACTCACAAGGAAATCAATTGGCACTCGCTGCTACGGCAGAAGGAATGACAATGGATGAACTATATAGTCCTTCATTGATTGGCGACGTCATCACAGAAGAAGAAATTTGGGCATGTACGACGTGCCGTAACTGTGAAGACCAGTGTCCAGTAATGAATGAACACGTAGATAAAATTATCGATCTTCGCCGTTATCTGGTGATGACGGAAGGGAAGATGGATCCCGATGCACAGCGCGCGATGACAAATATCGAACGTCAAGGCAATCCGTGGGGCCTTAACCGAAAAGAGAAAGAAAACTGGAGAGACGCACGTCCAGACTTGCACATTCCGACAGTGAAGGAAGCGAAGAAAGCTGGGGAAGACTTCGAATACTTATTATGGGTTGGTTCTATGGGTGCGTTTGATAACCGCTCACAGAAAATCGCTCTATCTTTCGCACATTTATTGAATGAAGCAGGAGTAAGCTTCGCAATTCTTGGTAACAAAGAGAAGAACTCCGGAGACACACCACGTCGTCTCGGAAATGAATTCCTATTCCAAGAGCTCGCAACAGCGAATATCGCGGAATTCGAAAAAGCCAACGTTTCAAAAATTGTCACGATCGATCCGCACGCATACAACATCTTTAAAAATGAATATCCCGATTTTGGTCTGCAAGTCATCGTTAAACACCATACCGAGTTACTTCATGAACTGGTCATGGCAGGCAAACTAGTACCGAAATATGCAATCGATGAAGTCATCACATTCCATGACTCTTGTTATCTAGGACGCTATAACGACGTCTATGATCAGCCAAGAGAAATCCTTAAAGCGATTCCAGGCGTTCAGTTGGTAGAAATGGAACGTAACCGTGAAGAAGGCATGTGCTGTGGAGCGGGTGGCGGTATGATGTGGATGGAAGAAGATACAGGCCAGCGCGTCAACGTAGCGCGTACTGAACAAGCGCTTGAAGTCAGCCCAGGAATCATTTCATCTGGCTGTCCGTATTGCTTGACGATGTTGTCTGACGGAACGAAAGCTGTTGAAGTCGAAGAACAAGTCGGCACATACGACATTGCTGAACTATTGGAGCGATCGATCTTTGGAGAATTCCAAACGGTTGCGGAGCCCGAAGAAGAATTGGTAGAAGAAATAGTAGTAGTGGAAGAAGTAGTAGAGTCGGAAGAACGGATTTCGGAGCCTGAGTTGGCTGTAACGGTTGAAACAGGGGATGAAACACCGAAAAACGACGATGGAAAACAGAATTAAAAGTATTGTGAATATCGTGTCAATACCGTACAATTAAGTTATCTAAAGCGCTAACAATTGAATGAACTATAATAAGAGGGGCTATGCACCCTCTTATTTAGTAGGCAAATATCGAGCGAGCGTTCAGTCAGCACACAAATAGGGGGAATGGGAAGATGAGAACAGTTATTTTACAAGGTGCTAGAACACCATTTGGAAAATTAAGCGGTGCATTGCAATCACAAACAGCAAGTGATCTAGGTGGCATTGTGATCAAAGAAGCATTGGCACGTGCTGGCGTACAAGGCGATCAAGTGGATGAGGTAATCATGGGGACTGTATTACAAGCGGGGCAAGGTCAGATTCCATCACGTCAAGCAGCTGTCAAAGGCGGCATTCCATACGGTGTCAAAACGGAAACGATCAACAAAGTATGCGCTTCGGGAATGCGTAGTATCACTCTTGCCGACCAGCTAATCCGTCTCGGAGATGAGACAACGATTGTTGCTGGCGGTATGGAGTCGATGACCAATGCACCGTATTATGCAAATGTCCGCTCAGGTTTGAAAATGGGCGATAGCACATTAGTGGACGGCATGATATACGACGGACTAACTTGTGCATTCGCGCCAGGTAATGTTCATATGGGTACGTACGGAAATAGCACGGCAAATGACTTTTCAGTTAGCCGTGAAACACAGGATAAATGGTCATTACGTAGTCATGAACGTGCACTTGAAGCGATGGATAAAGGAGTATTCGCAGAGGAGATCGTTGCGGTCAGCATTCCTCAACGTAAAGGTGATCCAGTCATTGTGACAGAAGATGAAGGCCCACGTCGAGGCAGCTCACTTGAAGCGTTGGCGAAACTACGCCCAGCGTTCGGTAAAGACGGTAGTGTCACAGCTGGAAACGCACCTGGCATCAACGACGGTGCATGTGCTGTTGTGTTAATGAATGAAGACGAAGCGAAAAAGCAAGGCAAGGAACCGCTTGCTGTGATTTTAGGTCACGCGGAAGTAGCGATCGAACCGGAGCGTTTCCCTGAAACACCAGGTCATGTCATCAAGGCGTTGCTTGAGAAAACAGGGAAAACTGCAGATGACATTGATCTATACGAAATCAATGAAGCATTCGCAGTCGTTGCGCTCGCAAGCTCACAAATCGCTGAACTGGACGAAGAAAAGGTCAACGTCAATGGAGGTGCAGTCGCACTTGGACATCCAATCGGTGCAAGCGGAGCGCGTGTGGTCCTAACATTGGCGAATGAACTAAAACGTCGCGGTGGTGGAATCGGTATCGCAGCAATCTGTTCAGGTGGCGGTCAAGGAGATGCCATCATGATCGAAGTTCCAAAAACTAACTGACCGGGGGCATTGTAGATGACAATTGAAAAAGTATTTGTAATCGGCGCAGGACAAATGGGCGGAGGAATTGCTCAAGTCTGTGCACAGGCAGGCTATCAAGTCACTCTTCACGATCTTAATGAAGAAGCATACGATCAAGGTTTTAAAGTCATCACGAAAAACTTAACACGCAACGTGGAAAAAGGACGTATGACGGAGGAAGAGAAAGAAGCAGTCCTCGGTCGTTTCACACAATCACTAGATATGAAAAATGCGAGTGATGCCGATATCGTCATCGAAGCCGCGGTTGAAAATATGGCAATCAAAACGAAAATTTTCGCAGAGCTAGATGAAATCACACCAGAACATACCATCTTGGCAACGAACACATCTTCGTTACCCATCACGGAAATCGGTGCAGCTACAAAACGTCCAGGAAAAGTAATTGGCATGCATTTCATGAATCCGGTACCGGTCATGCAACTTGTCGAAGTCATTCGCGGACTCGCGACAGATGACGATGTCTACGAAGCGGTCGAAGATATGACCAAAAAGCTCAACAAAACACCGGTTGAAGTGAACGATGCACCAGGATTTGTTGCGAACCGTGTATTGATGCCGATGATCAACGAAGCCATCTTCACATTATACGAAGGTGTCGCGACGAAAGAAGCGATTGACGACGTCATGAAAATGGGGATGAATCATCCGATGGGGCCTCTGCAACTAGCAGATTTCATTGGGCTGGATACGTGCCTGTACATTATGGAAACATTGTATGAAGGATTTGGCGACTCAAAATACCGTCCATGCCCGTTGCTACGTAAATACGTCAAAGCAGGTTGGCACGGTAAAAAAACAGGACGCGGTTTCTATTCATACGAATAAATGAATTAAGTTGAAAGCAAGAGGTGAAAAGGATGGACTTTACATTAACAGAAGAACAACTAATGATGCGCCAAATGGTTCGTGATTTCGCAAAAAATGAGATCGAACCTTGGATTCCACGGATGGAAGATGGGGAATTTCCACGTGAACTACTAGAAAAAATGGGTGAGCTCGGATTGATGGGAATTACAGCACCTGAACAGTATGGAGGTTCAGAGATGGACTTCTTGTCATATATCATCGCAATTCACGAACTATCAAAAGTCAGCGCCGTCATGGGAGTTGTGTTGTCTGTCCATACTTCTGTTGGAATGAATCCGATCCTCTACTTTGGTACTGAAGAACAAAAGAATCGCTACTTGCCGAAAATGGCATCCGGTGAATATCTCGGTGCATTTTGCCTGACCGAAGCATCGTCTGGATCAGATGCAGGTTCATTAAAAACGAGAGCGAAGCGAGTCGACGACCAGTACATCATTAATGGCTCCAAAATGTTCATCACAAACGGTGGGGAAGCGGACGTCTACATCGTCTTTGCTAACACCGCTCCTGAAAAAGGAACGTATGGTATCACTGCATTTATCGTCGACCGGGACACACCGGGATTATCTATAGGTAAAGATGAAAAGAAAATGGGCCTACACGGCTCGCGGACCGTCGCGCTGAGCTTCGACAATATGAAAGTACCAGTAGAAAATAGACTAGGTGAAGAAGGTGGCGGCTTCAAAATCGCCATGGCCAACCTCGACGTCGGCCGAATCGGCATCGCCGCTCAAGCATTAGGCATAGCGGAAGCCTCACTAGAAGCAGCCGTTGCCTATGCAAAAGAACGCGAACAATTCGGTAAACCCATCGCAGTCAATCAAGGTATAGGATTCAAATTGGCCGACATGGCTACCGCAACAGAAGCGGCCCGACTACTAGTCTACCGCGCGGCTTGGTTACGTTCAGAGAACAAACCATGCGGCAAAGAAGCCTCCATGGCCAAACTATACGCATCTCAAGCAGCCGTAGATAACTCCATAGAAGCCGTCCAAGTATTCGGCGGCTACGGCTACACAAAGGATTATTCAGTCGAACGTTACTTCCGCGATGCGAAAGTATGCCAAATCTACGAAGGTACAAGCGAAATTCAAAAAGTAGTCATCGCCAAACATCTGACAAACTAAAGGTAGAAGCGCTTAGGGGAGCGCATTGCGCGGTTCTGCTGCACTTTGGCGCGGTCAGACAGTAGATTGGCGCGGTTATTCCAATGAATAGCGCGGTTCTCGTAGACAATCGCGCGGTTAGCAACACCTTTGGCGCGGTCAGCGCAAGCTGAGGCGCGTCATCCATAAAAAACCGCAAACCAATTTCAAGCTTTACTACTTCAAAATTAAAATTTCATTAACCAAACAAAAGGGTGGGAGAACAATGGACTTTAAATTATCAGAAGAACATGAAATGATTAGAAAGATGGTACGCGACTTTGCACAAAAAGAAGTAGCGCCAACTGCAGCACAACGAGACGAAGACGAAACATTCGATATGGACATCTTCCACAAGATGGCCGAACTTGGACTCACAGGCATTCCATGGCCAGAAGAATATGGCGGCATCGGTAGCGACTACCTTGCTTACGTCATTGCTGTAGAAGAACTATCCCGTGTTTGCGCATCTACAGGTGTTGTCTTGTCTGCACACACATCTCTAGCAGGATGGCCGCTATTCAAATACGGTAACGAAGAACAGAAACAAAAATACTTACGCCCACTTGCGGAAGGTACGAAGATGGGTGCATACTGTCTAACAGAAGCAGGTTCAGGATCAGACGCGGGCGGCATGAAAACTACAGCGAAGCTTGACGGTGACGACTACGTGCTAAATGGCTCGAAAATCTTCATTACAAATGGTGGGATTGCTGACACTTATATCGTCTTCGCTGTGACCGATCCGGAATCCAAACATAAAGGAACAAGCGCATTCATTGTAGAAAGCACATTCGAAGGATTCTCTGTAGGTAAGAAAGAGAAGAAATTGGGAATTCGTTCTTCACCAACAACAGAAGTCGTACTAGATAACTGTCGCGTGCCGAAAGAAAATCTTCTTGGAGAAGAAGGTGACGGGTTCATTATCGCAATGAAAACGCTTGATGGCGGACGTAACGGAATTGCTGCTCAAGCAGTGGGGATTGCACAAGGCGCACTTGACGCTGCTGTCGATTACTCAAAAGAACGTACACAATTCGGCAAGCCCATCGTTGCCAACCAAGGCATCAGCTTTAAATTGGCGGATATGGCAACGGCGACAGAAGCATCTCGTCTGTTGACATATCAGGCAGCGTGGCTCGAATCGAACGACCTGCCGTACGGTAAAGCGTCTGCTATGGCGAAACTGATGGCTGGTGACACAGCGATGAATGTCACAACAGAAGCCGTTCAAGTATTCGGTGGCTACGGGTATACAAAAGATTATCCGGTGGAGCGCTATATGCGTGACGCGAAAATTACGCAAATTTATGAAGGTACACAAGAAATTCAACGTCTCGTCATATCTCGTATGTTGACGAAATAACAGGAGGTCTATGCAATGCCAAAACATGAAGTGAAATCCACTGTCAAAGATGAAGAACTTATTCAGAAGCGACGTGCACAGATTAGCCGCGGCGCTGTGAAATTATTTATCGACAAAGGATTTCACCGAACGACTACACGTGAAATCGCCAAAGAAGCGGGCTTCAGTATTGGCACATTATACGAGTATATTCGGACAAAAGAAGATGTCCTGTATCTCGTCTGTGACAATATTTATGATGAAGTCAAAGTTCGTTTGTCTGAGCTCGATAATAATGACAACACGGTAGAAGGTCTACGCGTGGCGATTGCACGGTATTATGAAGTCATCGATCAAATGTCTGATGAGTTCCTCGTCATGTACCAAGAGTCGAAATCATTACCGAGCGAAGCGCTTCGTTATGTACTCACTAAGGAACTAGAAATGGTCGAGCAATTTGAGACGATCATTCGTAAATGCATGGAAGCTGGGAATCTACGCATCGGACCGGATGAAGTATCACTGATCGCGCACCACGTCCTCGTATCTGGCCAAATGTGGTCATTTAGAAGATGGGCGTTGCGCAAACCATATACGTTAGAACACTATACAAAAGTACAAACTGATCAAATTATCAAAGGTTTGGAGAAATAAATAACTTGGGGACTCCGCCATGAAAATATTCGTGGCGGTGGTCAGCATGTACGGAAGGTGGAAAGCAAATGGTAACTGAGGAAATCTATAAACCGAAACACCATATTCGTTTCGTGACGGCATCTAGTTTATTCGACGGGCATGACGCATCGATCAATATCATGCGCAGAATATTACAAGCAACCGGAGCGGAAGTTATTCATCTCGGACATAATCGATCTGTTGAAGAAGTTGTAAACGCTGCCATTCAAGAGGATGTGCAAGGAATCGCGATGTCCTCCTACCAAGGTGGTCATGTGGAGTATTTCAAATACATGCATGACTTGCTGAAGGAAAGAGGCGCTTCCCATATTAAAATATTCGGCGGTGGTGGAGGAGTCATCATCCCAAAGGAAATCAAAGAATTGCATGAATACGGCATCGAATGGATCTTTTCACCGGAAGACGGTCGGAAACTAGGTCTACAAGGCATGATCAATAAAATCATGGAACTATCGGATTTCTCCACGACTCCCGAAAGCGAAGAGGCCAACCTCGAACAACTGACAGCGGAAACGCCAGGTATCCTAGCGAATTTAATCACGTACGTAGAAGAAAATCATTTGAACAAAGACGAAGCGACGAAGCAATTACTCGATCGTGCACGCGCCATGTCCAAACAAACGCCAGTGCTAGGGATCACAGGTACAGGTGGAGCAGGTAAAAGTTCATTGACGGATGAATTAATACGTCGTTTCTTGCGTGAGTTCCCGGACAAAAGAGTAGCCATCCTTTCCGTAGATCCAACGAAGCAAAAAACGGGTGGAGCGTTACTTGGCGACCGGATTCGTATGAATGCGATCTTTAATAATCGTGTCTACATGCGCAGTCTGGCAACACGCGGATCACGTTCAGAGCTAACAACGGCTATCCATGACGTACTTGATGTCACAAAAGCAGCTGGCTATGACTTGATTATTGTAGAGACGAGCGGAATTGGGCAAGGGGATGCACGTATTACGGATGTCTCCGACGTGTCGATGTACGTGATGACCAGTGAATTTGGTGCGCCGACACAGCTTGAAAAAATTGATATGATCGACTTTGCTGACTTAATTGTGATCAATAAATTTGAGCGAAAAGGTTCGGAAGATGCATTGATCCAAGTACGCAAACAATATCAACGTAGCCATTTGCTATTTGATCATGATCTTGAAACGATGCCTGTATATGGCACAATTGCGAGCCAGTTTAACGATAAAGGTACCAACACACTTTTTGCAGCGCTTGTTGAAAAACTTAATAACGCAACGGATTCTGATTGGACGACAAGTTACACAGAATTCGTGACGAATCAAAAGCAAACCGTGATTATTCCGCCTGACCGTAGCCACTACTTACGTGAAATCGCGTCGACGATTCGTAATTACCATGCGAAATCCAAACAGCAAGCAGAACTGGCACGTCGCGTGTTCCAACTAGAAGGTGCGATCGAAGCTGTGAAAGAGGCAGACTCTAACGAAGCATTACTAGAGTCATTGAATAGCTTGAAAGAAGGCGTTGAAGAGCAATTAACAGGTGAATCGAAGCGTGCTTTGAAAAACTGGGGGCCTTTGAAAGAGTCTTACGAGCAGGATGAATATGTGGTGAAAATACGCGATAAAGAAATCCGTACGACGCTCAATACTGTCAGTCTATCTGGCTTAAAGGTTCCGAAAGTAGTGTTGCCGCTATACAAAGATTATGGTGAAATCCTACGCTTTGTATACAGCGAGAACGTTCCGGGTTCATTCCCGTACACTGGAGGCGTCTTCCCGTTCAAACGCGAAGGCGAGGATCCGCGCCGTCAATTCGCGGGGGAAGGGACACCTGAACGTACAAATCGTCGTTTCCACTATGTATCAAAAGATGATGACGCAAAACGTTTATCCACAGCGTTTGACTCTGTGACATTATACGGAGAAGATCCTGACGAGCGTCCTGATATTTACGGAAAAGTTGGCGAATCTGGCGTGAGTATTTGTACACTTGAAGATATGAAGAAGCTCTATGACGGCTTTGATCTCTGCTCGCCTACGACGTCTGTGTCTATGACAATCAATGGACCGGCACCGATTATCCTAGCGATGTTCATGAATGCAGCAGTCGATCAGCAAGTACGTAAAAAAGAACAAGAACTTGGTCGGACACTTTCTGTCGAAGAGTTCACTGAAGTTCGTGAAATGACATGCCAAACGGTCCGTGGAACAGTACAGGCGGATATTTTGAAAGAAGACCAAGGGCAAAATACCTGTATTTTCTCTACAGAATTTGCATTACGTCTGATGGGTGATATCCAACAGTACTTCATTGATAAAAAAGTTCGTAATTACTATTCCGTATCGATTTCTGGCTATCATATCGCAGAAGCGGGATCGAATCCGATTTCACAACTTGCGTTCACACTCGCAAACGGCTTCACGTATGTGGAATATTACTTGAGCCGCGGCATGCATATCGACGACTTTGCACCGAACCTGTCGTTCTTCTTCTCCAATGGTCTTGATCCAGAGTATACGGTAATTGGTCGCGTGGCACGTCGAATTTGGGCGATTACGATGCGTGACAAATACGGAGCGAATGAACGCAGCCAAAAGTTGAAATACCATATCCAAACATCTGGCCGTAGTTTGCATGCTCAAGAAATTGATTTCAACGACATTCGCACGACATTGCAGGCATTGATGGCGTTGCAAGATAACTGTAACTCGCTCCATACGAATGCATACGACGAAGCCATTACGACACCGACAGAAGAATCTGTTCGTCGTGCGATGGCGATCCAGATGATCATCATGAAAGAACATGGCTTGTCGAAAAACGAAAATCCGCTTCAAGGGGCTTACATTATAGAAGAAATGACAAGTCTCGTAGAAGAAGCGGTATTACAAGAATTCGATCGACTGAACGACCGTGGCGGTGTACTTGGCTCTATGGAGACGCAGTACCAGCGTGGCAAGATCCAGGAAGAATCGATGTATTATGAAATGAAAAAGCACTCAGGGGAGCTATCGATCATCGGCGTCAATACCTACTTGAATCCGAATCCGCCTTCTGAGGAAGATATCGATAATATGGAGTTGGCACGTGCGACACAACAAGAAAAAGAGTCCCAAATTACCAACTTGCGCGCATTCCAAGCAAAGCATGCCGACGAAGCAGGGCAAGCGCTAGCGGATCTTCAGGAAGTAGCAATTACGGGAGGTAATGTATTCGCTGAGTTGATGAAGACTGTGCGAGTAGCGAGTCTCGGACAAATTACGAACGCACTGTACGAAGTAGGCGGGCAGTACCGCCGTAATATGTAACACATCTCAAGAGGGGATGTCACAGAAGCCATCACTTCTGGCGGCATCCTCTTTTTGCGATGGGCTAGTGCGTGGGATTGCAACTCCAGCTGGGGACGCATTCCAGAGGGCCCGCGGTGAACCAACTGTTCGCTGCAATCCTTACTTAGAGAGTGGTAGGACGTAGAATATTCACTGGCTATGGAGTGTTAATTATTGTTGTCTTTGGACATATTTTAGGTCAAGTGCTGAATAGATTATGAGACTGGTTTTGGTGGGTGACAATATGTATTACTCACTGCTGTTAGTCTGTCAATTCGTAATGTCTCTGACGATAGTTAAGTTTAAGGCCAGAGTGAGTATGAACGATAGGTACTAAGCCAATACAAGCGCAGCTTCAGTGAGTAACAATAAGTGGCATCCACTCTCATTGCAAGGGATTGGCGCGTAGGAGGGGCGACTCCTGGAGGATCAGTTCGACAGGTGAGACAACCAAGGGAGCTTGCGACTGGTTGGCTCACCGCGGACCCTCAGGAAAGCGTCCCCTCTGAAGCGCCAATCCCCTACCGAACACTAATGCCAGCCACTCTATTTCAAGTATCCTATAAACCCCACCCTTGCATAAAATCTATTCCCCATCAAAGTGGATAATTTAGTAAGTTAGTCAGTATAATAAGAACAACAAAGAAAAGGGACGTGCTGAATGTGAGATGGTACTATCATGCAATCATAATAGCTCTCTTAATTACACTCACACTCATCCTCTACAGCAGCGGACTCGGCGTAATCCCTTTCACCTTTACGGCGGTCTACCTGGGGTATTTGACCATTACGGAGTATATAAATATAAAGAGAAGTAAAAGAATGTAGCATATTGGTAGAAATAACGTATATAATGTACACTATGCTTATATGCTACAAGATAATAAACGTCGATCGGCCAAATCAGTAACTGACTTGGTCGGTTCTGCGTGTGATTGATAGAAGAAAGGACGTGCCATACATTGAATATCCATGACATGACAAAAGAAGAACTTTTGGAAGAATCGTTAATCAACATCACTCATCAGGTGCTGACCGAACGACGTGAATCTCTCACGTTGGCGGAATTGATGGAAGAGTTCCGTAAACTTACAGGTATTACCGAGAACGAATTAAAAGCGAAACTCCTTCAATTCTATACAGACCTGAACATCGATGGCAGATTCCTAGCGATCCAGGACAACCGTTGGGGCTTACGCGAATGGTATCCAGTTGATCAGATCGAAGAAGAAACTGCACCTGTCGTGAAAGTGCGCAAGAAGAAAAAGAAGAAAAAAGATTATGACGAAGATGACATCGAAGACGAAGATGATGACGAAGAAGAAATTTTCGATGAAGAATACGTTGAACTTGGCGAAGAAGATGACGCTGACGACGAAGAAGAGGAAGAAGAAGAGGAAGTAGTCGAAATCGATGAAGATTTAATCGATCCTGATGATGACCTGGAAGTTATTCCTGAAGTAGAACTCGATATCGATGAAGACGATGAAGAGGAAGAGGATGAAGAAGAGTACGAGGAAGAGTAATAATTGGCTTGACTTTTAGTGCCCAAAAATATAAGATTTGGATGGGCTCCTGAAAAGGACACATTAATTCGTGTATACGCGCTCCTTATTGTAGTTACGCTACAAACGGGGCGCTTTTTTGATTTTATATCGACCCTAATAATTTGGAAAAAGAATAAATGGAGGCACTACACATGACAAAATATATTTTTATTACAGGCGGCGTCGTCTCTTCTTTAGGTAAAGGTATCAACGCGGCATCACTCGGACGTTTACTTAAGAACCGCGGTTTAAAAGTTACGAACCAAAAATTTGATCCATATATTAATATCGACCCACGCATGATGAGTCCGTATCAGCACGGGGAAGTTTTCGTAACGGAAGACGGAGCGGAAACGGATCTGGACATCGGTCACTACGAGCGTTTTATTGACATAGAATGTAACCGTTACTCCAACGTAACAATGGGAAAAGTGTATGATCTTGTGTTACGCAAAGAACGCGCTGGTGAATACAATGGGGCAACAGTTCAGGTAATCCCGCATATTACTAACGAAATTAAAGAATTGATCAAACGTGCAGGTCAAACATTGAACGCAGATGTCGTAATTACAGAAATTGGTGGAAGTGTAGGAGATATCGAATCATTGCCATATCTCGAAGCCATTCGTCAGTTGAAAACGGATCTGGCGAAAGATGACGTAATGTACATCCACAACACACTCATTCCATATCTACATGCAGCTGGTGAAATGAAAACGAAGCCGACACAGCACAGTGTAAAGGAATTGCGTAGTCTAGGAATTCAGCCGAACATGATCGTCGTGCGAAGCGAGTATCCTGTACCACAAGAAATGAAGGACAAGATTGCCTTATTCTGTAACATCAAGCCAGAAGAAGTGATTGAAGCACTTGATGCAGAAACTCTATATGAAGTACCTCTTCGTTTGCATGAACAAAACATGGATCAGCTAGTCGTCGATTACTTAGGTCTTGAAACACCCCAGCCTGAACTTTCTGAAGTGAAAGACCTAGTGAAGTTGGTTAAGTCACTAAAAGAAAAAGTAACAATCGGTTTAGTTGGGAAGTATGTAGAATTACAAGATGCATACATTTCAGCGGTTGAAGCTATGCGTCACGCTGGATACGCATTCGATGCAGATATCGATATTAAGTGGATCAACTCGGCAGATGTGACTTCTGAAAATGTAGCAGAACTTCTTTGTGACGTGGACGGTATTCTGGTACCGGGTGGCTTCGGAGATCGTGCAATTGACGGTAAAATTGAAGCAATCACGTATGCACGTGAACAGAAGATTCCATTCTTTGGTATCAGTTTAGGTTTGCAGTTAGCAGCTACTGAAATTGCACGTAACGTCATCGGTCTGAAAACGGCTCATTCACTAGAGTTTGACACAGAGACTGAGCATCAGATTACGACTTTCCATCCGGATTGCCGTACAGCACGCGAAGCAGATAGTACATTGCGTCTAGGTGCTTATCCATGTAAAGTAGCTGAAAACACGAAGGCTTTCGCTGCATATGGCGAGGAGTTAGTGTACGAGCGTCATCGCCACCGTTATGAAATGAACTTGGCATATCGTGCGCAGTTGGAAGAGGCAGGGTTCATCGTTTCTGGAATTAGCCCGGACGGTCGCTTGATCGAAATTATGGAGATGCAAGATCATCCATACTTCGTTGCTTGCCAGTTCCATCCGGAATTCGCTTCCCGCCCAAATCGTCCATCTCCACTGATCCGCGACTTTATCCGCGCGGCGCTTGAGCATAAAAACTAAAAAACAATGCCCACAGAAGACTTTTCTTCTGTGGGCATTTTTGACTTTATATATGACTGGAGATAAGAAAGTGTAGTGAGTGCATGGGATTTCCGCTCCAGAACGCGTCCGCCTAGAGCGCAAATCCCTATCCCGACACTATTACCAGCCTACCCCAAGTCACAGCTCGTCTTCTTCATCCGCCAACATATCATCGATCGAAAGCTTTACTGCCTCATAGACAAACAACGCAGCGAGCGCGTGGGGTTGTACGATTCTTTCGCCTGTAGCACCTGGAATCAGGCCCTTTTTCAAACCTGTCGAAATATACGTATAGGCAAGAGAAGCGAGTTCATTGTCATCATCTTCTTTATCTGCAGCCAACACAGCGAACGGAACGAATTGATCTGCTA
Source organism: Sporosarcina sp. P18a (assembly GCF_002743135.1). Taxonomy (NCBI): domain Bacteria; kingdom Bacillati; phylum Bacillota; class Bacilli; order Caryophanales; family Caryophanaceae; genus Sporosarcina; species Sporosarcina sp. P18a. Next base: position 297,783 of record NZ_PDYQ01000002.1, on the reverse strand, counting down.
GCTTCTGTGCCAACTCAAGCGCGACGGGATGATCTGCCTTTCGCACAAGCAACCATACGCGATCCGCTGTCGTCAGCTCCAGCTCTTTTGTGTAACGAATAGCCCCATCTAACGTTTCGACACCGTCCAGTGCAGTCGCAGTAACAGCTTCTAATTCATCAAAAGCTGCTAAGATGATTCGTCCTTCGCCTACTAACGCTTGGGCCAATAAACGAGCAGTTTCTTCTATCGACTCTTCTTGTCCTTCTGCGATTCTCTCCAGAAGACCTCTAATTTGTGTCGTCAATATTTTCATATAAATCCCTCCAAAAGCTCAGTATAGGTGACAGAAGAAAGAAGTGCAAAAAAAGTTGACGAAAAAATAGAGGAATTGTTGGAATTTTCTTGAATAATATGACATAGACAAATAGAATAGAGAAATAATTAAAATTAGTTTATACTGATCATAATAGTAGGATTAAATTGACCGCGTAAAATCAAACGTGTGAAATTAGGGGATAGGAGTTGTATGGATGAATGAAGCATTTATTAATTGTAGATGACCAACCAGGGATTCGATTATTACTGGAGGAAATCTTCAAACCAACAGGAATAATGACAGCGCTTGCATCAAATGGAAAAGAAGCGTTAGAAATAGTTCAGAAACATAATCCAGACTGTATTTTACTCGATATGAAAATGCCGGGTATGAATGGCGTCGAAGTATTACGGGAAATCCGAACCCTCTCGCCTGACGCAATTGTCATGATGATGACGGCGTACAGTGAAATAGAATTACTTGAAGATGCCGATAAACTTGGTATTGATCAGCACTTTACCAAGCCGTTTGATATATTCGAAGTGCGTGATAGCATCTTAAAAAGGTTGGGATTACTAGACGTCTGATAGTAGTAATCAGCGCATGAATTTGATATGCTAGTGGATAGAAATTAATATAATGAAAACTCATAAAAATTCGTGGGAAACTCAAGGAGGAATTTTACATGCCACTGGTCTCGATGAAGGAAATGATGATTCAAGGTAAAGAGCAAGGATATGCAATCGGTCAATTTAACCTGAATAACCTGGAATATACGCAAGCGATCTTACAAGCTGCTGAAGAAGAGAAATCACCCGTTATTTTAGGTGTTTCAGAAGGCGCTGCTCGTTATATGGGCGGATTCAAAACAGTCGTTATGATGGTCAAAGGATTAATGGAAGACTACGGTACAACTGTGCCGGTAGCAATTCATTTGGATCACGGTTCTAGCTTTGAGAAGTGTAAAGAAGCGATCGAAGCAGGATTTACGTCTGTTATGATTGATGCATCTTCTAAGCCACTTGAAGAAAACATTGAAATCACGAAGAAAGTGGTAGATTTCGCAAAGCAACATAATGTATCGGTAGAAGCTGAACTTGGCGTAGTAGGCGGTCAGGAAGATGACGTGATTGCAGACGGCGTTATTTATGCAGATCCAGCTGAATGTAGAGAGCTTGTAGCTCAGACGGGTATCGACTGTCTAGCACCTGCACTTGGTTCTGTACATGGTCCGTATAAAGGCGAACCGAATCTTGGATTTGAAGAAATGGAAGAAATCTCTAAGCAAGGAGATATTCCACTCGTGTTGCACGGCGGTACTGGAATTCCAACGAAGGATATTCAACGTGCTATTTCACTTGGCACATCCAAAATCAACGTCAACACAGAAAATCAAATTCAAGGCACAAAAGCTGTACGCGACATCTTAAACGAAGATTCCGAAGTCTATGATCCACGTAAGTACCTTGGACCAATGCGCGAAGCGATTAAAGCAACAGTAATCGGCAAAATGCGCGAGTTCGGTAGTTCAAAGCAAGCGTAATTACAGAGTTTCGATAGAACAAAGGAGGAGCGCACTACGTCTCCTTCTTTTGCTTTTTAGCTAAATGAATAAACCACAACTAGGAGGACAACACACGTGAAATTTTTTATTGATACAGCCAATTTTGAGGAAATTAAAGAAGCGCATAGCTGGGGGATCATCTCTGGTGTCACAACCAACCCATCGCTTGTTGCGAAAGAAAATATTTCATTCCATGAGCGCTTGAAAGAAATTACGGCACTCGTACCCGGTTCTGTCAGTGCGGAAGTAATCGCTCTGGATGCAGAAGGTATGATTGAAGAAGGGCGTAAACTTGCAGCACTTGCAGAAAACATCACGGTGAAATTACCGATGACACCTGAAGGGTTGAAAGCTTGTTCTGTATTTGCGTCAGAAGGTATCAAAACGAACGTCACGCTCATTTTCAGTGCCAATCAAGCCTTGCTTGCAGCTCGCGCAGGCGCGACATACGTTTCACCATTTATCGGACGTTTAGACGACATTGGCCAAAATGGTGTCGAATTAATTGAAACTATCTCGGATATCTTTACAATTCACGACGTAGATACACAAATCATCGCAGCTTCTATCAGACATCCACAGCATATTACAGCTGCCGCACTTGCAGGAGCGCATATTGCAACGACTCCATTCAACGTACTGCAAAGTCTGTTTGCACACCCATTGACAACTAAAGGAATCGACCAGTTTTTGAAGGACTGGGAAACCAGAGCGAATAAGTGATAGAACAAAAGGAGCTTGAAATGGACGTTTATAAAATCAAAGGGGGAAAACGACTGCAAGGAACGATCAGAGTGAGCGGAGCGAAGAACAGCGCAGTGGCACTTATTCCCGCTGCTATTCTAGCTGACTCACCTGTTACAATTGCAGGTCTTCCCGAAATTTCAGATGTCTATACATTGCAGGCGCTCGTCGAAGAAATCGGCGGCAAAGTAGAAATGAAAGATGGCACGATGATCATCGATCCAACTGAAATCATTTCTATGCCATTGCCTAACGGTAACGTAAAAAAACTTCGTGCATCCTACTATATGATGGGAGCGATGCTTGGCAAGTTTAAGCACGCAGTCATCGGGTTACCTGGAGGTTGTCACTTGGGTCCACGCCCGATAGATCAACATATAAAGGGCTTTGAAGCACTTGGCGCAAAAGTCGAAAATGAACATGGCGCTATTTATTTGCGTGCAGATGAACTTCATGGCGCGAAAATTTATTTAGACGTCGTCAGCGTGGGGGCTACGATTAATATCATGCTGGCCGCAGTTAAAGCAAAAGGCAAAACGATTATTGAAAACGCAGCGAAAGAACCTGAAATTATTGATGTCGCGACTTTGCTTTCCAATATGGGCGCGAATATTAAAGGTGCAGGAACGAACGTTATTCGTATCGAAGGCGTAGAAACATTGCATGGTACGAAACACACAATCATTCCAGACCGCATTGAAACAGGCACACATATGATCATGGCGGCTGCAATTGGTGATGGTGTCACAATCGATAACGTCATTCCGTTGCACGTTGAAGCCGTAACAGCAAAACTTCGTGAAATGGGCGTGAAAGTAGAAGTCGGTGAAGAACAGATCTACATTCCGAAAACCGAAAAACTTCACGCTGTCGATGTGAAAACTCTCGTGTATCCAGGATTCCCAACAGACTTGCAGCAACCATTTGGTGTTTTGTCGACACAGGCAGAAGGTTCATCCATCCTGACAGACACAATCTATCCAGCGCGCTTTAAACAAATCGATGAGCTTCGTCGAATGAATGCGGACGGTAGAGTAGAAGGTCGATCAGCTATCATAACAGGACCAACTGAATTGCAAGCTGCAACGGTTGAAGCTACAGATTTACGAGCGGGAGCCGCGCTATTGATCGCGGGATTATTAGCAAGCGGAGAAACAGAGATTCATGCAATTGAACATATTGAACGGGGCTATGGCGATATTATTGAGAAGTTGCAACATCTCGGTGCCGATATCAATAAAGTGAACGTGCTCACTCCATCTTCAATTTCTGAGTGACGCTAATTGCCAAAACGTGTATAATGGACTCAAACGACACATCCATTACTTAGAAAGTAGCCGATGGATGCGGACGTAGGCAAATGAAAGGTAATACGCATGTACGCGCTTACCGCAAACAGGAGGAACAAAACATTATGGAACGTAGTTTATCAATGGAATTAGTACGTGTAACAGAGGCGGCAGCCGTTGCGGCAGCTCGCTGGATGGGACGCGGTTTGAAGAACGAAGCAGATGACGCAGCGACAGAAGCAATGCGTACAGTATTCGATACAATTCCTATGGAAGGTGTAGTCGTTATCGGTGAAGGTGAAATGGACGAAGCGCCTATGCTATATATCGGTGAAGAGCTTGGAACAGGCCACGGACCTGCTGTAGATATCGCTGTTGATCCAGTTGAAGGTACAAATATTGTAGCAGCAGGTGGATGGAATGCGCTAGCTGTTCTAGCAGTTGCAGATAAAGGCAACTTACTAAATGCACCGGATATGTACATGGACAAAATCGCAGTAGGACCTGAAGCGGTAGGTAAAATTGATATCGACGCAAGTGTTACAGATAACTTGAAGGCTGTAGCAAAAGCGAAAAATAAATCAGTATCTGACCTAGTGGCATCTGTTTTGAATCGTGAACGTCACGCAGCAATCATTGAAGAGATTCGTGAAGCGGGTGCGCGTATCAAATTGATCGAAGATGGCGACGTTGCAGCCGCTATTAACACGGCTTTCGATGATACAGGCGTAGATATTTTATTCGGAAGAGGCGGTGCTCCTGAAGGGGTAATCGCGGCGGTCGGATTGAAATGTCTAGGCGGAGAAATCCAAGGACGTCTCGTTCCTTCTAATGATGAAGAGAGAGAACGTTGCATGAAAATGGGCATCGACGTGGACAAAGTTCTGATGATGGACGATTTGGTAAAAGGTGACGACTGTATTTTCGCAGCAACTGGCGTAACAGACGGCGAATTGATGGATGGCGTGCAGTTTAAAGGTGCATACTGCCGAACTCAGTCGATCGTTATGCGCTCGAAATCAGGAACTATTCGTTTCGTAGAAGGTCGCCACAGCATGAAGAAAAAACCTCTTCTCGTAATGCAAAACTAACTCCCTCAATACCCGGTGTCACAACCGGGTTCCTATTTCCTAAAACTATCTAGATCCATAATGTCCGGCTACTGAAGGAAAGGAAGTACATTACGTACTCTCCTTTCTATTTACTGTGCCAAATTTTCTATACAATAAATGAAGAGTGGTGTACGCATAGATGACAATGATTACCCTCGCGGACCTCGAGAATATGACGCTCAAAGAGCTTTACTCTCTGGCGAAGCAGTTTAAGATTACCAACTATAGCAAACTGACAAAGAAAGAATTGGTCTTCGCTATATTAAAATCTCGCGCTGAACAAGAAGGTTTCTTCTTCATGGAAGGCGTCCTCGAAATTATTCAAACGGAAGGATACGGATTCCTACGTCCTATTAATTACTCATCCAGTTCGGAAGATATCTACATCTCCGCATCTCAAATCCGTCGTTTTGATCTACGTAACGGTGACAAAGTAACAGGTAAAGTCCGTCCACCAAAAGAAAACGAACGTTTCTATGGTTTACTACAAGTGGAAGCAGTCAACGGGCAAAATCCAGAAGTCGCACGCGAACGCGTTCATTTCCCGGCATTAACACCTTTGTATCCAGACCGTCAAATTAATTTGGAAACATCAAAGAACAATGTTTCCACACGCATCATGGACCTTGTCTCTCCAGTCGGATTTGGTCAGCGTGGATTAATCGTCGCTCCCCCGAAAGCCGGAAAAACGATGTTGTTGAAAGAAATCGCCAATTCAATCACAACAAACCATCCTGACGCGGAACTCATTGTACTACTGATCGACGAACGTCCAGAAGAAGTAACGGACATCGAACGTTCTGTTAAAGCAGACGTAGTCAGTTCCACATTCGATGAAGTGCCACAAAACCACGTCAAAGTGGCAGAACTCGTTCTCGAACGCGCAATGCGTCTTGTCGAAAGTAAACGTGACGTCATTATCTTAATGGACTCCATCACACGGCTAGCACGCGCATTCAACCTAGTCATCCCACCGAGCGGCCGAACACTGTCCGGAGGAATCGACCCAGCGGCCTTCCATCGACCAAAAAGATTCTTTGGTGCTGCACGTAACATCGAAGAAGGCGGGAGCTTAACCATCCTTGCAACAGCCCTAGTCGAAACCGGCTCGCGCATGGACGAAGTCATCTACGAAGAATTCAAAGGAACCGGCAACATGGAGCTACACCTAGACCGCAACCTAGCCGAACGCAGAATTTTCCCGGCACTCGACATCCGTCGCTCGGGCACGCGAAAAGAAGAACTACTCATTCCGAAAGACAACTTGGAAAAACTGTGGGCCATCAGAAAGACATTTTCAGATTCCCACGACTTCACCGAACGCTTCATGAAAAAATTGAGCCAGTCTGAAACCAATGAAGAATTTTTCAATAAGCTTAACGAAGAAATGAAAGCGAAAAAAGGTAAAGGACTTATCTGATTTACTAAGATTTAGGGTTTGGATTTTCTTGTTTTGTTCTTAATTAAATGTAAATGATTGATGTGCGTACTTACTAAGTAAAGATTGCAGCTATAGCGGTAATCCAACCCATAACCAAGTCCGCCAATCCCATTAAATATCCAAATCAAACAGTTGCACAACGTAGCGGATTTTGCTATACTAATCAAGTACAGTATTTCTGTACACCGCATATACGGCTGACAAACACGGGTCGTGTACGGCATCGATCGTTTTATTGACAACTGGTTAATAAAACATCCATAATTTCACACTCTGTTCCAGATGGTTCAGGGCGAAAGGAGAGATATCGATGAAAGCAGGAATTCATCCCAATTACAAACTTTCAACAGTAACTTGCTCATGTGGCAATACATTTGAAACAGGTTCTGTAAAAGAAGATATTCGAGTGGAAGTATGCTCAGAATGTCACCCATTCTATACTGGCCGTCAGAAGTTTGCTACTGCAGATGGACGAGTTGACCGTTTCAACAAAAAATACGGCATCAAGTCAGAAGGACAAGAGTAATAAAAGCCAGATACCCGTCAGGTGCAATCATGCCAGACGGGTATTTTTATTAATTTATTGCGTAGTTCCGCGATTGTAGAGGAGCTAATGCTGAACTTTTTTGCGTAAGTGCTCAATCTGTATGTCCACCCGCTCATAGTCGCACGTTAACCATTCTATCGCATCATCACCACATATACATAAGCACAACATCGAAAGGGGATTGACCATGTACGTTTCAATGCAAGGCGGCTGGATGGAAGTCATCTGCGGCAGTATGTTTTCAGGTAAATCGGAGGAACTCATTCGCCGCATTCGCCGGGCAGAATTTGCCAAACAAAAGATTGCGGTATTCAAACCGGCAATTGATGATCGGTATAGCGAGGAAGCAATTGTCAGCCACGACGGTGCATCCACTATCGCTAATCCTATTTCCAAGGCGAGTGAAATACCGAACCTCGTGTCAGATGATTTCGATGTGGTCGCCATTGATGAAGCTCAATTTTTCGACCAAGATATTATTGAGGTCGCGATCACACTCGCTGATCGCGGATTTCGCGTGATCATTGCAGGACTCGATCAAGACTTCAGAGGCGAACCGTTCGGACCGATGCCAGAATTAATGGCAGTGGCCGAACTGGTGACAAAACTCCAAGCGGTCTGTACCGTTTGTGGATCGCCTTCGAGCCGAACGCAACGATTAATAGATGGACAACCCGCATGCCAAGATGATCCAATCATTCTTGTCGGTGCATCCGAAGCATACGAACCACGTTGCCGCAAGCACCACGAAGTGCCCGTTAGTCGTGCGCAACATGTAAAATAAACATATTTCCGTCTATCCTTAAGCAACAAAGGATAGACGGTTCTGCTATATACTAGTATATACCCCATAATTTCAGAAGAGGTGAACCAACTATGTTCGATAGACTGCAGGCAGTGGAAGACCGTTATGATCGACTCAATGAATTACTTAGTGACCCGGAAATCGTCAATGATCTGGATAAATTACGGAACTATTCGAAAGAACAATCTGATTTACAAGACACGGTCGAAGTATACCGTGAATACAAAAATGTTTACACTCAATATAACGATGCGAAAGAAATGCAAGATGAGCCACTTGATGACGAAATGAAAGAATTAGTCAAAATGGAAATGGATGAACTCGAAGACCGTATCGAGTCTCTTGAAGAACAATTAAAAGTATTGCTGATTCCGAAAGATCCAAATGACAATAAAAGTGTCATCATGGAAATCCGTGGCGCTGCAGGTGGAGACGAAGCAGCATTATTTGCTAGTAGTTTATATCGTATGTATACACGCTACGCGGAAATGAATCATTGGAAAGTAGAAGTCATCGATTCATCACCGACTGAACTTGGCGGTTTTAAAGAAATTATCTTCATGATCGATGGCAAAGGTGCCTATTCCAAGTTAAAGTACGAAAATGGAGCGCACCGCGTGCAACGTGTACCGGAAACGGAATCGGGTGGGCGAACACATACGTCGACTGCTACCGTTGCGTGCTTGCCTGAAGCAGAAGAAGTAGAAATTGAAATTCATGATAAAGATATCCGTACCGATACATTCGCTTCATCGGGGCCGGGTGGACAATCCGTCAACACGACCATGTCTGCAGTGCGCCTTACGCATTTGCCGACGGGTACGACAGTATCGATTCAAGACGAAAAATCTCAAATTAAAAATAAAGAAAAAGCGATGAAAGTCTTGCGTGCGCGTGTCTACGATAAGTTTATGCAAGAAGTGCAAGCCGAATACGATGAAAAACGGAAAACTGCCGTTGGATCAGGGGATCGTTCAGAGCGTATTCGCACATACAACTTCCCGCAAAATCGTGTGACTGACCATCGAATCGGTTTGACCATTCAAAAACTCGATCAGATTATTGAAGGGAAATTGGATGAAGTAATCGATGCGTTGATTATTGAAGAACAAGCACACCGCTTGGAAAGTTTGGATCGCAATGACTAAGACTGTGCTTGAGTCTGTGCAACAAGCGCAGCAATTATTGCAGGAACGCGAAATGGACACGCATGCAGCTGAAATGGCGATGCGTTTTGTCGCAGGAATGAGTCAGGCTAATTATTTAGCCAGTTTTCGTGAACATATTTCGGTCGAAACGTCTTCACAATTCTGGGCAATCATCACGGAATTATTGACCGGTAAACCCATTCAATATATTCTCGGTGAAGAGTCATTTTACGGCTATTTATTTGAGGTCAATGAACACGTCCTGATTCCACGTCCTGAAACGGAAGAACTCGTCCATTATGCATTGCAACGAGCGAACCAATTATTCGGAGATCGAGTCATTCAAGTGGCGGATATTGGAACGGGAAGTGGGGCGATTGCTGTCGCCTTCAAAAAGGAACGACCGACTGCAAAAGTAACTGCCACTGATTTCAGTGAAGCGGCGCTTGAAGTCGCAGAACGCAATGCTGAGCGCAATGATGCAGATATCACTTTTTTGCAAGGGGATATGGAAGAACCGTTGAAATCGCAAAAATGGGATATCATCCTATCCAATCCGCCGTACATCGCGGATCATGAAAAATCTGTTATGTCACCAACTGTTTACGATTTCGAACCGCAAACTGCGCTGTTCGCCAAAGAGGAAGGTCTCTATTTTTATCGCAGACTAGCGGAAAAATTGTCGCCTCTGATGAATCATCCCGCGCTCATCGGTTTTGAAATCGGCTATCAGCAAGGAGCTATTGTACAAGAATACTTACAAAAATCCTTTCCGGAAGCGACAGTAGAAATCGTTCAGGATATCAATAAAAAAGATCGAATGATATTTTGTGAGATTCGATGAATAAAATCTCCTCCTACGGGTCAAGATAGAGTGCAGGAGGGGATGACATGTTACAAGATTATCCGATTAACCAACAACCGAATCAAACTTCGAAACTATTGGCGTTTATAGAATTTGTACTTATATTACTTACTATTCAAGCGGTGTTGCTTGTATTTGGTCAGCAGGCAGCTACAAGTGAAGCGACGCAATTTCGTATTCTCGCAAACTCTAATACTGTGGAAGATCAACAAGTGAAACGAGATGTGCAAGAAAAAATTGCGCCATTACTTGAGCAGGCGATCAATCAATCGACGAACGTGGAGCAAGTCAATGATAAACTTCAAATGTTAGAGCCAACGCTTCTTGCAATCGCGAAAGCAGAAGTGAATGGCGCGCATGTAACGCTTGAGCACAGTGCCGCAGTGATTCCGCCGAAACGGGTAGGGTATTTCATTCAGCCGCAAGACGTTTACGATGCCTATGTTGTGAAAATCGGAGCGGGTCGGGGCGATAATTGGTGGTGTTCATTGTTTCCGAATGTTTGCTTCCCTGAAGAAGCGACAGTGAGTGAAACAGAAGAACAAGAACCTGTTACATTCTTCGTTTGGGAGTGGATAAAGTCGCTGTTCAAATGAACATATTCACATTTATTGTGGATAAGATAGATAAAATGTGTATAAAGAGGGGTTGAGCAAGTGGACACTATGCGGGAAATAGTGGATAACCTAGTGGATAACGATAGAATCTATGAACAAGCTGTGGATATCCTGAATTCCGGGGGGATTGTTGCCTTTCCGACTGAAACAGTTTACGGATTGGGAGCCATTGCGACTGATGAGCAAGCAGTACAGCGGATCTTCGAAGCGAAAGGAAGACCTTCAGATAATCCGCTGATCGTACATATTGGGAACCAGTCAGACATTGAAAAATACGCAACCGATATCCCAGAAATTGCAAACATATTAATGAAAGCATTTTGGCCAGGACCATTGACGTTAATTATGAAGAAAAAGCCTGGGGTCATTGCAGATGTCGTCACGGCTGGACTTAGTACAGTAGCCATCCGCATGCCGGATCACCCGATAGCATTGGCCTTACTGCGCAAATTAGACCAGCCGTTAGCAGCACCGAGTGCAAATCGTAGCGGCAAGCCAAGCCCGACGGAAGCGGATCATGTCTTTCATGATTTAATTGGTAGAGTTCCGTTGATTTTGGATGGTGGAGAGACAGGGGTAGGCCTTGAATCCACCATTTTGGATATCACAGTTACACCGCCTGTCATTTTGCGTCCGGGCGGTATTACGAAAGAGCAGTTGGAGGATTTGATTGGCCCAGTCCATATGGCTGCGTTACCTGCAGATCAAACGTCAACACCACGTGCGCCGGGGATGAAATATGTCCATTACGCACCTGAAGCACCGCTGTTGATCATCGAGCCGAATGCGAATTCTATTGCCCATGCGCTAAAGACCATTCATCAACAAAATAAACGTGTCGCAATCATCGGACCGGATGAGTTATACACAGAACAAGCGGATTGGTACTTTTCCACAGGCTCCATCCATAATCGTGAAGCGATGGCATCAAGTCTTTATAAAGCGATTCGTCAATGCGACAATACAGAGGCAGATATGATTCTTGCCGTTGAGACTGATCATTCGGGTATCGGTGCAGCGTTTATGAATCGTCTAGATAAAGCATCAGACGGCAAGCGTTTCACCGAATAACATTTCGCTAATGATGAATAGCCTCCTTCAGCAACCGCATAGGATGAGTAGATGCGAGACTTGCGAGGGGGCTTATTTTTTGATAGAAATCATAGCGGCTATCGTTACAACGATCGATATTCTAATCGTCTATACATTTCTCCAACTGCGGCGGGGTCGATTGATGATCTTGCTGTGGACTACTATACTGAATATGTTGCTGCCACTTATCGGTTTCTACGCAGGGGAATGGGCGATGATCTATTTCGCAGGATGGGGCCATGCACTTTCGAGTGTACTGCTTTCACTCATCGGACTTCACATTCTTCTCTCGGACAGCGATGAACCGTCAGTGGTCAATAAAATCTCCCCGTTTTTCTTAGCGCTGATCGTCAGCGTGGATGCATTCGGGGTGAGTGTGACATTCGGTATGATGCAGCTGAATAAATGGCTGTTTATTTTCGTATCGGGCTTCTTTTCTTTTACGTTTTCGGCTATTGCTTTGTTATCCGCAGGACGTCTGCGTGTAATTAATGGGACATTTATTCGAAGGTTGGCAGGTATCGTATTCATATGTATGGGTGTATTGTCCTTTATTTATTAAAAATAGTGTATCTTTTCTCTCATAAATCCGTTATTCTGTAAAGTAGGTGAAGAAAATGAATATTTATTTTATTTGTACAGGCAACACATGTAGAAGTCCTTTGGCAGAAGCGTTAGTCAATCATGCCAATGTGCCAGGTATTACCGCGAAATCAGCAGGTATTCATGCGATGGATGGCTTGCCGATTTCCGCGAACTCCGCACAGTTGCTGACGGAAGAAAAAATCCCTTTTACTCCATATTCTAATGAAGTCAAGTCTGCTGATATGGAGTGGGCGGATATTGTTTTAACGATGACAGCGAATCATCGAGATTTCCTGCACAGTCGTTATCCTGCAATGAAAGAAAAAGTGTTTACGTTAAAAGAATACGCGGGTACAATGACAGGTCTTGATGTGCATGATCCATATGGTGGTGATTTGGAAACCTACCGCACCACATTTCATGAGCTGACTCAACTCATTAACTCCGTCATCCGACAACAAGCGGAGGGGAACTTATGAATGAACCGAAAAAAGTAGGACTACGAGCGAAACTCGTCTTATTTATTGTGATTCTTGCAATCATTACGTATACGACAAGTGCTGTATTCATTAACTGGGTACAGCCAACTTTCTTTCCAAATGTACGGCCATTCGTTTTTCAACTGCTTACATATGCGATGGGCATTATGTGGTCGGGTATTTTAGCGGCCATGTTTAGTACCATTTTGACCAAGCCGTTGCAACGTTTGGAAACTGCCGCTATGAAGGTGGCGGATGGGAAAATCGGTGCGGACATTCAGTTGCCGAACTCATCGGATGAAATTCATTCCGTTTCCAAAGCATTCCAGCAAGTGGTCGTCAATTTACGCAGCATTATTGAACAAATTGAATCCAACTTTCAAGCTACTGCCCAATCTGTCGATGAATTGACGAATGAGACAAGCGCTGCGTCCGGCCAATCCGATGCCATTGCACGCACTATTGGAGAAATTTCCAATGGTGCAGAAAACACATCGGAGTCGATTCGGGAAACGGTCAATGCGATTGAAGATATTCGTCAACTGGCCGTGGAAGTCAATCATCGAGCGGGACAATCATCCGAGCAATCTAAAGTGATGTTAAAAGAATTACACGCGACAACGGAAATTTTCCAATCGGTATTAGCGGGGATTCATCAAATGAGCAATCAAAGCGAGCATTCATTGGAAACGATACAAGTACTAGATGAAAATGCGCATAAGATCAGCGAAATCGTGGAACTTGTCGGCAACATCGCGGGGCAGACAAACTTACTGGCGCTAAATGCTTCTATAGAAGCGGCGCGGGCAGGAGAGCATGGTAAAGGCTTCGCTGTCGTGGCAGAAGAAGTTCGTAACTTAGCGGATGAAAGTGCAAATGCCGTCCAGATGATTTCCGGACTTGTTCAAACGATCCAATCTGACGTCAAACAAGTCGTAGCGGAAATGAAGCAACAAGTAGAAACGGCATCCACTGAGGCCGAACGTGCGACGAAAACAAATGAAAACGTTGAAACGATGACCGCCACCATTCAGACGATGGCGCATTATGTAGAAGAAATTGGCCAAATCGTTAGTAACCAAATGCAGACAATCGAGCTAACGGCCAAGCAGTCGCTAGAAGTAGCGACGATTGCAGAGCATACTTCAGCGGGAGCAGAAGAAGTTCGCGCGGCCACGGAAGAGCAGGTAGCGTCTATAGATCAAACGAAAAATAAGGCGTTGGAGCTGAAGGAGCAATCGGAAGAGTTGTACAAAGTGATCCGGAAGTTCGACCGAACGCCCGTGTAATAAATCATGACGATGCTGAGGTGTTTTACACTCTGGATCGTTTTTTTTTATTTGTGAAGCGAGGGTCAAGGTACTCGCGCAGATTCGATAGGTCGAAAATTCCGAATTAAGCGCCTGATCTTCTTCTTGCAACGAGGTGAATACGACTTTGTAGTTCCAAAACACGTACGATGATTTCGTTTTATTCATACAACATTCGTCTTTATGACAAAACTTCAACGTTTCAAAATGAAAATTTCAAAAAGAGTACAGTAAAACCGATGATTTTTTTATTGAACAATGATAGAATAAGCGATAAGTAAAAATAGAAATGAGGGTGCGCAGTGAAAGTTGCAATTTCTTCAGACCACGGAGGCAACAATCTCCGAAAAGAGATCACCAATCTATTAACCGAACTCGACATAGAATATATCGACTACGGACCAGATGCCGACACTTCCGTCGATTATCCGGACTATGCGGTACCCGTAGCGAATGACGTCGTAGCGGGGAAAGTAGACCGCGGAATCTTGATTTGCGGCACAGGAATCGGCATGTCCATTTCCGCCAATAAAATCAAAGGAATCCGTTGCGCGCTCGTTCATGATGTATTTAGCGCTAAAGCAACACGCGAACATAATGATTCCAACATGTTAGCAATGGGGGAACGCGTTATTGGACCAGGGCTGGCACGGGAAATCGTTAGCACTTGGCTTGAAACAGAATTTGAAGGCGGCCGTCATGAGCGCCGCATAAATAAAATGATGGAACTTGAAAAGAACTAAAGAAAGCAGGTGGAACAAGTGGATGCCATTCAATTATGGAAACTGCAGCTAGAACAAGCATTGACCGAATTTGCCGAACAAGCACCACCTGCCGAAGGGACGATTTTCGTCGTCGGCTGCTCTACTTCTGAAGTGGCAGGTGCGCGCATCGGCACGAACGGCGCACTTGAAATAGGAGAGGCTTTATTCGCACCGCTCCAAGCGTTCGCGGATAAATACCATGTACATTTAGCTTTCCAAGGCTGCGAGCATATCAACCGTGCCATCACATTGGAACGCAAGACGGCGCAGCAATTTCATTTGGAACCTGTATCCGTCGTGCCCGTTTTTAAGGCGGGTGGCTCGATGTCTACCTATGCATACAAGCAATTTAGCGATCCCGTCGTAGTAGAATCGGTGCAAGCAAATGCCGGTATCGACATCGGACAAACGTTAATTGGCATGCAAATGAAGCCGGTTGTAGTACCGATCCGCACGTCGATTGATAAAATCGGTGAAGCGGTCATCACACTTGCGACCACTCGTCCAAAATTAATTGGCGGAAGTCGTGCGAAATACGAATAAACCGTGTACAATACAAGAAAATATAAAACTATCAGAAAAAAGGGGATACTATCCAATGGACTTAAGCAATGTACAACGCAATGATGAAGCAGTTTATGAAGCAATCATGGCTGAGAAGAACCGTCAAAACTCGAATATCGAATTAATCGCATCTGAAAACTTCGTAACGGAAGCAGTAATGGAAGCACAAGGATCATACTTGACGAATAAATATGCTGAAGGATATCCAGGCAAGCGTTACTACGGCGGATGTGAGCACGTAGACGTAGTCGAAAACATTGCACGCGATCGCGTTAAAGAAATTTTCGGCGCGGCATATGCAAACGTACAGCCACACTCTGGCGCACAAGCCAACATGGCTGTGTATTTCACAGCACTTGAGCCGGGCGATACTGTTCTTGGGATGAACCTTTCCCACGGCGGCCACTTAACACACGGTTCACCAGTTAACTTCTCAGGAAAACTTTATAATTTCGTAGATTACGGTGTAACAAAAGAAGAAGAAGTAATCGACTATGAAGACGTTCGTCAAAAAGCGCTTGAGCACAAGCCAAAAATGATCGTTGCGGGTGCAAGTGCATATCCACGCGCAATTGACTTCGCGAAATTCCGTGAAATTGCGGATGAAGTCGGCGCATACTTGATGGTAGATATGGCACACATCGCGGGTCTAGTCGCAGTAGGTGAGCATCAAAACCCAGTTCCACACGCACACTTCGTGACATCCACAACGCATAAAACATTGCGCGGACCACGTGGCGGTATCATTTTATTAAATGAAGAAACAGCTGAAGAATTTGGCAAAAAAATTGACAAAACCGTATTCCCAGGCGTTCAAGGTGGTCCTTTAATGCATGTCATCGCTGCAAAAGCGGTAGCGTTCAAAGAAGTATTGGATCCTTCATTCAAAGAATATGCACAACAAGTGAAGAAAAACGCTGTAGCATTGGCTGAAAAACTACAATCAGAAGGTATCGACGTCGTTTCTGGCGGCACAGACAACCACATTGTACTTGTGAAGCTAAAATCACTTGACCTAACAGGTAAAGTAGCAGAGCATGTATTGGACGAGATCGGTATTACAGTAAATAAAAACACCGTACCATTCGATACAGAAGGTCCATTCATCACTTCTGGTATACGCATCGGTACACCGGCTGTTACCACTCGTGGTTTCGTTGAAGAAGATATGGTGGAAGTGGGACGTATCATCGCAACATTATTAAAAAACCACGAAGACCCATCAGCAAAAGACGAAGCACGCAAAGCTGTTACAGCTCTAACGGATCAGCATCCTCTATATAAGTAAGAAAACTAACGCCTTGACCTTGTGTCAGGCGTTTTTTTATGTGGTGGCGGCTGTTTATGAGCGATTGTTGGGGGTTATAGAGCGGTTGGCCCGGTTTATAGAGCGATCCCCAAAGAAATATAAATCTTCATAAAATTAAATATCCTCCTCACATTATTTTCATTACGACAAATCACACAAGTTCACTGCGCTTGACGATCGATTTCTGTTATAATGTACAAGATATTCCGAAAAGGAGCGATACCAATGGGAAAAGTACATGTATTTGATCATCCATTAATTCAGCACAAACTGACGTTTATACGAAAGGCCGATACAGGAACGAAAGAATTTCGCGAGCTTGTGAACGAATTAGCCACACTTATGGCGTTTGAAATTACACGGGATCTTCCAACGCAGGAAATTACGATTCAAACACCTGTCTGCGAAGCTAAATCTCATATCTTGGCAGGGAAGAAATTGGGGATTGTTCCGATTTTACGTGCGGGAATTGGCATGGTAGACGGCATTATCGATTTAATTCCGGCTGCAAAAGTGGGACATGTTGGATTATTCCGCGACCCAGAAACTTTAAAGCCTGTTGAATACTTTGTAAAGTTACCTTCTGACGTGGCGGAGCGCGAATTCATCGTAGTGGATCCGATGCTTGCGACAGGGGGAACGGCGGTCGAAGCGATCAATTCGATGAAAAAGCGTGGCGCAGTGAACATTAAATTTATGTGTTTAGTCGCTGCTCCTGAAGGCGTCGAAGTGCTGACGAAAGCTCATCCGGACGTGGACGTGTATATTGCAGCACTTGACGAAAAGCTGGACGAACACGGCTATATCGTCCCTGGACTAGGTGACGCGGGTGACCGTTTGTTCGGCACGAAATAATGGAGGGATCATTCATTGACTAAGAAATGGAAAGTGATGACGATATTCGGTACGAGGCCGGAAGCTATTAAAATGGCGCCGCTTGTTCTTGAACTAGAAAAGCACCCTGATGAAATCGAATCCATCGTGACAGTCACTGCGCAGCATCGTCAAATGCTGGACCAAGTGCTGGAAACTTTTGACATCACACCAGACTATGATTTGAATATTATGAAAGACCGTCAAACACTCATCGATGTGGCAACACGCGGCCTTGAAGGTTTGGACAAAGTAATGAAAGAAGCGCAACCGGATATCGTGCTTGTCCATGGTGATACATCGACGACGTTTATCGGGAGTCTAGCTGCGTTCTATAATCAAATTTCGGTTGGTCACGTTGAAGCAGGATTACGTACGTGGAATAAGTTTTCACCGTATCCTGAAGAAATGAATCGCCAACTGACGGGCGTTATTGCGGATCTTCATTTTTCACCAACTGAGAAATCAGCGCAAAATTTACTAGATGAAGGTAAAAACAAAGAGCGCATCTATGTCACAGGCAACACGGCAATCGACGCGTTGAAAACGACGGTAGATCCGGAATACCATCATCCGATTTTCGATCAGCTTGGAGACGATCGTTTGGTGCTATTGACAGCACACCGACGTGAAAACCTCGGTGAACCAATGCGCAATATGTTCCGTGCAATCAATCGTTTGCTCGACAAACACGATGATATTCAAGTGATCTATCCGGTACACATGAATCCAGCTGTACGTGAAGTGGCGGATGAACTGCTAGGCGACAACGACCGCATTCATCTGATCGAGCCGCTTGAAGTGTTGGACTTCCATAACTTCGCAGCGCGTTCGCACATCATCCTCACAGATTCAGGCGGTATCCAAGAAGAAGCACCTTCGCTTGGAAAACCTGTCATTGTTTTGCGGGATACAACCGAGCGCCCAGAAGGTATCGATGCGGGGACACTGCGTTTAGCGGGAACAGAAGAAGAAAACATCTTCCAACTATCCGACGCACTGTTATCCGATGATGCGGAATACGAAAAAATGTCCAAGGCCCACAACCCATATGGCGATGGCCACGCATCAGCACGAATAGTAGAGTCCCTACTCAAATATTTACATTCACTATAAGACTTAAAACAGCAGAGAACTTTCATCTGCTGTTTTTTGTTGTTTGCAAATATAGTTGTTAAGAGAGGGGAGGGGTTGTTACCTTCACCTTCCAACTCAACCACAAATCTAACTTCAATGAACTAAGAAAAGTACCACCCACTTTCACTGCAAGGGATTGGCGCGCGGGCCCATGGGAAAGTGTCCCCTCCGAAGCGCCAATCCCTACCCCCGACACCCCGTCAGCATTTCATAGTAATAAACCCATGTACCCCAGAACATTTCAATATAAAAACACTAGCAATATTCCACTCTAGAAAAAACGGTAAAACCACCATATAAAGACAGAAAACAAATATGTCGAATGTTTGACAAAGAGAACACATTGTGAATTTATTCACCTGAATCAATTGACATAAAAAACCCTCTATTGTATGCTAACAAAGGGTAAGATTGATAAGGAACTCATACATAAATTGAGTACAGAAATCATGTTTCGTAGGTTTCAAGTCTTCACTCGGAAGCGCTACTTCCTAACACATTGTCGACGTCGCACATAGCAACGTCACCTGGTGGACGGAAAAGGCGATTCACTTACAATTTCCAGATTTCTTCACAAGGAATCTATGTCGTTGAAAAATATCAAAACGACAAAGACTCAACACTCGACACAAGTCGGGAATTACTGAACACTTCAGACGCTGTAATCCAAAATACGAATTGGGAGAATAAACAATGCAAAGTATGCAGGAAATTTTCAAACAGCAGAAGAAGAGTTTCTTTTTTTTGCTTGCATTGTTCGTGCTCGGTTGGTTCTTCTTGGACTACCGGACAATCTTCGCTGGGCTCATCTTAGGTTCACTTTTCGGTATGTATAACTTTTGGATTCTCGTTCGACGGATGGAACGGTTTGACCGCTCTATCGATGAAGGGAAGCGAGCGAAGTCATTAGGTATGGGCTTACGTTTTGCATCAGGTGTAGGGGCTACGGCCATTGCACTCGTTATGCCGGAGGAGTTTGATCTGATCAGCACGGTAATCGGGTTAATGATACCCTATGCATTGCTGTTTACTGGTCATCTGCTGTTCCATTGGAAGCAATGACACTTTACTAGCAAGGGGAGGTGAACAAAAACGTGAATCATGAAAATCCACAGTTTATTTTATTCGGAATCGGGTTTAACCCATCGAATATACTGATGTTGTTTGTAACGTGTCTGATTGTCTTCCTGATTGCAGTTGCATCTACACGGCGGCTTCAAATGAAACCTACGGGTATGCAAAACTTCATGGAGTGGGTCATGGACTTTGTCAAAGGCATCATCAAAAATAACATGGACTGGAAAACGGGAGGCCGCTTCCACGTACTAGGCATCACTTTGATCATGTTTGTCTTTGTTGCAAATATGATTGGACTTCCATTCGCAATCGTATGGGATGACCAACTTTGGTGGAAATCACCGACAGCCGATCCAGTTATCACGTTAACCCTCGCTGCTACAGTTGTTGCGTTAACGCATTACTATGGTGTGAAACAGCTCGGAATGGGCAAGTACTTGAAATCATATTTCCAGCCAATTCCATTCTTGGCACCACTAAAGATCATTGAGGAATTCGCAAACACGTTGACACTTGGTCTTCGTCTTTACGGTAACATTTTCGCAGGTGAAATCTTGATTGGTTTACTTGCAACATTGGGTGCTTCAAGCATCTTCGGTCTTGCCGGAGCTGTTATACCAGCACTTGCATGGCTCGGTTTCTCGGTATTCATCGGGGCGATCCAAGCATTTATCTTCGTTATGTTAACGATGGTCTATATGGCTCACAAAGTCAGCACAGATCACTAAACATATATTTACCCTGTAATCAGGGAACAAAACCACAAAGAATATTAGGAGGAAATACAAAATGGCAGGTATGGGTTTATTAGCAGCAGCTATTGCAGTTGGTCTAGGTGCACTTGGTGCAGGTATCGGTAACGGTTTAATCGTTTCTAAGACAGTTGAAGGGATCGCTCGTCAACCAGAAGCACGTGGCGTTCTACAAACAACAATGTTCATTGGTGTTGCATTGGTTGAGGCACTTCCAATCATCGCAACTGTTATCGCGTTTATCGTAATGAACAAATAATATTTGTGTTATATGGCGAAGCATGCAGTCTCGGTCTTCGCCATTGCTTTATGTCAACATTTAAACAACTGATAGATCTGAATAATAGAATGTTCCAATTAGAGTAAGAAACGAAAGAGTCATGAGCTCTTGAAGGGAGTGAAACAATCGTGTTGGATACCTTCGTCCTCTTATCAGCAAACGCTGACGCAGGATTTTTAGCAAGTTTAAACCAACGTCTAAATTTAGGCGACATTATCGTCACTGTAGTATTTTTCACGATTCTCATGGTACTTCTAAAGAAGTTTGCATGGGGTCCGTTAATGGGCGTGATGGATCAACGAGCGCAATTAATCGCTACGGAGATCGAACAAGCCGAAGCAAGTCGTCAAGAATCTGCAAAGCTTCTTGAAGAGCAACGTGTTTTATTAAAAGAAGCACGCGAAAGCGCACAATCTATCGTAGAGAATGCGAAGAAACAAGGTGATACTCAACGTGAAGAGCTAATTATGGCTGCACGCGCTGAAGCTAACCGTATGAAAGAATCTGCAACTCTTGAAATTGCTACTGAAAAAGAGAAAGCAGTTGCAGCAGTTCGCGAAGAATTCGTATCTCTTTCTATCTTGGCTGCGTCTAAGGTTCTTGGGAAAGAAATTTCTGAGGAAGACAACCGCGCATTGATTGAAGAAACGATTGTGAAGGCAGGCGAAGGGCGATGAGCCAATCGGTAATCGCAAAACGCTATGCCGTTGCATTATTTGAAGCAGCACAGGAAAAGCAACAAACGCTTTCCGTGCAAGCTGATCTAAAAGAATTACAAAAAGTATTCGCTGATGAAAAACAATTTGACGAGTTATTAATTTCGCCAAAGTTTTCTATTGAGAAGAAGAAAGAATTGATTGGGCAACTTTTCAGTGGAGCAAACCAACTTGTATTGAACACACTATATGTGTTGATCGATGCAGGCCGTATTGAAGAAATAGGCAATCTAATCGAAGACTTCCAGGAACTCGCTAACGAGGCTTCCGGAGTTGCCGAAGCGAAAGTCTACTCTACTCGTTTGCTTTCAGTTGAAGAAAGTACAGCTATCTCTACTGCCTTTGCGCACAAAGTAGGAAAACAATCATTGCATATCGAGAACATTATTGATCCAAGCTTGATCGGTGGCATTCGCCTTCAGATCGGCAACCAAATTTACGACAGTAGTGTCAGTGCAAAGCTGGCGCGTCTGGAACGTCAATTAATCAATTAATTTGAATTAAGAGGGGTGACATACATGGGCATCAAAGCTGAGGAAATTAGCGGTCTGATCAAACAACAGATCGAAAATTATCAGTCTGAAATGGAAGTAAGTGAAACAGGTACTGTAATCCGTGTAGGTGACGGTATCGCACTTGCTCATGGCCTCGACAATGTCATGGCGGGGGAACTTCTTGAGTTCTCTACCGGCGTAATGGGTCTGGCACAAAACTTGGAAGCGAACAACGTAGGTATCGTTATCCTTGGGCCATACACAGACATTAAAGAAGGCGATGAAGTTCGTCGTACAGGCCGTATTATGGAAGTACCAGTCGGAGAAGAATTGATCGGACGTGTAGTCAATTCACTTGGACAACCGGTTGATGGACTAGGTCCAATCAATACAACAAAAACTCGTCCTATCGAAAGCCCTGCACAAGGGGTTATGGCGCGTAAATCAGTCCACGAACCATTGCAAACAGGAATCAAAGCGATTGACGCTCTTGTTCCGATCGGCCGTGGACAACGTGAATTAATCATCGGTGACCGTCAAACAGGTAAAACGACTGTTGCAATTGACGCAATCCTAAACCAAGCGGACCAAGACATGATCTGTATCTATGTTGCAATTGGTCAAAAAGAATCTACTGTTCGTGGAGTTGTTGAAACTCTACGCAGAAACGGTGCACTCGATTACACAATCGTCGTTACTGCATCTGCATCAAGCCCGTCGCCAATGCTATTCTTGGCACCATATACAGGCATTTCGATGGCAGAAGAATTCATGTTCGAAGGCAAGCACGTGCTAATCGTTTATGATGATCTATCTAAACAAGCAGCAGCTTACCGTGAACTGTCCTTGCTACTTCGTCGTCCTCCAGGTCGTGAAGCATATCCAGGGGATGTCTTCTATCTACACAGCCGCCTACTTGAGCGTGCTGCAAAGTTGAATGACGAACTAGGAGCAGGATCTATTACAGCATTGCCGTTCGTTGAGACACAAGCCGGAGATATCTCTGCTTATATCCCAACAAACGTAATTTCTATTACAGACGGACAAATCTTCTTGCAGTCTGACCTATTCTTCTCAGGTGTACGCCCAGCGATCAACGCCGGTCTTTCCGTATCCCGTGTTGGTGGATCAGCGCAAATTAAAGCAATGAAGAAAGTTGCCGGTACACTTCGTTTGGACTTGGCAGCATTCCGTGAACTAGAAGCATTCTCACAATTCGGTTCGGATCTTGACCCTACTACGAGAGCGAAACTGGACCGCGGTCACCGCACAGTTGAAATCTTGAAGCAGGACTTGAACAAGCCGTTGAAAGTCGAATACCAAGTAATCAGTCTATATGCACTGACACGCGGTTACCTCGACGATATTCCAGTAAGAGACGTATTGCGTTTTGAAAGTGAAATCACTAGCTGGTTAGAATCCAACCATACGGAAGTGTATGATCATATCCGTACAACGAAAGATCTTCCAGCTGATGACGTAATGAGCGCAGCGTTCAACGAATTCAAGAAAAACTTTGTGACTTCTGAAGCTTAATTTTCCTTGAATGGATCTTAAAATAAAGGTGGTGAATAGCCAGTGGCGTCCTTACGCGAGATAGAAAGCCGTATTGCTTCAACAAAAAAGACGAGTCAAATCACGAGAGCGATGCAAATGGTATCTGCTTCCAAGCTGAACCGTGCTGAAGTCAATGCGAAGAAATTCGTACCTTACATGGATAAAGTAGAAGAAGTGGTGGGTGCTATTGCAGCCGTAACGAAAGATTCAGGGCATCCTTTATTAACTGCACGTCCCGTAAAGAAGTCTGCGTACATCGTAGTTACTTCTGACCGTGGACTTGTTGGTGGATATAACTCGCACATTTTCCGTGCGGTTACCCGTGCAATCGAACAACGCCATAAATCGAAAGATGAAGTGGTCATTATCGCGATCGGTCGTAAAGGCTATGAATTCTTCGGCCGTCTGGGCTTCCAGATTGAAGAAAGCCTGATCGGACTTTCGGATCACCCTCGTTTTGAAGAAGTAAAAGATATCGCGAATCGGGCTGTTGGCATGTTCACAGAAGGCGTTTACGATGAAGTGTTCTTGTATTACAACCACTTCATCTCCGCCATCTCCAACGAAGCAACTGAACGTAAATTGCTTCCACTCACAGATATTTCATCTGTATCAGCTTCATCATCTTATGAGTTCGAGCCTTCAGCAGAAGCGATTCTCGAAACACTTCTCCCACAATACACGGAGAGCCTCATTTATGGAGCGGTACTCGATGGAAAAGCGAGCGAACATGCTTCCAGTATGACAGCGATGAAGACGGCGACAGACAATGCGTCTGACCTAATCGATTCGTTAACATTACAATTTAACCGCGCTCGTCAAGCAGCGATCACTCAGGAAATCACTGAAATCGTAGCCGGCGTAGCAGCACTCGAATAATAGATTTGAAACAGTAAGACAGGAGGGAAAAGCATGAGTAATGGACATATTCTTCAAGTTATGGGTCCAGTTGTTGACGTAAAGTTTGAAAACGGACAACTTCCAGAGATCTATAACGCATTGAAGGTTAATATCGATCGTTCCAACGGAGTGGTTGAAGTATTGACTTTAGAAGTAGCACTTCACCTTGGTGATGATGCAGTTCGTACGATTGCGATGTCCTCGACAGATGGTCTGAAACGCGGTACGTCAGTTATTAATACAGGCGCACCAATTTCTGTTCCAGTCGGCGACGTTACACTCGGACGTGTATTTAACGTACTAGGTGAGGAAATTGACCTGCGTGAGCCAGTTCCTGCTGATTCACAACGTGACCCAATTCACCGTTCTGCACCAACATTCGAATTCCTTTCTACTGAGGTAGAAATTCTTGAAACGGGAATTAAAGTAGTTGACTTGCTTGCACCATACATCAAGGGTGGTAAAATCGGACTCTTCGGTGGTGCTGGAGTTGGTAAAACAGTTCTAATTCAAGAATTGATCAACAACATCGCACAAGAACACGGTGGTATTTCCGTATTCGCTGGTGTTGGTGAGCGTACGCGTGAAGGAAATGACTTGTACTTTGAAATGACAGATTCAGGCGTTATCAAGAAAACGGCAATGGTATTCGGTCAAATGAACGAGCCACCAGGCGCACGTATGCGTGTAGCACTTTCTGGCTTGACTATGGCTGAATATTTCCGTGATGAGCAAGGACAAGACGTTCTATTGTTCATCGATAACATCTTCCGCTTTACACAAGCAGGTTCTGAAGTTTCTGCACTACTTGGACGTATGCCTTCTGCGGTTGGTTACCAGCCGACATTGGCAACTGAAATGGGTCAGTTACAAGAGCGAATCACTTCTACAAATAAAGGATCGGTTACATCGATCCAAGCAATCTACGTACCAGCGGATGACTATACGGATCCAGCTCCGGCAACAACTTTCGCTCACTTAGATGCAACAACGAACTTGGAGCGTAAACTTTCAGAGATGGGTATCTACCCAGCTGTTGATCCACTAGCTTCTTCTTCACGTGCATTGAGTGCAGAAATCGTTGGACCGGAACACTACCGTGTAGCACGTGAAGTACAAACAACTCTTCAACGATACCGTGAATTGCAAGATATCATCGCAATCTTAGGTATGGACGAGTTAGATGAAGATGACAAGCAGATCGTTGATCGCGCGCGTCGTATTCAGTTCTTCTTGTCACAAAACTTCCACGTTGCTGAGCAGTTTACAGGACAAAAAGGTTCTTACGTTCCAGTTCCTGAAACAATCAAAGGCTTTGCTGAAATTCTAGAAGGTAAGTATGATCACTTACCGGAAGATGCTTTCCGTTTAGTTGGACGTATCGAAGAAGTTATCGAAAAAGCAAAAGCAATGGGTGTAGAAGTCTAAGAAAAGGGACCAGGAGGGAAAAAAATGAGTAAAATCAAAGTGAATATCGTCACTCCCGACGGCCCTGTTGTTGAAATGGATGCGAACATGGTGATTGCAGTTACCGAAGCTGGTGAGATCGGGGTTCTACCCGGTCACATCGCGATGGTCGCGCCGCTTCAAATTGGTGCACTTCGCCTAAAAACAGATGGCAAAACAGAAACAGTCGCAGTCCACGGAGGCTTCATCGAGGTCCGTCCTGAAGTTGTCACTGTATTGGCACAGAGTGCGGAACTGGCTGAGTCCATTGATATCGCACGTGCAAAGAAAGCTGCTGAAAAAGCTGAACAAGATCTTCAGAACAAAACTGAT
This sequence comes from Sporosarcina sp. P18a, assembly GCF_002743135.1. Taxonomy (NCBI): domain Bacteria; kingdom Bacillati; phylum Bacillota; class Bacilli; order Caryophanales; family Caryophanaceae; genus Sporosarcina; species Sporosarcina sp. P18a. The sequence continues at coordinate 271,685 of NZ_PDYQ01000002.1, read as the reverse complement.
GCCCTTAGTCAAAAGTTAGCAGAGCTTGATTTACAACGTGCTATCAACCGCATGCAAGTGTATGAACAACGTATTTAATCTTTAAATGAAATGGGCAGACAGACAATCTCTGTCTGCCTATTTTTCTATATCCTAGAAAAAGGAGTGGAAACGATGGACAGCATGCTAGGGAGCAATCCATTACTCGCGATCGTATCGCATATATTCTTCATCGGCATTAGTTTCATCGCTCTACAAGCAATCTTGCCAGAAAACATCATACGGAAAAACCGCGTGTTCCAAACACAACTTTTGTTTATTTTGTTAAGTATTGCTATCGGCTCCACCGTATCAAAATTCTTTTTAGACATATCCTACTGGTCAGGAAGATGGGCAACTTGGTTTTGATTTCCTTCAGCTGAAGCTCTATCGGTACGACCGACAGAATACAGAACTCTAGCTGAAGGAAATTAAAACGGAAGTTCAAGATATGGTGTAGTTTTTTTACATGGATAGGTAAAGCCTATAGAATTCACTGCTTGTCAACAACTGAGACGTAAATCTCGAAACGCTCTCTATTTTGCTTAAACTGTAATATACATGTAATAAAAATATCTCCCATTGCGTGTAAAATGTAGAATTAGCGGGTAATAACGGTAATGTGGCTATAAATGAATGATCAAATGCAATCACTTTGTGTCAGATCCCCACATATACTACATCACGCAAGAAATAGCACAAAACTGCGCCGGAAGTTACTTGTTTAGTAAGGTTTTACAAGGTACAATAGTATATGTTTTATATGTGGAATTTGAATTTAACAAATGAGCTGCAACACCAATGAAAATGTTTATAGACGATTATTGATAATAGGCTGTGGGTGAAGGATAAATTGGACTCGGAGGGGCTACTGGTGGAAAAAATTATTATTAACGGCGGACGGACTTTACAAGGGAACGTACGTGTAGAAGGTGCGAAGAACGCGGTATTACCGATCTTGGCTGCTGCTTTATTAGCATCTGAAGGAGTGAATGTCATTCGTGACGTTCCAAATCTATCAGATGTACGGACGATTAATGAAGTGCTTAAAAGTTTGAACGCAAAAATCACGCATGATCCGGAAAAAGGGGAAGTCATCGTAGATTCACGTGGAAGACTAGCAGATGAAGCACAATTTGAATTTGTACGTAAAATGCGCGCATCCATTTTAGTAATGGGACCGTTACTAGCGCGTAACGGATTCGCGCGTGTCGCATTGCCAGGAGGCTGTGCAATTGGTTCAAGACCTATTGATCAACATTTGAAGGGCTTCGAAGCGATGGGAGCAGAAATTACATTTGGACATGGCCATGTGGAAGCGAAAGTAAACGGCCGATTGAAAGGCGCAAAAATCTACTTGGATTTCCCAAGTGTAGGCGCAACAGAAAATATTATGACGGCTGCTGCTCTTGCTGAAGGTACAACCATCATCGAGAACGCTGCCAAAGAACCTGAAATCGTCGACTTGGCGAATTTCATCAATGAAATGGGCGGTAAAGTAGTAGGTGCGGGTACGGATAATATTCGTATCGAAGGTGTAACGACAATGTATGCATCGACTCACCATATTATTCCGGATCGTATCGAAGCTGGGACATTCATGGTAGCTGCAGCCATTACGGGTGGAGACGTGACAATCGACAACGCAGTACCTGAACACTCTACGGCATTAATTTCCAAATTGACGGAAATGGGCGTAGAAATCACTCAGTTGGATGAAGGAATTCGTGTGAGAGCGAATCATCCACTTAAGGCAGTCGATTTGAAGACTATGCCGCATCCAGGTTTCCCAACTGATATGCAATCACAAATGATGGCACTGATGTTAACAGCTACCGGTATCGGTGTGTTAACGGAAACTGTATTTGAAAATCGTTTTATGCACGTTGAAGAATTCCGCCGTATGAACGCGGATGTAAAAATCGAAGGACGTTCTGTTATTGTTTCAGGCCCTTCAAAAATCCAAGGTGCGGAAGTCGCAGCCACAGACTTGCGTGCTGCTGCATCACTCATCCTAGCCGGACTCGTAGCAGAAGGCGTGACACGTGTGACTGAATTGATTCACTTGGATCGCGGTTATGTAGACTTCGATAAGAAGCTCAAAGCACTAGGCGCAGACATAACACGTGTCTCAACTGAACAAGAAGTTACGGAATCTCAATTAGTATAAAGATCGAAGCCATGAACAGTTTGCTGTTCATGGTTTTTTCATTCTCCAAGATGAATACACAATCTCCTTACAACATATAGTCCAGTATGTACAAAAAACTATTGCTTTTATTCATCATTCTCACATTATTTTTTATTCCCGTTCTAGTAAGACAAGCGCCAGAATTCAAACTGGTAGACCAACGAGAGGAGAAGTACTGCGATGTGCTGATCACAGTCATAGGTGTGGACGAGCCGATTTCGCTTGAAGAGTATGTGGTCGGAGTGGTAGCAGGTGAGATGCCTGCCGATTTTCATCCAGAAGCACTGAAAGCGCAAGTCATTGCAGCCCGCACATATGCCGCCAGAAACACCGATAAAGGAATCAAGCCGATTGCTAAAGATGTCTCCGCGCAAGTTTACCGTACGGAAGCTGAACGTAAAGAGCGCTGGGGCAAGTCATTCAAGGACAATGAAAAGAAAGTTCGCCAAGCTGCGAAAGAGACGCAAGGCCAAATTATTGTGTACGGGGAAGAAATTATATCGGCCATGTTCTTCTCTACATCTAATGGCAAAACGGAAGCCGCGCAAAACTTCAGCGGCAATCCGGTCGAATATTTGCAGAGCGTTGAAAGTCCCGGAGAAGAAGAGGTAGCGCCTACCGTGGAGCGCAAGCAAGAACTAACATTGACCGAATGGAATCGAAAACTAGGTTTCAACTGGGGCGCCAATCAATTTCGAGAGCTGAAGCTTGTCCGCAATCAAACTGGACGTGTCCAGAAAATCATAGCGGGACAATATGAAGCGAGCGGACGGCAAATTCGAGAAAAACTTCATTTGGCTTCAACTGATTTCAATATTGCGTATGACATTAACAACCAAATCGTCCATATTACGACCGTTGGCTATGGCCATGGCGTCGGGATGAGTCAATACGGTGCAGAAGCCTTCGCACAAAAAGGGTGGACTGCAGATCAAATCGTGTCACACTATTATACAGGCACAAAAATCCAAAAAATAAATTTACCTGAAGATCGATGTTTAAAATCCCCGTAACTTGCAAAGAATGCAAGTGAGGTGATGAATATGCGAGAAGAAAAACCAAAGGCCCCTTCTCAGGAGAACAAGAAAACGAAGAACGGCTGGTTCTGGCCTGCCATTTATACGAGCGTAGCGCTTTTATTCATCGGCATGGTATGGGGATACACCGCATTGACGACGGAAGATTCTGTCCCGTCTGAAGTGGCAAAAGTAGATCAGCCAAAAGAAAGCGGTACGGTAGAAACAAACGCAACAAAAGAAACACTGAAGTATCCATTCGATGAAAGTAAAGTAGAGCAAGTCGCCATCTTACAAGAATTTTATGATGCAGAAGCAGACGAAGCAGTGCGTGAGAAAGCACTACTCGTATTCAACCAGACGTACGTCACCAGCAAAGGACTTTCCCTATCGATGGATGGTGAACCATTCGAAGCCGTAGCGGCAATGAGTGGAACAGTCGAAGAAGTCATCGTGGATTCATTCAAAGGAACAGAAGTTAGATTGAAACACGCGGATGGTAAGACGACGATTTATGGCTCATTAACAGGCGTACTCGTTAAAGAAGGCGACGTCGTTCAACAAGGACAAGTGCTTGCCACGACCACTCAGAATGAATGGAACCCTGAAGCAGGCGTCCACTTGCAATTTGAAATCCAGCAAGATGGCGTATCTGTAAACCCACACGATTTCCTAGCATTTTAATACGTATCACTCAAGCCATTCCAGCCCCCGGAATGGCTTTTTTCATATGTTGATACATGTTCGCATAGACTACATTAGTCAAAGGAGTGAATAGAGAAAGGAAGAGGGCGTGCACGAGCAAATTAGAAAACGCTGCGTACGACTGGGCAAGCTACTGATCGAGACCAACTTGACAGTGCGCGCGCTAGCCACTGCGACCGGCTACTCCAAAAGCACGGTCCACAAAGACTTGACCGAACGATTGCCAAATGTAGATCCATGTTTGTCACGGAAAGTCGCGGAAATTCTGGCCTACCACAAATCCATCCGCCACCTGCGCGGAGGAGAAGCCACCCGTCAAAAATGGAAAAATGAAACCGAAGCACAAAAAGCAGATGCCTAGCCACACTGAAAATGAAGCCGTAATATACTGTACCTATACAAACAGCCTAAAATTATGAAAAGCTATCCAGAGGAATGTATCTGGATAGCTTTTGTTTGATGGATTCTGTTCTGGGGTGGGTGGGCCTCTCTATGTGTTGCCACACCCGCTCAATCCGCAAACGCTCCATACATCACCCAACCCGCTTAATAACCCACCCCTCCCACAGCCACTCAACCCAAAAACATGTATAATAAACACCAACTAAAGCAAACGGGAGGAATGCATCATGACGAAAAAATATATTCTAGCGCTCGATCAAGGTACGACGAGCTCACGTGCAATTTTATTCGATAAAAAGGGCAACATCTTCCACACAGCGCAACAGGAATTCACGCAGTATTTTCCGCAGTCTGGCTGGGTGGAGCATAATGCGGATGAAATTTGGAGCTCGATTCTATCCGTCATTGCAGCGGTCATTTCTGAAAAAAATATTTCGGCCACGCAAATTGAAGCGATCGGTATTACCAATCAACGCGAAACGACCGTTGTCTGGGATAGGCATACTGGCGCTCCCGTCTACCATGCGATCGTTTGGCAATCCCGCCAGACTGCTGACATTTGTGAAGAACTAAAAGCAGCTGGACATCATGATGTATTCCGAGCGAAAACGGGCTTACTGATTGATTCGTATTTCTCCGGGACGAAAGTGAAATGGATTTTGGACAACGTAGAAGGGGCGCGTGAAAAAGCGAACAACGGCGACTTGTTATTCGGCACCATCGATACGTGGATCATCTGGAAACTATCCGGTGGCGAAGCGCATGTAACCGACTACTCCAACGCATCGCGTACACTCATGTACAATATTCATGAACTACAGTGGGATGAAGAACTACTCAACCTATTAGACGTACCGAAAACGATGCTGCCAACCGTCTGCGAATCGTCCGAAATCTACACGCACACAGACACCAAGCACTTTTTCGGTCACGCAGCACCGATCGCGGGTATTGCGGGTGATCAGCAGGCGGCTTTATTCGGTCAGGCGTGCTTCGAAAGCGGCATGGTGAAGAACACGTATGGTACCGGTTGCTTCATGCTAATGAATACAGGAGATAAAGCCGTGACATCTGAACACGGTTTACTGACGACGATTGCTTGGGGAATCGATGGGAAAGTGGAGTACGCACTGGAAGGCAGTATTTTCGTTGCGGGTTCCGCGATTCAATGGCTGCGAGACGGACTGCGTATGTTCCGTAAAGCGTCGGAAACCGAAAGCTATGCCAAGCGCGTCCAATCTACTGACGGTGTCTACGTTGTACCGGCATTTGTAGGACTCGGCACACCGTACTGGGATAGCGACGTCAAAGGTGCCGTATTCGGTCTGACACGCGGTACGACGAAGGAGCATTTCGTACGGGCGACACTTGAATCACTTGCGTATCAAACGAAAGACGTGCTGGACGCAATGGAAGCGGACTCTGGGATTTCATTGAAAACGTTACGGGTTGATGGGGGAGTAGTAAATAATAATTTCCTCATGCAATTCCAGGCAGATTTACTTAATGTGCCAGTCGAGCGTTCGACGATCAATGAAACGACGGCACTTGGCGCGGCCTATCTTGCGGGGCTAGCGGTAGGGTTTTGGAAGGATCGCAAGGAAATCGCAGAATACTGGCGTCTCGACCGACCTTTTGAGCCGAATATGGAAGAAGTTGTACGTGAAGAACTCTACAAAGGGTGGCAAAAAGCCATTCATGCAACGATTGCTTTTAAATAAATCACGAGCCGCCGCTAACTTGCTGGCGGCTTTTCGTTTTGACGACTGCCCTCGAACACTGCCAAATAAAGTAGAAATATGATATAATAAACAGCTAATGAGTGTTATCAGACAGGACGTACGAGGAAGGGGTCGAGGTCACGATGTTTTCAAAAGATATTGGGATAGACTTGGGTACCGCCAATGTATTGATAGTTGTGAAAGACGACGGTCTCGTCATCGATGAGCCGGCTGTCATTGCGATCGATAAACGTACCGATGAACCTGTGGCCTTTGGTGTAGAGGCTTATCAAATGATTGGTCGTTCACCGGAACATATTCAGATCATACGTCCAATGAAGGCTGGGAACATTGCGGAATTCGAAATGGCCCGTGTGTTGATCAGGCACTTCCTTGAAAAAGCGCTAGGAAAAAGCCGGCGTATCAAACCTCACGTTACGATTGGCTGTAAAGCGGATACGACGCGAGTGGAAAAAAGTGTGATCCGCCAAGTGGTGATGGGAGCCGGAGCCAAACAAGTCGTCATTGAGGAAGAATCGAAAGTGGCGGCGATTGGCACAGGTATGGATATATCTACGCCTTCAGGCAATATGATAGTCGATCTCGGTGCAGGCACGACAGATGCTTCCGTTCTTTCAATGGGAGAAATCGTCTCGTTTGAAAAAACGAATATCGGTGGCCTTCATTTTGATCAGTGCATCATCCAACATATTCGAAAAAAACATCATGTGTATATAGGAGAAAAAACGGCTGAACAAGTGAAAAAAGACATGGGTCTTGTGTTGACGGATGGAGAGAAACCGAATGCTATGAACGTACACGGTAGCGACCTCGCGACAGGTATTCCGAAAACAATTGAAGTGACGGCGGAAGAGATTCATCAGGCATTGCGTTTACCGATTAGTAAAATCGTGGAGACGACAAGGAATGCACTGGAAGAAACACTGCCCGAGCTCGCTGCGGATATTGCACAGCGCGGCATTCTATTAATCGGTGGCGGTGCATCGCTACCTGGAATTGATACGTTATTATCCGAACATCTCCACGTTCCGGTATTCATTGCGGAAAATGGGCTCACTTGTATTATAGATGGAACGGCCTTGCTCATGGAGTGGGATGGTAAAAGATCAACACGCATAATTTGACCTACCATCAGGCGGTAAGTAGTGTATACTAAAAACAACGATTATTCGACATCAAGATGCAAAGGAGTGAAATGGAATGTTTCGTGGTTTTTATACAGTAGGATCGGGCATGATTGCACAGCAGCGCCGTACAGAAATGCTATCAAATAATATCGCGAACGCTAACACGCCAGGCTATAAGGCGGAGCAGTCGACGATTCGTGCATTCCCTGACATGTTGATGTCCCGCTTAGATTCGATGCGCGTGCCGACGGAAAAAGGCTTGAACTTTAGGAATCTATCCAAAGTAGGCGAACTGTCGACAGGTGTTTATATGCAAGAAACTTTGCCATTATTTGCGCAAGGACAGTTGCGTGAAACGGAACAGAAGACTGATATCGCATTAGTGGATGGACCGATGGAAGTAAATGAAGAGACAGGTGTTGCAGGAACCGTATTCTTCACGCTAGAAGGCGAGAACGGTGGTCAATTCTACACACGAAACGGTAATTTCACTGTCAATGCAGAAGGGTACCTAACCAATCCCTCCGGCTTATACGTCCTTGACGATGCGGGCAATCGGATCGAACTGACAAGTAATGATATTCGCGTGACGGATTCAGGAGCGATCTTCGCAGGCGAAACGGAAGTCGCGACATTAGGTATTGCTTACTCTGACGGTCCGGACACTCTATCTAAACAAGATAACGGACTCTACACGACAATCGACGGCAATGCGTTACCAACTGGCGGTACGTACACGTTGCAACAAGGATTTCTTGAAGATTCCAACGTCGATGCCGCGCGCTCAATGACGGATATGCTGACAGCCTACCGTGCATTTGAAGCCAATCAAAAAATCCTACAAGCCTATGACCGCAGTATGGAAAAAGCAGTCAATGAAGTAGGACGAGTCAATTAATGACTACATATAGAAGCATGCGTAAAGGAAGTGACCTTTGATGATTCGCACGATGACCACAGCGACGAATACGATGAACCAACTGCAACACCGTCTCGACTTGATTGGCAACAATTTATCGAACGTCGGTACACATGGATACAAGTCTTCGGCCGCTACATTCCAGGAACTGTTATTCCAACAAATGAATAATGATAAAGCAGATCAAGCCGAGCGCAGCTCAGATTTCGGCATTCGAATGGGCACCGGCGCGCACCTCGGTAGCCTGCAGATGAACTGGAAAGTAGGCTCTGTCCAACTAACGGACCGTCAGCTAGACTTTGCATTAACGGAGCCGAAACAACATTTTAATTTAATACAGCCGACAGACGGCGGAGAAGAAATCATTTATTCACGTAAAGGGAATTTCTACTTATCACCGGCTGCAAATGGCGACAATGCGCTAGTTAATGAAGAAGGACTCGCAGTGGCAGATAGCGCTGGCCGTCCAATCGTCTTTTCAGGACAAGCGACCGATTATCAAATTCGTCCGAATGGTGTATTGCAAGTCACGACACCACAAGGAACGCAGGAATTTAATCTAGGTGTCACCGTCTTAGAAAAGCCTGATTCAATGGTTCAGCTTTCGGCAACCAGCTTTGGTTTGCCCACAGATCTAGCGGCAATCGGACTGACAGCAAATGATTTATTGACGGAATTGACAGGTGCTGGACGAAATCAGATTGGCTTACAAAATCAAGCGCTCGAAACGTCCAACGTAGAGTATGAAAAAGAAATGGCGGATTTAATCTCGACGCAACGTGCCTATCAATTCAATGCGCGTTCCGTAACCATGGCGGACCAGATGATGGGCTTAATTAACGGCATTCGCTAACGCGTGCAATAGGAGTACTTACTATGACAGATAAAAATTTCAAAAAAATAACAGAACCACTCTCACCGGTGAAACCATTCGAGCCCTTGAAGACTGCGGAACCGACAGAAATGGAAGATCCGATTGAACTTACGGAAACAGATCCGGTCGTAACACCTGAAATGGACGAAGTGGCCGTTACGCTTGCAGAGCCTCCTACGACAGACGGAGAAGTTTTGGAAGATATTCAGCCGATAACGGAGACGGAAGCGCTAGAAACAACTCCTGACGCTTCAGAAGAGGTAGTAGAACCAACACCTCTAATCGAAACGGAACCTGTAGAAAAACTACCGGCGCCAGAACAAACGGACGCGACATTTTGGGATAAGATTGCGTCAAAATGGCCACGTAAAGAACGTTCCAAAAAGTCTACAAAACCAATAAGCGAAATGCGCTGGGTTCAAGTGCGCATGATTCCCATCTGGTTGCGATTGCTACTGATACTGTTGTTGATTATCTTAGCGGCCATAGCAGGTACAATGGTTGGTTTTAGTGTAATCGGTGACGGCCAAGCAGGCGATGTCTTCAAAAAAGAGACATGGCAGCATATTTTTGATATCATGAACGGTAAATAAGGACAGAAACATCTGAATTCTTCAGAACCTCTGGAATAAAGGAGACATATTTCATGCTGAACGCTCAACAAATACAAGAAATTATCCCGCATCGCTATCCATTCTTGCTCGTCGATCGCATCGAAGAACTCGAAGAAGGCAAGCGCGCAGTCGGTTTAAAAAATGTTTCAATTAATGAAGACTTCTTCAACGGGCACTTCCCGGGCTACCCGGTTATGCCAGGTGTTTTAATCGTGGAAGCACTCGCTCAAGTAGGCGCAGTTGCTCTACTCAAAAAAGAAGAAAACAAAGGCCGTTTGGCATTTTTTGCCGGCATCGACAACTGCCGTTTCAAGCGTCAAGTCATACCAGGCGACACGCTTCGTCTCGAAGTAGAAATTGTCCGCTTGCGTGGAACAATTGGTAAAGGAAAAGCCATCGCAACCGTCGAAGGCGAAGTGGCATGTGAAGCAGATATTACGTTCGCACTCGGACCCGTCCAAGAGCAATAACATCATGATGCCGTACTAAATATTGATATAATAATCATTGGAATGCCAGTATGGGCATACAGTGGGAGGGTATACTACAGCATGTTAAAAAAGCTTTCTCCAAATATTAAGAGCAGCATCACTCGTTCCATTTCTCAATCATTCGAACAATATATGAGTGAAATCGGCTGGTCTGCAGAAGAATATAACATCGAACAATTTTACGCGAACTGGCGGGAATACATTACGACCAAAGCACTTTGGTACGACAAGATTCCTGACGACGTCAAAGTAGATCCCGACTTCCATAAAGAGTTAGCGGAGCGCGTGGAGGAAGTACTAATTCGCATCCTCAACGATCCACCAACGGAAGAGCAGATCGCGCAAATTGAAATTTTACAACAAGATCTCGACACCTATTATGATTATGGCTGCAAAGCGGAAGCCGTATACGTTCAAAACGTATTGGAAACCACATCAGGTCATACAAATAATTAAAACGAATAGTTCTCTCCTTTCCGCACAAGCTATCGATGAACATACCAAAACGTATGGTTCATAGCTCGTAAAAAAGGAGGGAATTTTTTATGATTAGAAAAGCTCTGCCCGTAGTTTTTGCTTCCGCACTCGTTCTAACCGCATGTAATACGAACAACGGTGCACTACCAAGCAATAACGAAACGCCTATGCAAGAGACGGAACGTAACAACACACCTAACGGTGACGAACGCATGGGCCCAAATCTCGACGGTCTTGACGACAACAATGACCGTGGCATCATGAACGGCAACGGTGATGGCATCATGGAGGACACGCGCGAAGGTCTGGATCGCACACGTGATAAAATGATCGATGACAACAACGATATCAATGGCGCTCGTGACGACAAAAATCTAAACGGCAACATGAACGGCAACGACGCTGCTCCAGACGGCGTATTGCGCGATGAAAATCGTAAAGTACGATGATTCCTACCTTTATAGAAACGGCCCTGCATATTGAATGCGTGGGCCGTTTTTATATGCGTTGGGATTAAAACAAGTGCCTCACCCGCTCAATCGCCCGCGCCATCCGCTCAACCCCAAAACAAAAAAAGCCACCCCAAAAAGGGCAGCCCAACCATCACAACTTCGTCTTCTCATCAATCTCCATATCGCGCTTCAACTTCGGTCGATCCCACATGGCCGTTTGGAATTGCTCGAGCAACGCATCGCCCTCCAAACCTTCATCCAATAACTCCTCAAGCAGATATTCCGGATACTTCGAGCGGACGCGCTTCAGACGTCCTTTCATTAGCACGGAAATCCGGTCACCAATCTGACGCCAGTTTTCCACCGCCACATCGAACGAGGCGGGCTCATTGCCAGGATACGAAATGACAACGCGTACGGTCAGCAACGTCTCTTCGGCTTTCCACTTTTCCATAATATCCTTATGCTTGGCATCAATGAACAGCTCAAGCACCCACAAACGGTGACTGTTCTCCTGGTTGATGATAATGCCGTCAAACAGTGGAAATGCAAGCACGCCGCTCTCCTGAACCACTTCCACCGAAATCATCTTAAACGTCTTCAATTTCATCACCTCGGTACAATTTTCCCAAGTATAGCATAAAAATCGTAAAATACTCGATTATTCAATAATGCCATTTACCTCGTTACATAGAAATCGCTTACTACCGCGAAAGTCCAAAAATCCCTTCGAATGAAAATTGAAAAACTACGCCGAAAATCGCATTAAAATTCAATTTTGCCACTTTGCCATAATGATCCCAGGTAGATTACGATAAGGGCAGCACAAAGAAAGGAGGAACCAACTCGTGAACCAAGTGGCTTTAGTAGGGCGCATCACCAAAGACCTCGTATTAAAAGAACACTCATCAGGACGTGTCAATACCACGTTCGCCCTCGCTGTCAATCGTAGTTTCAAAAACGCAAACGGGGAGATAGCAACCGACTTCGTGCCATGCTCCGTCTGGGGACGATCCGCCGAAAACCTAGTCCGTCACTGCGGCAAAGGATCGCTAGTAGGCGTCAGTGGAAGCATTCAGACCCGGAACTACGAACGTGAAGACCGTTCGAAAGTGTATATCATGGAAGTCATGTGCAACGACATCCGTTTTCTCTCGAAGTCATCCAAACCTCAACAGTCAGAAATGAAAACGCATTCATCTACTGAGCCCGAACGTTTTGAAGAAGCGAAATCAACCGAAACCGCACTACCTATTTTCTAACAAGGTCAAATTGAAAGGGGAGGAGACAAAGGCATATCCGCCGTCGCACATCCGTCGCTGATCAATTCCTGAAAAGAGATGGATAACACACAATTGAAGAGAAATGAAAAAAGAGAAAATTATACGACACTACAAGCATATTCGCCAACTAGCATGACTCGGCAAAAACAAGAACGGGTGGGGACCCGATCCTCTGTGATGCCGGGAGTACATTCAGCATAGGAACTGAATCAATTTTACGCCAACTCATCCGTCGCCCGTTTTTGTCGGAGACCACTTCCACTTGGCGGGCTGACGGAATACATACTCGCTCATAGAAAGGATGAAGCCCACATGCACAGCACACCTATAGTCGCGCAGAAACAAGATATCCAACGCCTTGAAGACCAGATTGGCCAGCTGATTCGCATTATTGCCAACCTGAACGAGCGCATCAATTACTTGGAAACGATCAAAACAAACCCTTTCCTCATTCCCTCCGATGTACAATGAACGCAAAAAGACCTGCATCATATTTCGATACAGGTCCTAGTGATCACTATGTTAATTAAACGTCAGCAAATCCTCGAGCTCTCGATCATTGAGCTCCGTCAACCACTGACTCGAATGAATCAAATCAGCTGACAACGCTGCTTTCTCGACGAGCATCTCGTCAATCTTTTCTTCGATCGTCCCAACCGTTACAAATTTATGCACATGCACGAATTTGGTTTGCCCGATACGGTACGCACGATCGGTTGCCTGGTTCTCCACAGCCGGATTCCACCAACGGTCTGCGTGCAATACGTGATTCGCCTGCGTCAAATTCAAGCCGGTGCCCCCAGCTTTTAATGACAGGATGAAAATCGGGAACTCTCCGTTTTGGAACGCCTCGACCAATGCATCACGTTGTCCTTTCGGCATACTACCCGTCAAGAACGGCACGTCAATACCGTGTAGCTCGGACAAACACTGACGGATCATCTGCCCCATGCCGATATACTGCGTGAAGATCAAGCATTGCTCACCGTTCGCCGCAATCTCCGCTGCCATCGAAACGATACGCGCCATTTTATTGGATCGCTTCGTCAACTCGGCAGCAGGGGCTGGCGGTTCTTTCAGGAATAATGCCGGATGGTTACATAATTGTTTCAAACGACTGAGCATCTTCAAAATCAAACCTTTACGCTCAAATCCTGTTAGAGTTTCGAGTTTGAATTTCGTCTCCGAAACAAAACTCTCATACAATGCCGCTTGCTCAGGAGTCAGCGGGACATATTCATTTTGCTCGAGCTTCTCAGGCAAGTTCAGACGCAATTCCGGATCATTTTTCGTCCGGCGCATCATGAAAGGCTGTATTCGAGCACGTAATTTCCGTTTCTCCGCTTCAAGATCATCACGCTCAATCGGCACGATGAATTCTTCATTAAATTTACGGAAACTGCCGAGATATCCTTTGTGAATAAAATCAAAAATGGCCCATAACTCCGATAAACGGTTCTCGATCGGTGTACCGGTCAATGCGATATGATGCACACCACGCAACTTCCGGATCGCTCGAGACTGCTTCGTCTGCAAGTTCTTAATATTTTGTGCTTCGTCAATAGTTACATTCGCAAACTCGTACATCGACAGCATCTCGCCATCTTGCGTAGCGGTACCATACGTTGTCAAAATAATATGCGCTTGACGCTTGCTCATAATTTCCGCGAACTGCTCTTCACGCGCACGATTCGTTCCGTAATGTACATGTACCGTCAGAGAAGGTGCGAAACGTTCAAGCTCCTTCTGCCAGTTCCCCATAACACTTGTCGGACAAATGATCAGCGAAGGGGAGTCGGTTTCCGGTAAATTATGCACATACAGCAAATACGATATGAGCTGTACGGTTTTACCAAGTCCCATATCATCCGCCAGGACCGCACCAAATTTATTGTCGCGCATGAAATGAAGCCACTCAAAACCTTCCTGCTGATATGGACGTAACTCGGCATGCAACGTCTTAGGTACCGCAACGGCCGGCAAACCTTTCTTGTCATGCAGCATATTCATCACGTTACGCAGAGACTGCTGCATTGAAAACGCAACTAACGGATCGTCTTCTTCCTCTTCATCATAGACAGGCGCAATTTCTTCCGGCACTTCATTGAACAGCAAATCCTTCACTGTCCATTCGCCGTCGTCTACTTGCTCCATCAACTCGCGTATTCGTTTGAGCCATGCGGGATCCAAATGGAACCACTCATCGCCTGCGCGAATATACTCGCGGTTCTCATCGACCATCTTCTGGAACTGATTCTTGTCGATCTTCTCCCCGGCGAGTGAAAACTGCCAGTCAAACGACAACACTTGATCGAGACTCGCTGACGAACGATACGACTGCATACCAGCAGACGTCCGAATCTTCAACTTCGTCTCGGTCACCGTCTTTAACCAAGCTGGCAATATAACTGGATAATCAAATGCCTGACAAAGCGGCAGATCTTCCTGAATGAAAATCCGCACTTGCGCATCATTTAACGGCACATGCATGAACTGTCGCGGTTCATACCATTCGACGGAACGGAAAATCCCGACCATCTCAGATTGACGCTCTTCAATTTCCTCCGCATATGGCTTACGTTTTGCAGGCAATGCATTTTCGATTGAGCCCGCTATTTTACCGATCGCTGGCGACCACTGTGCGCCGCGATCACTAATCAGAATCGTCTCAAGCAACCAATCCGTCTCATCAATATCCGGCTCCGTCAAACGAAGGGCTACGCGGAACGGTAACTTCGATTTTTCGGTATTCGGCCATCCATACTGCTGAAAGTGCGGCAACAAAGCAGGGAAGTCTGCCATCGAGACACCGAGCGTCGCCAACTGTCCACGCATCGCAAGCGAGATATACCGCCCTGCTTGCTCGGATAAATGGGTTTTGTCAAGATCAAACGATAGTCCAGACTCGCTCGCTTCAACATACGAAAACAGCGCAGGGTCTTTCCATAACGTCGCTGCTTCGCGAATGTCTGTAAGTATTTGTTGATCATTAGAAGTCGCACCAGCGTATTGCACGTACGGATGACTTCCAGCCGAGAACAAACGCAGCAACATATCAATCGATATATCGAGCCAATTATCACGCTGCTCTACCAACATGCCGTACATCGTAGGTTCATCCGAATAAAATAAATACGACACCAGCATATCCGCATCAATCTTGCGCGTTTCACCTGCGACGTTTGCGGACACGATGAACATGCCATCTTGTCCTTCTTGTAATGTTAACTCTAATGAAAGTTGTAAGATGTTCGAATCGGTCATAACAGTAGATTTCCTTTCTCCATCTCTTCCATCAAGGCACGCAGACGTGGAAATTGCTGGCGGACTGTATGGACATAACGGTTCCAAAATTCATTGCGGCCATCGCGCTTCGCAGCCGTCTTCATTTGCTTCCACAAACGGACTGCACGGCGATAGCTATCACGATTTTTCTCTTTGACTAATTTCAATGCTTCGGCGTGCATGAGAGGGAACACCGCTTGCGAATCTTCCGCAAGTGCTGTTTTCATCGCCGAGCTGTCAATCATATCGACTGAACCACGAGTTAAATGCATAAGCGCAGCCCATTCAGCATAACGATTACGCTCGAATAAAAACTTGCCATACGCACGACTGGCTTCTGGTCCATAGGATTGGAATAGTTGATCGCGTTGTTCTTCTGAAACATCGGAAAGCGCGAGCAACTCGTCGATATCCTCGGCAAAAGCCGAACGGTTACGCGTCGCAAGTTGCTGATAATGCTCGGCTAAATGAGGAAGCAATTGCAGCATAATCGACTGCACGATATCAAAATCCTCATCTTCTTTCGCATAGAGCGCAAATGCCAACCACTGGGGAACAGCAGTAGCATCTAGAGTATTCAGTTCCTCATCGAGCTCATCAAAACGTCCCGACGTCAAATAGAGAAACGCACGAAATAAGGGCGCATCTTCTGCCGTTTCCTTTTGCAAACGGTCAATCTCCTGTGTTAATTCAGCTTCATCGGAATACAGCTCAGTATAGACAAGACGGAACGCTTCAAAACGCTTCGAGAATAAACCATCTTCGTCCAGTGCGAATGAATGAATCAAATCTTTGAGCTTCGTGTGAAAGGCGTCCGTCTCAAATAGACGTGATTTCGTACTCAATTGTTTAATGCTAGCTTTCATTTCGGACATTTGCTCATTGAGCCAAATCGTCAGCTGCCATTTGCCGTAATGATAGGAATCGTTCGCCGATAGTTCGTTTTTAAGGAAAGGCCATGCTGCTCGCAATAAGGTTAATTGATAGTACAGCGAAAAGAGCGGCTTCCATTCCCATTCAAAAGGAGAAAGCCGCGTCTTCTGGTGTTCAATTTTAGAAGCATAATGCAAGAATCCAGTCGGTCCGTCACTCGCATTCAACTCGCTAAGCGGCTTCACTAATACGGATAATGCGTTTAACCAAGCTTCCGGTGTCCGCTCATTGATCGATAATTGTGTCTGCACAGCTCCTGACTGGCGCCACGTATTCAACCAATCGGATAATGAATGAAACTGCGAGTACAAATGAAAGACGACCGCGATCTGATGCGCGCACCAGTCTCCGTCGGCACATGTGCAGTACGGCTCCATCGTCATGAAAGAAAGACGAGCGAATTCCGACTCTGTGCCCGAAATATTTGCCATTAAGGATTGCTCGGTTTCGGTGTAGCGATACGCACCGATTGCGTTCATACGTACAAGTGAAGCGGCTTTGCGTATAATTTCCGCCTGTGCAGGTTCAGACGGCTGAAATGTATGTTTAATATGATTCATGAATTCTTCAATTTGTGAGTCGTGCATATTTGCGATTCGTTCAATAGTGATGGCCACCGAATCCACTCCTTACTTAAGCATTCCTCCTATTATACCGTTTTTATTGGTCCTTTACCACAACTTGAGAAGCAGAAAAACCATCAGTTTTCATTTACCTGTTTGATTTTCGAACAACTGCATGAGGTCCAACATGCCTGATAGCAACAACTGGCGGTTTTCGTAGTCCAATGAATTTGCCCGTAAAATAAATTCTTTCAACAGTGGTTCGTTTTCAATTAGCGAGCCGTACTGCGTAAGAAACCCTTTTTCGTATGTGGCGGTACTGTCGAGCGTCTGGCTCGAAAAAGGGCGTACCGTCTTTAACGGTTTGTCCAGAATCATCGCAAGTAATATATCATCCGGTATGTTATAGATTTTCTTAATGAGCGGCACCAAATCAATCGGGAAAACTCGTTCGCTCGATTCGTATCTAGACATCGTCGCACCATCGACTCCGAGGTCCTCAGCCATTTGTTTTTGTGTAATATGTAAATACTCGTCGCGGTATTCTCGTAATTGTGTTCCAAAACTCATTGACATCACCCGTTTTTCTCGCCATCGTATAAGAAAATAGTCCGGTATTTCGTTGAATTGTCATTTAAGCAATACGAATTGACGAGTCGGCAATTTCAAGGCTTTTCTACAATAGTGTGAGAAGATTGTGGTAAAAAAGAGAAAGTAGGCGAAAGCGATAGAAAAAGTGCAGTTAATTTTACACTTTCCCCAATTGCGGTACCATTTACAAAAGCCAGAACCCGTTGGCAGAAGTGAACCACGTTTCTTCGAATCTCTCGAACAGTACTCCGAAAAATCTGTCCATGATCCAAATGGGAATGTTTCATATTTATATAACATCATGCATGATAAGATGGTCTTCGAACAAGTCGTCATCTCATACGCAAATAGTCAAATGATTTTTTCTTACGAGAAATCGATCGTCGATGCAAGCGGACAATTACTAGAACAATTAAAAGAACGAAACATCGAGTATCAACCGGTGTCCAAAACTTTTCTTGTAGGACGTGATGAATAACCCGAAAGACGGCGCGATTCACCGCTATGACCATTTTCTGAAAAATTCTCTTGGTATATTAGATGGTTTCCGACTCATATCATGCACAAAATCCTCTTCGATGTGATATATTAATAATAATCGGAAAATTCAAATTAATGAAGAGGAGGGGGAAGAAATGCTAGTCATACAGCGGATCAAGCCATTTTTCACCAGTAAAGAAGAATTTAACTTACGCCTTGTATTCGCTTATCAATATTTCTCTATTAAGCGAAATGACGAGGTGTTCCAGTTTATCCCCGCAGAAGGGAAGGAAATCGTTGTAAATACGAAAAGTTTGCAGATTGAAAACTTAGGAGAAGTATTCGTCTTTCAGCGAGGTAACAGATTTATACGAATCCCACTTTATCAATTATTACTAGTTTCCGATTTACATTTGCATTTGTCGACTATACTCGAAGGAGCGATGGAATTGGAAGGCCATCTACAGGAAGAGTACATGCGTGAAGCGGACGGTTTGGTGGAGAAGTTGGAGCAAGATAATTGGGAACGAATGGTAGATTATGCACTAGAAACGAAAAACCAGCTCTTGTTCAAGGAGTTGATGGAAGGACTGCGAGTGATTTGATCATCACACTAAAACGATAAAAACACCTCAATTGGAAGCACATCTATGTGCGTCGACGTTGAGGTGTTTTTATGTGCGTTGTGTTATGCGTTTTCTCATAATGTAAGGAAATGGAGCGCCACTACGAATAGTCCCGACCCGCCCAGGCCTAGTGCAAAGTCCTGCCATGTAAACTCAATCGTTTTGTCCAAGTTCATCGCTCATCACTCCTTTATGTAATAAGAGCCATCTGACCCTATTACTTCCTATTATATCCTATTTCTTTAAATTAAAAACATTCAGACAATTAAATGAATCTAATGGACTAGGGGTTATTAAGTAGATAGGCTGGCAAGGGGATGGGGTAGGGGATTTGCGCTTCGGAGGGGACGCTTTCCCGAGGGCTCGCGGTGAGCCAACTAGTCGCTGCGCTCCTTTAGTTGTCTCACCTGTCGAGCTGATCCTCCGGGAGTCGCCCCTCCTACGCTCCAATCCCTTGCAATGTGAGTGGGTGACAGTTATTGCAGTCAATGAAGTTAGGTTTGTAATTGAATTGAATTGAATTGAATTTGATTTGAACTTGAACTTTGTTCAGCAACAACACCAGTTCACACACTATCGTCAATGAGTGTTTCCACATCCATCCACCATAAAAGTAGGATTGTAGCGGAAGATGGGGGCGACTCTGGGAGGATCAGGGTGACAGGAGAGACGACCAGAAGGAGCGTAGCGACTTGGTCGGCTCACCGCACCCCCTCCAGAAATGAAGCGTCCCCCATCTGCAGCGGAAATCCCATGCGCTATCCATCTTCACTCTCTATTTTTCTTCAACGACACTACCAATTTCCTCAACAATACAAGACATTCGTTGCAAATTCGTCATTTTTTGATAAAGTAAGAGAGATAGAAACTGATATAATCAGTCGAATAAGTTGGAGGCAAAGGAGAAGTACATATGTATTCTACTTACGGTTACTGGCGTTCACTAGTTTATCCTGACCGACTTGCCGTTGATATTGGGCAAGGAACTGTCACTGGATTCAAACGCCGTGTGTTTAGCGTATTCATTTTGGGCATCATCCTGTTCGTCCTCCGCGATATGTGGGGCATGAACACCGGGACGATGACGTATCTTTTGGCTAACGGTTCGCTCGATGAATTCACCATCGGCCGCATCACCGCATTAGTCGGCGCCATACTCTGGGCCATCATCTACATGTCGTTTCATTTCTGGGGCGTCGCATGGATCTTAAGCATGCTGACGAAAATTCCATTTAAGCCATTGCTGAAGTTACAGCTAGTGGTCACGGGATTATTACTAATCGAAAAACTCATCAATTTCCTGATCTTCGCGGTTGCTGGAAAAACAGCAGCGGTTTCGATTCTGTCATTCGGACCACTCGCGGTAACATTCCTGGATAATTGGTATATCATTCTTTTCGTCAATCAATTGACGATTTTCTCTGCATTGATCGTGGCGATTCAGTATCGCTTCATCAGCTTCTCGAAAGTGGAAACGTCCCTTGTCGGTGAAGAAGTTATAGAGCATAAAGGTATCCGCAAGCATGCATTGTGGATGTTAATCGCATTGCATGTGGTCTTTGCATTGATCACTGCGGCAGTCGGCTTTGCTCCCATCGAAAAAATGTTGAACTTGTTAATGATTGGAGGACTATAAGATGAAAGCACAAAACATCATCGTGACGGTCCTCGTTACAGCGTTCCTAGCTTTAAACACATTTTTGGTGTTTGCTGAAAAAAGTGTCATCCCGAAAGCGCAGTACGTCAGTGAGTACGAACGGTTATCTGCGGATGATTACAAGAAAGAGCTTGATAAAGAAGGATTCATTTCACCGAAAGATTTGCATACTATCTACCTAAAAGACGACCAGACAATTGAATCATGGCTCGTTCAAGAAGGGGAGACAGTGGACTTTGGAACGGAGCTCGCTTCATTGAAAGTGGATCACATCGATTCCAAACGCAATGGATTAGAATCCGAACTAACCGCGTTGCAAAATCAGTCGTCTTCGATTTCACAAACGATCAGTAATTTGGAGTATGAACAGTCTTCAGCGGGCGGTTCGAAAAACAACAGTGATTATTATGATACGAACGACGAGAAAAAAGTGCGTGTCAATTTGAATGTGGGCATCGAAGTTAGAGAAGACGGAGCGTTTGCGCAAGCGATTGCGGAAGCGGAACGGGATCTCGCAGAAGTGCAACGGAAAACGGAAATAGTCGAATCGAAGCTCGCAGAATTGCCGAATGAATCCGCGTTGACGAGTCCAGTAAGTGGCTATGTCGTAGCGATTAAACGCGAAAGCGAGTCACCATCGATCGATATTTACAGCACGGACCAAACGATTGTCACCTATGTACTCGACAATGAATGGCCACATGTGGAAACGGGCGCGCCGGTAACGATCCAGCATGATTCGATCCACACACCGTTCACACCGAAAGTCGATCCAAATCAACAACCAGAAGAACCTGAAAATACGGAAGACGGAATTGGCAGTGAAAAAGGTAAATCAGTAGCGTCTCTGTCTGCTGACGGTGTGCCACCGAGTACCGTACCTTACGACGATCCGAAAACGGAAATCGACGGGACGGATGCAGAACCGCCAACAGTGAATCCGAACACTCCTGAAGAAAACTTCGACGGCACTTCCGGCAACCCGGACGGTTCGCTCGACAAGCCGGATACACCGGTATCTTCGCCGGACAAGAGCATTGACAGTTCGAACAATAATAATTCAGGTACGGAAAACAAACCGAACACGGAGGCACCGCCATCCACAGGCACTCCGAATACCGATAGCACGACAAATCCCGACGCAACACCGAATCCAGATGATACAACAACAAATCCGGACGGAACGATTTCTAATCCAGAAGTAAATGATTCACCTGAAGGTAAGCCAGAATTAACGAATAAAGAAAAGAGACTAGCTGAAGTAAAAGAGCGCATTGCGCCGAAATACCCGAATGATATTTCGACAATTAACGGAGTCGTTGTGTCGGTAACCAAAGTGCCTGCGAAAGACGACGAATGGCTAAAAGCGTATAAAGCACTTGGCAACACACAAAAAGACAATCCACTAGCCTATTATGAAGTACGCGTTGCACCGTACGACGAGCAAATGGACTTGCCATTCGGCACGAACGTCAACACGTTCATTCAAACGAATGAAGCCAACCAAGTGGTCAGCGTCAAAACGAACTGGCTAACAGATAAATACCAAAACAGTGCAAAAGTTTGGACGCTAGACAACAATGGACGAGCAGTCCAAAACACGGTCGAAGCGCCATTCACTTCACTCGATCGAACAGTCCTCACAACGGGCGTCGAACCAGGAGTGATCGCATTACACAACGATGATTTAGACAGTAGCCTAGAGCACCAATCCGTCTTCCACCCACTTCCACTTTATCTACCGGAATGGGAACAATGGAAAACAACACCTTGGCAAAACTATGTACGGTATTTGATTAAACGATAAAAAACTGCCCGTAATTGGGCAGTTTTTTTCGTTTTTGTAGTGGGTTTCTGGTGGGTCGCTCTATGAAAATATTTAGTCGCTCTGTCTTCCCGCGTAACCACTCAATCCCATCACCCAACCGCCCACAATCCATCCCCAACCCCTAAAAAACAAAATCATCTAACAAATTTCAACAATACCCCTACCAAAACACATGCTGAATCCCGTATACTCTAACAAAAGGGGGACGTTTATATGAATCTATCTCACGACAAAAAGATATTCTTAAGTACTATGGCGATGGCCGTGGCGGTGTCTGCGGTGGGAGTATCTGCACCGGTGCCGGTGGAAGCTGCGAAAGCGGTGGCGTTTAAGGATGTACCGGAGAAACATTATGCTTACGATGCGGTCATGTATATGGCGGCCAATGAAATTATCAAAGGTTATGCCGACAATACGTACCGCCTGAATAAACCGGTCACGCGGGCTCAGGCCGCTAAGATGATCGCGGTTTCTATTGGGGCGAAACCGAGCCATGCGTATAAAATGGATTTCAAGGATGTGGCGAAGGACAACGGGTCGTATGATCATATTCGTGCGTTGACGCAGCGGGGGCTGTTCAAGAATGCGGATAAATTTAATCCGAATAAACCACTAACACGCGGACAGATGGCGAAACTACTAGTCCTTGGCTACCATATTGTCACGGACGACAATGATTTCATTATCTTTGATGATGTCCATAAGAGCAGTGGGGCATATGAATATATTATTACGATTGCTGAACTCAATATCACCACGACGCGCCCAGGTGGGAAATTTAATCCGAATGAACCTGTTACACGTGGCCAAATGGCGGCGTTCTTGTACCGCACGATGCAATTCGACGAAAATCGTAAAGGCGGATTGATTACGTATGATAATCAAAAGAAAGGCTATGTCGATCGAGATCAAAAATTGATTAAGCCGAATCCTGATAATCAAAAGCCAGCACCTGAAAAGCCTAAACCAGTACCACCGAAACCGGCACCGGCACCACCAAAGCCAGTACCGCCAAAACCAACACCGCCAGCATCAAAACCGGAGCCACCCAAGCCGACACCTGTACCGCCAAAACCTGAACCTGAAAAGCCTTCATTAGCGGCACAGGCTATTATTAACATCAACATTAAACGGCAAAATGCCAAAATTGGCAATCTGCGAGCGGATCCAGCACTTAACCGTATTGCTAGCGCAAGAGCGGAAGACTTGGCGAAGCTCGGGGAACTATCGCATATCACGCCGACGTATGGCACAGCTGTAGAGATGCTTGAGAAATTTGATTATAAATGGACGGCATATGGTGAAAACATTGGAGCTGGTTTTCATGATGCGCTTGAAATTACGAACGCCTGGTTAGCGTCTCCTGCGCATAAGGAAAATCTATTAAGCCCAATATTTACGCATATGGGAGCAGGCACGGCACCCGATTCAAATGGTAAAATCTATTGGGTTACACTATATTCGAAAAAATAACTATAGGTAGCCGCTTAATCGCTGGTGTATAGGGTATAGTTGAAAGATACATACTTTTACCAACCCCACCGAATAAAGGAGGAAGCGCAATGAAACAAACCCTTATTGCAGTAGTAGCTGTTTTCGCCTGGCTCTGCTTAACACCCGCCACCGAAGCCGCGACTCTTGACGAAGTGAAAGAAATTGTCGATTTGTACTATTATGGCGATAAGCCTACTAATCTTCATAACGCGAGAAACGTTACAGAAGTCGTACGCCAGCTCGATGAATACTCGGTGTACATGACGCCCGCTGAATATAATGATTATCTCAATCAATACGCAAGCGCTAAAGCACCGGCACAAGTCGCTACTCTTGCGGCGCCGCACAATCCGGACAATGTGAGTTCGAATATGATGTACGGAAATGTCGGGTATTTGAAAATCAAGGCATTCTCTGCGCATTTACAAGAAGACGTCAATGCTCATTGGTCACGTTTGAAAGCGGCGGGAGCGAAGAGATTGATTCTTGATTTACGTTTTAACGGTGGTGGCTACGTAGACAGCGCTGAACAATTACTAGGCTTCTTCCCGAGAGTAAAAGAAGCGTATAAACTGCAAACGCGCATGGGGACACAGGCAGGGAAAGTCGTCCCAGCGAAAAATCAATTCCCGGTAGACACGTACGTACTCGTCAACCGCTACTCGGCTTCCGCTTCTGAAATTGTGGCAGTCAGCCTCAAAGACCAAAGCGCGGCGAACATAGTAGGGGAGACGACAAAAGGAAAAGGTAGCGTTCAGTCGTTATTTGAATTAGAAAACGGCGGCGCACTGAAACTCACGACGGGTCACTATACAGGACCTAAAGGAACACCCGTACAACACAAAGGCGTCGAGCCGAATATCAAAATGAAATCAGGCACGGAGCACGCAGGCATGCACAAACGCCTTGTCACTTCTGACTTGGCCGCGCGAGGCTATCAGCTCATCAAAGGGCCAACAGGCGTAGCGCAGTCAAAAGTATTCAACGTCGAGTTCACGCAGAAAATGAACTTTGGTCCAGCGAAAGATTTCAACAAGATGGAACTTGTGAAGTTTGGAAGCGTCTCTATACAAACGGCTAAAAAGGCTAGTAATGATAAAACGATGACGATCCAGCCGGCAAAACCTATGGCGCGTGGAGCAGAGTATATGCTCATTGTTCATCCGGGCATAGCAGGGGCTAACGGGTTGAGTGTGGTGAAAGGGACGTATACGCCTTTTACTGTGCAAGCACGAGCGCTGGCACGAGCTAAATAAATTGGTGATGAGGAAGAGAAGTTGGTATACTGTATAGATGGGGTGAGGGTGGAGGCAACGTGGATCGACGCTGCAGGCGGACGCTTTCCCATGGGCTCGGCTAGAGCCGCTTCCTACGCTTCGCTTCGTCCAGGGTCTCAAGGCTTTCGCTGATCCATCGGGAGTCACCGCCTTCCGCTTACGCTCCACTGGTTATCTTTCTGGAATTTGTGCGGAAGTACCAAACCAAAAGTACTGATTATTATATAATGTATCTAATAGAACAAAGGATGAAGAGATTCATCCTTTCTCTTTGAATTTAAATATGTTGGGCTCTTGAATTCCAAGGTCTTGAACTGAAGATCCCGTACCCAACCCAAAGTCTAGCCGGACTTTTACTAACAACCACAACCTAAAACAAGAAAGCGAAGGTATCATACACTATGGAAAAGAAATTATGCGTAGTAGGCCTAGGTTATATCGGTCTTCCAACTGCCGTTATGTTCGCAAACAGCGGCTTGCAAGTGCACGGCGTCGACCGTAATGAACACGTCGTTCAACTTATTAACAATAAACAACTACATATAGAAGAAAACGGTTTGCAAGAGCGTTTGGAGAAAGCGGTAGACGCAGGACACTTCCAAGCCTCTACTACACCAGTAGAAGCGGAAGTCTACATCATCGCAGTACCGTCACCCATCAATCCGGACAACACAGCGAACTTAGAATTCATTCGTGCGGCGACCGCATCGATCGTGCCGTTCGTCAAAAAAGGCGCACTCGTGATCTTGGAATCCACAGTCCCACCAAAGACGGTCGAAAACGTCATGCTGCCTGAATTACGTAAAACAGATCTAATTATCGGGGAAGAACTATTTGTCTCTCACTCACCTGAACGCGTAATTCCAGGTAAAATCTTCGAAGAACTAGTAAACAACGACCGCATCGTTGGCGGTGTCAATGCGAAATCAGCAGAAATGACAAAAGAGCTTTACGAAGTGTTCGTAAAAGGAACGATCCATCTAACGGACGCTACCACAGCGGAACTTGTTAAAGTAATGGAAAACACCTACCGTGACGTCAACATTGCCTTTGCCAATGAACTCGCAAAAATTGCAGAAGGTATTGATGTGGACATTTGGGAAGCCATCAAGTTTGCAAACTTCCATCCACGTGTCAATATCCATACGCCAGGTCCAGGCGTCGGTGGTCACTGTATCGCAGTCGATCCATGGTTCTTAGTGGAACTGGCACCTGAAAAAGCAGACATCATCAAAAAAGCCCGTCTAACAAACGATGGCATGCCGATGTATACGGCGAAACGTGCACAGCGTTTACTTCAAGAATACCATATCGAAAACGGTAAAGTGGCGGTTCTCGGTCTTGCATTCAAAGGGAACGTCGACGACATGCGCGAAAGCCCATCAACGAAAGTGATTGATTCTCTACAAGATTTGGGGCTAGAAGTCGTGTCATTTGATCCGCACATCAAAGAATTACAGCATTCAACGCAAGTGGCAACGCTCGAAGAAGCAATTGGCACAGCAGATCTTCTTCTATTAACTACGGACCATGACCAATTCAAACAACTGAATCCGGCAGACTTGCAGACGAAGCAGCCAAGGCCGATCATCTTGGATACGAAAAACGCACTCCCAGCAGATGCGTGGGAACAAGCGGAATATCGCTTCTTCAAATTAGGAGATGGCAAAAAAGAGGGGCAGCTATATAAATGAAAGAAGAAATACTAGGCGTCTCCGTCAACACCGAGAACTATGACGAACTGATTCCGAAAGTCTTTGAGAATATCGAAGAAGGAAAGAAATCACTCATCGTCGCGATCAATCCAGAAAAGCTCATGAAAGCAAAAGAAGATCCAGAACTGAAAGCATTGCTTAACCGAGCGGAATTCCAAATCCCGGATGGCATCGGTGTCATACTTGCATCCAAGCTGAAAAAAGGTCAGATCCGTTCACGTGTTACAGGAATCGACATGATGGACCGCGTCGTACAGGAAGCCGCCATACGGGGAAAACGCATTTTCCTCTATGGTGCCAAACCTGGCGTGGCGCAAGAAGCAGCGGCAAGATTGCAAGTCATGCATCCAAACATTCAAATCGCTGGTATTCAGCACGGTTATGAAAAAGATGTACAAGTCGTACTCGACACGATTAACCAAGCAAAACCGGATATATTATTTGTTGCGATGGGTTCACCGAAGCAAGAACAGTGGATTGAACAACACCGCGACCAACTACATCCGATCGTGTTCCAAGGAGTAGGTGGATCATTCGACGTACTGGCGGGCAATATCAAACGCGCACCGGTCGTGTTCCAAAAGGCAGGGGCGGAATGGTTGTATCGATTATTGCTTGAACCGAGCCGGATTAAGCGTCAAATGAATTTGCCGAAGTTTTTGGTGGAGGTGTATCGGAAGAAGTAAGGGGTTGGGGATTGGCGCTTCGGAGGGGACGCTTTCCTGAGGGCTCGCGGTGAGCCAACCAGGTCGCAAGCTCCCCTTTGGTTGTTTCACCTGTCGAGCTGATCCTCTGGGAGTCGCCCCTCCTACGCGCCAAACCCTTGCAACGTGAGTGGGTGATACTTATCGATCTTCATTGAATTTAGGATTAGTATTGTACTAGAATTTGAACTTGAACGTAACCAAGCCCGAAGATCACAATAAATAACACACTATCTGCAGTAAGTGGTTCATGTACCTCCACTCTCAACATAGGTTAGAAGCACCAGTTAAGGCGTTCAAGAGCGCTTCCCCCGCTGGAGCTTCCATCCTAAACCTCAAACCTCTCTCTACTATTCCAAAGCAAATCTACTAATAACTTTAACCTACTAACAAAAGTTAATTAAGAAATTTTCTACTAGTTAGTTACTATCTTGTAATCTAGTAGATTAGGTGGTAGAATACGAAGTTGTAAGGGTAATTTTCTCTTTAGTATATAGCACAGTACGTGCAAAGCGTTACGGTTGGTTGACCGCAAACAAAAAGGCTTGAACAGTTCCCATCTGTTCAAGCCTTTTTGTTTGGCAAAAATCCCTTGCATGCCCAAGATACTCTCTTTTTAAAACGCTTTGGAAAATACTTGTATTTTACTATTCTTTCGATACAATAGTAGACGGGACATAAATATTTTGTCGCACTGTGCTATTAGACTAGTATATTATCCAAGATTCAATTGACTTTTAGCACTTTCTTATCTATACTTTAAGTTGTAATGCCTACTACTTTCATACATAGGTAGTAACTGGCAAAAACAAGAGATATTACGAGGAGGAAATTATTTAATGGCTAACCAACCAACGAAATACCGTAAGTTTGTAGTAGGGGCTGCTTCAGCTGCACTAGTAGCATCAGCAGTAGCACCAGTAGCAATGGCTGCAACTTTCACGGATGTAAAAGACAACAATTCACACAAAGAGGCAATCGATGCTCTTTCTAATGCAGGTGTAATTTCAGGTTATGAAGACGGAACATTCAAACCTAACAAAACACTTACTCGTTCTGACGTAGTAAAATTGATGGGTAAATGGTTAGTATCTGAAGGCTATAAAGTACCTACAGACTACAAAACTAAACCACGTTTCTCAGACTTGAAGACTACATCTAACGATGAGCTTCTAAAAATGTCTGCACTAGTTTATGATAACGGCGTATTCGTTGGTAAACCAGACGGTTCACTTGATCCAGCAGGCGACATCACACGTGAAAACATGGCAATCGTTCTTGTTCGTGCATTCGACCGCGTACATGACGTTGACCTAACATCTTACGTGAAAGACCAAGATTTCAAGAAAGACGTTACAGACCTAGGTAAAGCGAAAGCTGAAGCTCGTCCTGCTATCGACGTTCTAGACTTCTTCGACATCACAAACCCAGCTGCACCAGAATTCAACCCTAAATCAACAACAACTCGTGGACAATTCGCTTCATTCCTTTACAAGACTACTAAAGTAGACTTCGGTGAAATTGGTGGCGGAGTTGTAGCTCCTGGAGTTGCTTCAGTTACTGCTGTTAACAGCACAACTGTAGAAGTTAAAATGAATGAAAAAGTTGAAAACATCAACTCTTTGAAATTCTCAATCGACGGATTGACTGTATCTAACGCTGCAGTTAAGCAATCAGATGATAAAACTGTTGTATTGACAACTGCTGTTCAAAAAGGCGGAGAGAAGTACACTGTAATGTTGGATGGTAAAGCAATTGGTTCATTCAATGGCGTGTCACCAACAGTACCTTCTAAAATCAGCTTGAACACAAAATCAATTCAAGGTGTTGTAGGACAACAAGTTATTCTTTCTGCTGACACTGGCGTTAAAGAAGCAGGAATTCCTGTTACTTTCAACGTAAAAGCTGAAACAAATACTACATTGAATAAAGACCAAGTGTTTGAAGTGGTAACAAACGCTGACGGTATCGCTACTTTCTCTTACACACAGTATAACGCTGGTGAAGATACAGTAACTGTATACCCAACTGGTAAAGCAGAACTTCGTGAGCAAGGTAAAGTTTACTGGGCTAACGCTGCTGAACTAACTATCAAAGACATCACGGAAGCTACTACACTAGCTAACGGATCTAAGAAAGTTTATGAAATCAACTCTAAACGCAACGCTGGCGGATATGTATTCGTTACTTTCAAAGAAAACTTGAATGTTACTCCTGACAAGTTGACTAAGACAGTTACTGCAGAAGGCGTAACTACTCACGCACTAGATGCAATCACTGGCAAGCCAGGTGCAGCACTTGCAAAAGGATCATATCCTTACAAGGCTTCTACAACAGGCGAGAACGTAATTGCAGTTAAATTGGATGCTGACGGTAAAGCTAACCTAGTTCTAACAGGTGCTAATGCAACAGCTACTCCAATCGTATTTGAAGGAAAACTTGACACTAATGCAGACAAAGCGATTGCAGCTAATTACAACGCTAAGTACACTGAAACAGCTCGTCAAGCAACAGCAACACCTGTTACATTCACAGTACAACAATCACTTGGTCTAACAATCAAAGCTGAAGGCGTACAAAATGCTGCTACTTACAAGAATTCAACTGAAACAGGCGGCCGTGATTACTCAGTTACTTTCAATACACAAGATGGCAAGCCAGCAGCGCCAGGAACTAAAGTTCACGTATTGATCGACGCTGAAAACCTAACAGGCAACTTGCACGTTCTAGATGCTGATGGTAAAGAACTTACTTCTTCATCTTACGAGAATGGCAAGAAGCGCGTTTACACTGTAACAGTAGCTAAAGACGGTAAAGCTGAATTTACAGTATCAAGCGACAAAGAAAACGACTATGTAGCACCAGTTGCTTTCATTGATAACGGTAAAACAGCAGGTCAATTGGATGTTGAAGATCTACAAGCAGCTGGAGAAATCACTTACTTCGTAAGCAAAGTAAACTACACTGCAAACTTGAAAGCTGTTGACAAAAACGGCAAGAAAGTATCTACAGTAGTAGCAAATGGAGCAGATGCTGCTACATTCATTTACCAACTAGTTGACCAAAACGGTAAGCCACGTACAGCTACTGACGAAACGAAAGTTGCTTTCGAAGTATCAGCTGGCACAGGAGATATTTCTGCTAACGGAACACTTATCAAAGCTGGAACTACTAAAACGGTTGAAGGAATTATTGCCGCTACAACAGGAACTGAAGCAAAAGTTAATGTTACTGCAGCTAACCCAACAAACGTAACAGTAACAGCAACTGGATCTAAAGCAGGCGTTGTATTGCCTACTACGAACCCAGCATCAGTATCTGTGAGCTTCTCACAATACGGTTCTGCAGCTATTACAGGAGTAGTAACTAGCCTAAATAAAACACTTGAAGTGTTAACAATCGATAACACTGTGTACTCTTATGCAAATGCAAAAGCTTACCAGTTTAACGGTAACGAAGTAACTAAATCAGCATTCGAATCAGAAGTTGTTGCTGGATCATCAAAAGTTTCTATAACTGTTGATGCTGACGGTAAATTCACATTTAACTTGTTAAATGTAACTACAACTCCTGAAGTGCCAGCTGAGCTAACGGCTAACACTGTAACTGAACAAGCAGTAACAGTTGGAGCAGAAAAAGTACTTCTTACAAACGACTTAGCTACTAGTAACAAAGACATCACAATCAGTTCTGTAACTGGCGGTGGCACTGTTGCGAATGCAGAAGTTAAAGACAACAAACTTGTAATTACAGGTAAAGCAGCTGGAACTGTTGAAGTTACAGTAACTGTAAAAGCTGGAGATAAAACAGCTACAGTTAAAGTTCCTGTAAAAGTAAGCGAGGCGAATGCAGTAGTGAAATTTGATACTATCGGTGCTTCATCTAAAATCGCACCAAATGCTACATTTGAAAACGTAGTATCATTCTTGGAGTCTGAACTAGCAGCTGATTTAAAAGGCACTTCTTATTCATTAGTAATTGGTGATGCAGTTTATGAGTTCAGAAAAAGTTCCTTAAATGATGACCGTTACCTAGTTGCAATTGCAATGGATAAAGCAACTGTTGATCAAATCAATGCTGGTACATTTAAAACAACTAAGTAATATAAAGCAAAAGTATATAAGGATAGCGACTCGCTATCCTTATATGTATATATGAAATATTAATCAAACAAAACTATGAGGTGAATTAACTTGACGAAAAAACCATTTAAAGTATTGTCAAAGGCAAGTCTAGCAGGAGTTCTTGCTGTTTCTGCATTAGTACCAGTAGCAGCTGCAAGCGCAGCTACAAGCTACGCTGTAGATGAAATCGTTGTTACTGTTGATGGACAAAATGTTGCTATCACTAAAGCAGTTTACGATGCTGCTATCGCAGAAGGATGGATGACTGGGAAAACTGTCTCTTACGTTCAAAATTCCGACGGTAAATATTACTCCAAAGCAGTTTTAGATGAAGCAGTTTCTGAAGAAGCTACTTTGGACAAAGCGCTTGAGTTATTAGCTGGATCTGATAAAGCTGAAACAATCACAACAGTACCTGGAGAATTTGTTGGTGGATCTTTGGTTCCTGAAAAAGAACAGATTGCAGGGTTGAAAGTTGAATCAGTAATGGCGATTAACAATAACGCTGTAACTGTAACATTCCCTGAAATTACTACTGCTATTGAAGATGCAAACGTTGTTGTTAAAGATGGAGAAGGTAAAGTTGTTGAAACTAAGCCAATGTTGCTTGCTGAAGGAACAACACAAGCTGATTTTGAATTCGTTACACCGTTCCCAGTTGACCACAAGTTTACTGGTGTTTGGGATGTAAACGGTGAAAAATACAGCTTCGATGCTATCAACCAATTGGCTGATATTGCAGCAGCAGTTACAACTCCTAATGAAATCAAATTACAAGCAGCACTAGATGCAGCAGGTATTACATATGCTGATGAAACTAGAATTGCTGCTTATTTAGGAGCTCTTCAAGTAGAAGGAGCAACTGCATCACTTGAAGCAGTTCAAAAAGCAATTACTAAAATTGATGAAGATGCAGCTAAAGATGAAGCTAATGATGCAGCAGTTGAAGCGGTTCTAGATGCAAAAACTCAAGCTCAATTGTTGAAAGCATTGCAAGCTAACTTCGATGTTGTAAACCCTGAGTGGATTGTTGAATATCAGGCTGCAATCGGCGGAATTGTTGCTCCTACAACTGTTGATGCTATCCAAGAAGAAGTTACTGAAGTAAATACTCTGAAAGTTGGACCAAAAGTATCAGCAGCTAATTTGTCTCTTGACAGTGAAAAAGTAGCTGAAGCTAGAGCGCTTGTTACTAAGTGGATTCCAGCTGATAAAGAAGATGCAGAGCCGTTAAAAGCATTGATTCTCGATGGATTGAATCTTGAAGATGCATTGATTGCCGTTAACAATGCAAAAACAAACAGCGCATTAAAATCAGCTTTGACAAATCTTGATACACTTGAGAATTCTCTTCTTGAGAAGTATAAAGATGTTGTAGGTTTTGATAAAATTGATGAATTCGATATCAAAACAGTTGAAGATGCTAACCTTACAGCTTATAGAACTGCAATTGGAGAAGCTGAAGTTGGTGATAAAAACCAGCGTAAAGATATCCAAAAAATCGTTAATGATAAAAATGATGAAGCAGTAGGTTCAGCAAAAACTAAAGTACTTGAAGATCTTAACGCAGTAACTGCAAAAACTGCAGCAGCAGACGTTGTAGCACTTCTTGAAAAGAGTCAAAAATTGCATGAGCAAACAAACAAAGTAAACTCAGCATATGCTGAAGCTTACAAAACAGCGGTTGTCGAAGCGGTTGCTGGTGAAGAAACTCTTGCTGATGCAGGTGAAGTAAATACACTCATCGGTACTGTAAACGCTGCACAAGATGCAAAAGCACAACTTGCAGCTATTAATGCAGCTTCTACAGCTTCTGAAATGAGCAAAGCTCTAATCGCTCTTGAAGCAGCCAACAATAAAACTAATTTCACTAACCTTTCATCTACAGCTAAGCTTGAAGTAGCTGAGATTGTATTGGCTAAGCGTAATGCTGAAACAGATAAGAAGTTCGCTGACAAAGATACAGCTCTTGCAGCAATTTTTGTTGATGCAGATCCAGATACAGGTGCAATTGCTGAAAGAACAGCATTCCTTGCAGATGTTAACGATGAAACGTCAATTGCAGGTGTACAAACAGTACTTGCAGGAGAAAATTCTCTACTTCCTGAATTCAAGACACTTGGAGCAGCTGATCAAGTAGAAAAAGCTGAAGCGGTTCTTAACGCTTTGACAGCTCTTAAAGCTGACGGAAAAGCTGGATTCTCAACTGTCACTGAAATCAAAACAATCGTCGAATAATAAAATTGCGAAACGTTACTCTATAAATCTATGAAAATGGTAGATGAAATGAGTGAAGAAATCCTCCTCATATCGGCATCGGTATGAGGATTTTCTTTAACTATGCACTGTCAAATGTCGGGAGAATTACCTGACCTATGTAATAGCCTAATATACATAGAGCCTAATCCTCCTGCATGCCAAATGGTTTACTCGCCATAAAGCATGAAGCCAGGTGAAGTCGTAATACGTGAAAGTCGTATGCGGGGCTCCTTAAAAGATGACTATGGTCAAGCAATGAATCCATGATGTAAAGCTGCATGAGCTAGTGGCTGATCTACAAAGAACCTTCGGCTGGTTAGCCACCTCCCTGTCTGGAATAGTAGGGCAGGAAACGGAACAATTCAGGCTATTAAACCGGTTCTTCTCATGCTGCATAGTGGAGGCCTACGGTCATCAAAAATAGGGATGACAGGTATGGAACGTTTGAGGTCCTTGATGAGTAGGAAGAGTAATTCCAGAGAGGCGTCAGGGAAGTCAGCGGGTTCATAGTAGTGTTGAGCGTCAGCCGTTTGTATCTGTATGGCAACATATGGTGAGGAGAAAACTGGCGGGAGCGAAGGAACCCAGTCGGTAGAAATTCTATCGATGGAACGCCGTATGCGGTGAAAGCCGCATGTACGGTGTAGACCGGTCGAAATCCTTGGCAGGATAGACACGGAATGGTGGCACATTGCCAACAACGAATGCCCAACAGTTCGAAGCGGATTTGAAAGCTGCGAAGAATGGGGATACGGTAACCCTTAAAGGTAATATCACAAAGAATATTGTTATCAACAAATTAGTCAATCTTGATCTTAATGGCAAGAAGATTACTGGTAACGTAACAATTAATACGCCAGCCAAAGGTACTATCAACTTGAAGAATGGTAGCATTGATGGCAATCTAACGGTTGAGGCACCACAGGCTACTGTTAATAATGAGCTTACAGTGACAGGCGACATTAACATCAACAATGTTGCATACGGAACATGGAATGAAAAAGCTAATGGCAACAAGCTAATTGTAAATGATCCTGATGGAATCAAGCTAACAGTGGCTCCAGGTAAAACAGTGGCGACTATTACAGTTGCTCCGGAAGCAGTTGGCGAAGTCACGATTACAAACAACGGAACAATTGAAAAGGTTGATGCTCAGGCTTCTGTTGAGTTGGTGAACAACGGTTCTGTTGAAGAGGTTGCAGGTAATAGTGAAGTAAAACTGTCAGGTACAGGTACTGTTGATAAAGTTACTAATGAAAAACCTGTTGTAAACGAAAGCAACCAGGATGCTTTCCTAACAAAAAGTGGAGATCTTACTTTAAACCAAGATCGTTATGAGACTTTGTTTAATTGGGGTTCAAATAACGGGATTGGATCCGGTGAAAAATCAGCTCATACTTCTCCAGGCGGCTACAATTACTTTGGAAATGGTGCATATTTAGATATCACTGTTAAGAAGGAAGGAGAATCATCAAATGCTAAATTTGATGATGTTCTTTCTCAACTTACTCTTCAAACAAACGGCGGAGCAACAGATGATATTAGCGGGGGAGCAAAAGCGGATGGTCGACAGCCGGCTGACTGGGGCAAATCAACTGCAAACCAGAGCTTTGCGACAAAGTTGAAAGAATCCGGCAGCAATGCTGTATTTTATGGCGTGCGTCAAAACAATACAAACGGCGTAGCTACAGTTGGTTTTAACGCAGGTGAAATACGAAATATTAATCTTACATTCTCACCTAAAGACGGCTTAGCTAAAGGTACTTACACAATTACAATCCAACCGAAACAGCAAGTTAGTGAAACGGCAGGCAAAAATATTGGAGATGCGATCACTTATACATTTGTGGTGAAAAGTAATGATGCTACATTGTCATTGACTGCTAATACGACACCAGTCGATGAAGATGGCGATGGAGGTTTTCCGATTTCTATAGAAGAAGGTAATGTCCTTTCTGTAGATGGTAGGGAAATGTTGTATTCTATCAAGAGCGTTTTCCAAGTACCAGAAGGAGCTTCTTATACAGTAGTCGACGAAGATGGTGAAGAAGTTACTAATGAATTTGGTATGGTAATGACGGATTGGAAAGTTATTGTAATCGCAGCTGATGGAAAAACTAAGAAAGAATACTCAATTGAATTTAATAATATGGCTGAATAATCCACTCAACCATTTGAGTAGATAAATAGAAAGGATAGGCCTTCGGGCCGATTCTTTCTTTTTGTTTTGTTAGAATTGAAGGGAGAGACGGTGACAGTCTCTCCCCCAACTTCAGAATTCACTATATCCATCCAATTCTATTTAATAATGGAGAAAAGAAAAAAGAGTGTGAAAGAAAGGGTACTGGAGTTGTATTCAATTAATCATTTGGTGAGGGCTCTCTTGCAAAGTCTATCAGGTTGGATGTATTACAGTAGGTACCCAAATTGATTCGGTAGGTTCCTAAGCATGTAACATATTCCATATCGGAAGAGCGGTCATTTACTTTGAGGAATTGGACAAGGGGAACACTGACCTGACACGGTTGATAATTCAAATTAAAGACTTTCTATTTTCCTGATTTTCCTCATTAAAAGCTTTCATAGAGTTGTACGGCTAACTAATTTGTTTTGGGTAGTAATTACAGTCCTAATAGGAAGTAAAGTTGGTTGAATAAACTACACGTACTTGGACAATAAAATAACCTAAAAATATTTCGTGTTTACTATCACCCGTTTCATATATAGATAGGATTGAAAGAATAGAATAAATCTGGTAAAGTTAATTTGAGTATAAATGCTTAAAGTCTATATAACCACTATCTAAGGAGGATTTAATATATTGAAGAAAACATTAACATATTCATTAGTAGCCCTGGTTGCGGCTACTGCATTAGTACCAGTTGTTTCGACCCAAGCTGCTAGTGCAAATTCGATTAAAGAATTAGTTTTTACAAAGGATGGTAAAGATATCAAGATTTCAAATTCTTTGTATCAAGATGCATTTACTGAAGGTCTTATAAGAAATAATGATTTAAAGTATATTCAGTTAGATAACCTCAAATATTATAACAAAGATTTATATTCTGATGCTATCTCAGAATTTAATTCTAATTTAGAGGCTCTGAAATATTTAGCTGGATCTAATAAACACAGTGATATTACTCCGGTAGATGGAGAATTTAAAAATGGACAACTTGTTGCTACAGAACCTGATGCTGAATTTTTTGAAGTAACGGATATCGAATAAATTATAAAACCTACCATTAACCAAGTTAAAAACTAATCTAATATATATAGTCATCTGATTGTACATAATAATCAGGTGACTTTTTTATAATTCTATACTTTGACTTTGAATTTCAATGAAATTTTAATAACTTAAGTATTAAACTTCAACAATTTGACAGACTTAGATCACTATCATTTCATTTGGATAGAATAATCATTTTGTGTTACTATTGTTACTATTGTTACTATTTGTAAAGACCTATTCAGTAATGCCTGATGGTCATTGAAGAAATTGTGAATGTATAGGAGTGTGTCTTCCAGTAATATGAAGAACCTCTGTTTGTTTTACTGAACGTCCTTTATACTTAGAGTAAGGTATGTTTATAGGAGGAACTAATATGTTTGATTATACCGCATTGCCGGGCAGTTCAGGATATGGCCTTTCAGAAGAACGAGACCAGATGAAAGGTATTTATTATACAGCGCTAGAAGGACGGGATGAGAGGAGAGTATACAATGAGCTGAACGAAAGACTAACATGTCTAGAAACGGATACTACGCTTCATGAGGCTGATTTAGCCACAATTGAAGAAGATGCTAGTGCTATTATTATATCTATTGAATTAATAGAAGAGATCCAGTTACGTATGGATTGGATGAACCGTTTATACGAAGTACGGCACAGTTTATCTTCCACAAACACTTTAAGTGATATGGAGCGCCTACGTTCATTGATTGCGCCAGTTCAGACATGTCCATTAAAGGCATTACTGACAGCTGAACTGGAAAATAGGATTACATCTCTGCTTGTGGAAACAAAACAAATTAAGAAAAGTGCCTTTGATGAATTAATGGAACAAGCAATAGAGCAAGCGGGTGAGGGGTTCATTAATTTGGGCGCTGCGGGAAGAGCTCATGTAGTAGAAAAGCTACTAGTAGATCCGGGAGTTGTTGCATCGATTGACATGGTTCAGCAAGCGAGCACGGATTTAGAACGACAAGTAACCGAGCTCCAT
Organism: Sporosarcina sp. P18a; assembly: GCF_002743135.1. Classification (NCBI taxonomy): domain Bacteria; kingdom Bacillati; phylum Bacillota; class Bacilli; order Caryophanales; family Caryophanaceae; genus Sporosarcina; species Sporosarcina sp. P18a. The sequence goes on along the minus strand of NZ_PDYQ01000002.1, from coordinate 233,612 downwards.
GATGCAGTGAGTATAGAGGATTTGCTAGTGAAATTGGAAGCCTTGCCGTTAGCTGCATTTACTCTTTTGTCAGAAGAAGAAAAAGGTGTTGTGGCTTCAAAACTAGAAAAAGCGAGTGTGTGGCAAGGTCTCGCTTCGCTCAATCAAATGATTGATCAGTTGGATCGAACAGATGCTACACTGAAAGAGTTAGAAGTAACGAAAAGTGAATACGGCAAAATTGCGACCGCTTTCGATGTGTCTAAATTGGATAGCGGGAAGATTAGATATCACTGAATACTTTCTTGTGACAGGCTTATTAAAATTACTTATCTGTGAACCGCGCAATTCAAACACTAATCTGGCAATTCAATAATTTACTATAAGATAGAAGTTAGATCCTGTAGAGAGAAATCTCTGCGGGGTCTTTACTATTATAATAAGTTAAATAGTAGGTACCCATTATATGAAGTAGATTGAGTAAAACACAAGGAAACCATTGTTTTCGGGGTATAGAAAAGCCTACCTGTGCATCACACAATTCAGACACTAATCTGACAACTTGAAGGTTTATAATTGAGAAGCCATCCGATTACAAAAATGATTGGATGGCTTCTATCTGTTTGTTTACTTACGATAACACTTCATTATCGTAAGTTGAATTATTTGATAAAAAGCCTACCTGTGCGTCCTATAACTCAGACGCTAATCAGATAATTTGATAAATGTCTGGACCAGAATATCCTCTGACCGAGAAATTGGTTGAGGGACTTTCTCTGTTCCATCTGTTTCTATCGCTGTCGCCTTCAAAAAGTCCATCCGGTGTGTAGTGCAAGATAGAAGTACAGAGTTTTGAAAGAGATAAGTACATAACGTTGCAATTGTAAAATAACAAAAAAAGGCTTGCCGGCCTTCCAAAATTTCTCTACTGGAGAAAAGCCTACCTGTGCATCACACAATTCAGACACTAGTCTGACAATCAGCAAAATGTGAAGTCCATCTGATCGTGCAAGCGATTGGATGGCTTTTTTATCCTATAAGAAAATAGTCGAAGAATTGAATTCTTCCGTTGAAATTGCAAGAGAAATTCAATTCTTCTTTTTCAAAACATGATACCTATGCCGTTTCTATTTTCCAAAATTCAATTTCGCCATTTTGACCATATTGAATCAACTTCGCCATACTCAATACAATCACATCTAGCAAAGAGGGTGAAGAGATGGCGTCGACAGTGATAAGTATTGGACTCCAAGGGTTAAAAGGGGAACGGATCCGTGTGGAGGCCGACATACGCGTAGATAAGGAACAGTGTGTAATTATTGGGTTGCCGGATGCGAGTATTAAGGAATCGAAAGAGCGTATTTTAAGTTGTTTGCATAATTTGGATTTTGATTTGACAATGAAAAAGATTACGATTCATTTGTCGCCTGCGGATATACGGAAGAGCGGGACGGGTTTTGATGGCGCGATGTTGCTTGCGGCTATTCAGGAACTGACGGATCAGCCTTTGCCGCTAGATGATTCCATCTGTGTGATTACGTCTCTATCACTGCATGGTGAATTGGTTCCATTCCATGGCTTGTTGCCGGCAATCCAGCAAGCGTTGACTTTAGGATTCAAACGGATCTATTTGCCACCTGTGGATGTATCGTTTCTTGACTTTGCGCAAGACGTGGAGTTGATTCCGCTTCCGACGGTGGAGGCGTTGCTTGAGCATCTTCGAGGACAGTCTACGCTCTTGTTTGAGGGCTTTCTTTCTCCTGTTATTACAGAACAGGCACCTACTCACGAGCAGCCAGAGACGAATTTTGCCTCGATCCGTGGCCAGCAGCAGGCGAAGCGCGCATTGGAAATTGCGGCGGCAGGGGGACATCATACGTTATTGATCGGTCCGCCGGGGTGTGGAAAGAGTATGTTGGCCAGTGCATTTTCTTCTATTATGTCTGACCTAGCACAGGAAGAGGCGCTTGAAGTGTATAGTCTATATCATTTGGCACGGGAAAAGCAGGGGATGACGTTACGTCCGCCGTATCGTCAACCGCATCATTCCGCTTCTGCTATTTCACTGATTGGTGGGGGTACTTACCCGAAGCCTGGAGAGATTTCTTTGGCGCACCGTGGAATACTTTTTCTTGATGAGCTGGGTGAATTTTCTCGGAAGACGCTGGATATGTTGCGGCAGCCGATGGAATCTGGAGAAGTGACGATAAGTCGGGTCAAGCAGACTGTGACCTATCCGGCTTCGTTTACTTTGATTGCTGCAACGAATCCTTGTCCATGTGGTTATTATGGTTCCCATGAACGATACTGTACATGTTCTGCGAAACAGGTGACGAACTACCAACTGAAAGTATCTGGTCCGATTTTAGACAGGCTGGATTTTGTGTTGTCTTTGCAAAGCTGCGGATTGAAAGAGAAAACTACTTCCGAAAGCTCTTTAGATATTCGAAAACGCATAGGGAAAGCGTGCGAACTTCAACGTGTGCGATACGGAAATGATCTTCGCAACGGTACGGTTTCGTTTCAACAACTAGAACGGACTGCCGGCTTTACGGCTGAGCAGCTGAACATAATTGGTGATGTCTGTTTCGAACGGAAATGGAGTAATCGGACACAGGTCAAACTCATTCGGATCGCCCGCACAATATCGGACTTGCAAGGAAGGCCGGATATTTCGATGGAAGCTTTGGAAGAAGCGATTGAATGGAAACAGCTATCTACTGGCTTGCAGTCGATAGGAGGTGAAGGTGCTGTCCAAGCGTAAAAGAAATTGGCGGCCGAATGCCTATTTTCATGTCGTGATGCGCGGAAACAACCGCCAGAATATTTTCTCGTGTGAAGAGGACATGTATCACCTAATGCGCTGTATCAGCCATGCGGCGGAGCGCTATCGTTTCGCGTTAATTGCTTTTTGCATCATGACCAATCATTTTCATTTACTCATACGATCGGAAGACGACTTGTCCCACATCATGCGGCAAATCAACCGGAGATATAGCGACTATTATTCGAAGCGCTATCGACATGTCGGACGCATTTACCAAAGTCGCTATTTTGCCAAAGAAGTCGATACTCCACAAGCCCTCCTCGCAGTCAGCCGCTATATTCACCGCAATCCAATCGAAACGAAGATTCCGATGGTAGACTGTCTCACTGATTATCCATTCAGCTCTTTTCCTTCTAATGATGCAGGTACTATATCTTCATTGACCTTTATAGATACGCATTCCATTCTTCGGTACTTGCCGCCACCGTTTGAGAAAACTCGTTCTAGCTACGTAACCTACTGTTTGCTTAAGATAGACGAACTTCTCGGTATGGAAGAGTATATGGATTGAGTAAGCGTACTTATATCCTATTGTCAAGTACGAGGTGTTTAGTTAGGTTACCTGTCCCCGAAAAATCAGATTAGCTATTCTCTTAAAGGGTTTAATATGGATAGCAAGAAGATTAGATATAACTGAATCACTACTTAGACTAGCTTACGAGCTAGTCTTTTTATTGGGGTGCAAGATGACACAGTAATAGTTTTCTTGCCTTCATAAGACTATATACACAATACTATAGTAATGGTATTCTTTATTTATAAATACATTGGAGGAATTTTATTGAAAACTAGTAACGTTTTATTTTTCACGCTTTTCATTATGATTGTAACTAGCATGACTGTCACCCCTCAAAAAAGTTTTGCCCAAAATGAAATTAAAATGAACGATGCGGAGACGACCGTAACTCATGTCTTAGATCAATCTACTAGGCTCTTCAATACTGCGCTAGTTAATGAAATAGACAGTGAAAAAACAGGTGCAACTAAATATTTTTCAGCAAATACACATGCACATTTCTTCTGGTTATCACTTAAGGATAGCGAATATAATGCTGTCACAGGTATTAAAGCAAGTCGGTTGGAAATGATTCAACAAGGACAAGTGGTAGCGAGAGCCAATCAGTTAGACTCGTATAGTGTGATTGGACAATATCAAACTAGGCATTTAGAAAAGGTAAATACTTTTCAACATGTTAACGGAGAAAATACGATAGATATTGTGCTGTATTTAGGGAGTAAGGAAGTTGCGCGAGTAAAGGATTTTAGAGTTCATGTATATGAAAAGCCGGCGATCAGTTTTGTGAATCCTTATCAAATCGGAGTACAAAGTGAAAAGTTTGGTCTTTCATTAGAAATGCTGAATGTCGATAAATCGCAAGCTGTAGATATATATTTACGCGATGAAGAAAATAACAGAATAACAAAGACAGATAAAATTGTTACAGATTACTATAACGAAGATGAAAGTACTAGAAGAATGGATTTCGGTCTTTCGTTTATCGATCCAACGTATTTACAGGAATTTAAAATGTATGATCTAGTTGTTGAAGTGAACGAACAAGTTATTCAGAATCCCGAAAATGAAGAAGTTTATTTAGCAGAGGATTCGTATATCGACACTACGTTTCACGCGCAAATATCAGATTTGAGATATAGAGGGTTGGGGATTAATTTACTGCATAACAATCCATATAGAATAGTGATTGAGCAAGATGGTCAGGTCACGAAAGAGTTGAATGATATTCAAGCCTTTTTTAATGAAGAAACGTATAAGGAAGAAATCAACGTAATGCTAATGCCGGAGTATTTCATGAATTATGGTGGTGCGTATACTATTAAGGTATATAACGCATTGAATAAAGAAATGAAAGACTTTGATTTTCTAGTAGAGAAAGATGTCGTAAATGAAAATGACATGACTAATCCATTTGAAGGTTTCAAAATGTTCGAGAAGAGAGAAGACATCAAACCTGCCAAAACATGGAGCGTAACGTTCAATAAGGCGGTAGATGAAAATACGATCAATAATAGTAATACGTATATTATTGAAATAGAATCAGGTAAGTCCATTAAAGTCGATTATACTTTGCAAAAGGGTGGAACCGTGCTAGAAATCACACCACTAAAAAACTTCACTTCTGGTGCAACGTATACTCTAATTGTTGATCAACGTGTTACATCGGGAGCGGGTAAGCAGTTAAGCGAACCAGCTGCTATAGAGTTTACGGTGAAGTGATGAGGAGGAAATTATGTACAGAAAATGGTTGATTACACTATGTTTAATTACAAGTTTGTTATGTACTACCGTTTCACCGGTTTCTGCCACTACCCCGAATCTTGAGAACTACGAAGTGGAATTATCGGAGCACTCGAAAAAAATGGATTTCTTGCAAGAAAATCGTACGTATGAAGAAATTCCAGCTTCCTCAGTTCGTAAAACGGTAGAGTCTATTATACCTGATCGCACCTTATTGAGTCTGCTTCCTAATCTACAATTAGCAACTCAGTGGAAGCCAATTGAAACCATTACGGATCCACTAAAGCCATGGCGTATTACGTTCACTCAACCTGTTAGTCTTTCCGAAGAAAATTGGTATAACGGAAAGATTTTGGATGAAGCGGGAACTGAAGTGGCTATTACGATCAGCATGAATGCAGATCGATTGCTGCTGACGCCGAATACTCCGTACGAATCAGGTAAGACGTATACATTAGTCTTGAATAAGGAGTTATATAGCGAGCGTGGTATCTCGTTAGGAAAAGATATTTATCAGCAGTTCGTCTATCAGGCACCAAAGCCACAGCAAAAACCTGAGATTACAGAAGTCACAGATTTATATTCAGCACTTTATGTTGGCTTGAAAAATATCGATAGTACGATATATGTTAATAAGTATACGAAAGATAGTGAAGTGGCATTCGCAGAACTGCAAAAGGTGCTAGAAGATCATCCTGAAATTTTTTATTATCAGTATCGAGGGAGTCTGTTTTGGTCGGATGGTAGATTAGAAGCGAAGTATGCCTATTCGAAAGAGACCATCAAGCAAAAGAAAGCCGAATTGCAACGAAGTATTGATACGTTGTATGCGACTGCCATCAAACCTGGTATGACGGAGTATGAGAAAGTTAAGGCTGTACATGATTATGTAGTACTCCACACTGCATATGACTACGACAACTATCTCAACAATACGATACCGAATGAATCCTTTACTATGTACGGTGTGTTGGTGAATAAAACAGCTGTCTGTAACGGATACGGCCTTGCGATGGTATACTTACTCAATCAAATAGGAATTGAAACAATATATGTAATAAGTAATCCATCGATGAACCACGGATGGAATAAAGTCAAAATTGATAATGTCTGGTATAACTTAGATTCCACTTGGGATGATCCTGTACCAGATAGAAAAGGGAAGGTTGGCTACGGCTATTTCCTCGTATCAGATAAGCAGTTAGCTAAAACACATTCGTGGAATAATACCGGCCTTCCTAAAGCAGTAGATACGCGCTATGAATATATGAGCAAAATACATGCGTCTGACAGTGAAAATGGCTGGATTTATTATGCGAATAAAAATGATAATAGTAAACTGTATAAAATGAAGTTAGATGGATCAGCAGATCAAAGACTGGCGGACATACGTGCGAACGAAATAGCTGTTTATAATCGCTGGATTTACTTTAGTAATTATTCCAATGGCGGCTATTTATATAAGATGAGAACGGACGGTAGCTACCTGACTGAGATTACGGACTTTTTAACTTCTGATATTAGTATAGAGAACAAAACGTTATACTTTACTGATACTAAGGCGAAGCAGGCGTATCGGATGGATATTGAGTGAAACGGGTACGAAACGGGTACCAGGTCCCCACACAATTCGGATAATGAAATTGGGAAAAAATAAAGGAGTCTTCATGATCGTGAAAAACGATTGGGAGGCTCCTTTCTGCCTGACATAACAGTTTCAGGCGCCATAAGGAAAATTGACAAAGGAAAATATGTATAGCCATATGCTACGAGGGGAGATCAGATCCTGCACACTACTTCTAACGTACGGCAGCGATTACCAGTGATTTACTAAATTTGAACACTACTCAGATAATTATGACCTAACAAAAAAATCATCTAATCACACGAAATTCCCCCAAAAACCTATCTACGCTTTACACGACTATAGAAAAGAGAATAGTGCATATAATTAACATAGGTATTATAAACAGCCAACCTGTGCATCACACAATTTGGCCCCACATAACTAAGTTCCCTAGTAACATAGGGGCATTTTATCCTGATGAGAAGAGGTCAAATTAAACATTCAAGAGGCGAAATTTTAGTTGTTGGATAGATACGATTTTGAGACAGTGGCAACCTTGTCTCTTTTATCGTTGTAAAGGGGATTTAGAGCTTGTCCTATTAAAAATCGAAAATTAGAAAATATTATAGTAAAGTTGGTTTTGAAGTGGTATTATTTTCATGAGTCAATAGTATTAGTTTGGTATTCTGTTAACCGCCTGTAAAAGAGGAGAGTGAAGAAAATACGGAGCACTATATGTACTTGCATCTTTTTGAGGAGGTGGATGAACCCTTTTCATCTGTAGATATTGCGGCTCTTGTGCAGTCTGTGATAGATGAGCAGTAAAAAGAAATGCATGGTGAAAGACAGGAAAACCGTATAAGTAAATAATTGAATTGCTTGTTTCTGAGAATCGGCATGGAGAAAAGAAGCTTTATGATCGGCATTGCGTGTTTTGTTGTGGTTATGATTATAGGAAATGTTGTCGAGATAAATGATGATGTAACGTCGGGCAAAGATGACGATCAGCACGCATTTTGTTCCATTTGACCAGTCGTATGACAGCATCCAATTGAAAATTAAGAGCACCACTTTTATCAGCGATGTGATTGCTGATTGATTCAGCAGCGAGAAGAAGATTTAATCAGGGGGGATTCTGTGGAGAAAATTGTTAAGGCGTTATTCATATGCTTCATTGCTGCGGCCTCTTTACTGTTTGTTGCAGACATGGCCAGCGCGCAAACGAATGAAAGAGTGTATAAGGCGTATTCGGTAAAGAAAGAGCAGTCAAAGTTTCCGATGAAGCTCAGTAATTCATTGGTTGTCGATATTACGTCGAACGAAAAACCGATAATTTTTAAAAATGGCACGGTGGTCTGGCAAGGGACGAACGGCTGGAGCAATGCTGTCATCAGCTTTACTGTCACGAAGAACGGCGATACGTATTTGTATTACAAAACGGACAAAAACGGTACGGAGTCTGTAGAAGTAGTTGGATTGAGCAGTGAAGGCAAGAAACTTTTGAATAAGACGTTCACAGGAGATGGGGCAGGCATACATACGCAGTTTGTGTCTCCGAGCATTATTGAAATCGGGATAGAAGAGTTCAGCGTCTTCTATGACGGTTCTGCCGCCAGTAAGCATTCAGACAGTTATCAAGCCAAGTTTTATCAGTTGTATATAAACGGGTCTGCCAAAGAAGTGAACTACTTCGATAATGCATTTGCTGCATTGGCTAAAAAAGGCCAGATGAAGTGGGTGCCAGGCGCGCTTGGCATGTCGTATTCAAATTTGAAAAAAGCGGTTGGAGATCCGGCTGCCTATCCGTTTATGGCGGAGCATTTTAATTTTTATCGTTCAGTGTTCGGGCTTTATGGATTTTATTATAACAGCAACGGCACCAGCACGATTAAACCGCATGCCAAAGTACGGGCTATCTTCCGGGAATCTAAATTGCACGGCAGTCGAAAAGCACTGCGTCCGTATTTTAGGCAGCATTTCGGCAAAGAAGTGCTGAGTAATGGGAGAGATTTGGATGTATACCGAACTGGAAAATATTATTTAAGCATACAATACTTTGATGCAAATACAGTACATTTGAATTATTCTACTGATAATATTTTTGGCTTTTAGGAGACGGGGGGACAGAAAAAACAGCTACCCGTGCATTAGTGAGCGTTACCTGTGCATCATACAATTATGAAAGTCGCCTGCACGGTGAAGGCTCGAACTAAAGCTGCATATTGTGCGGTATAAGTCGAGAATAGTGGAAGTGGATTGGTTTTTAACGGAGTTTCGATTGTATCAATTGCGGCGTACCCTCAAATTAACTTCACAGGATAAAATGATTATACATTTGCTACCTGGATTCATCCTACAGGCAGTGGCAATATCTTTTACAAAGGGTTAGGTATATGGCGAGGGTACTGGTTGGCAACGATTTGGTGGGAACAATTCAAATGTTTTGTTGAATCAGTGGACCCATATTGCAATTGTAAAGTCACCATCAGCCACGTTAAACAAACAGTCAGCTACCCAGCTTGGTTTACGTTAATAGCGGCTACCAATCCATGTCCTGCCGGTTATTACAGCTCACATGAACGTTACTGCACCTGTAGTCCTAAACAAGTTACTACTTATCAACTAAAGGTGTCAGGTCCTATCTTAGATCGATTGGATTTTGTATTGTCACTGCAAAGTAGCGGTCTGGAGGAAAAAGGTAGTACAGAGAGTTCCTTGGATATAGGGGAAAGAATTCACAAAGCAAGAGAGTTACAGCGAATACGGTATGGTGGCCCTGTCTTAAACGGCACCGTAACATTTCAGCAATTGGAACGGACAGCTGTACTTTCGGACATACAGCTACAAACAATAGGTGATCTCTGTTTTCGGTATAAGTGGAGCAACCGAACGCAAGTCAAACTGATTCGGATTGCCAGAACGATTGCAGACTTGCAAGGATCTCAGGAAATAACCTCTAGGGCATTGGAAGAGGCCATTAAGTGGAAACGTTTTCCGACAGGACTGGAAGTACCGGGAGGGGAGTGAGATGCTGAGACGAAAACGTCAAAACAGGTACGAGGTCCCCAACAATTTCATGGTACGATTGAGACGAAGACGACGAATGTTCTAATATTTAATGATTTATTGGGATTTTTAAAGGGGTGTTCTATAATCTTGGAGAACCTACTAGTAAAAGTGTGATTAAATCAAAAAGATGAACTCTCCTAGTAGTTAGCAACTGCCTAAAACTACTGGAACAGTTCATCCGGAGTAAATGATATTATATGTGATTGAATCCATTCTTCAGCATATTTCAGTTCAGGTCTTTTTTCATGGTTTGCTATTTTTATGTAAAAGTCATAAAGGTCGTCTGTAGTGGCGAAAAACCTATAGCCATTATATCTAAAAAATAAGTCTGTACAAAAAAAGGCGGCTCTTTTATTTCCACCTACAAAGCAATATGAAATAGTTACTCGATACATAGACACAGCCACTTTTCTGAATAAACCTAGATACTGTTCAATGCCCCAAAACGTGGTTTGTGGTTCAATTACCATTTTTCGACACATGAGTCATCAAAGCCATACCTCATGCCACCAAACTCCGAAAAGCTCAGTTGATGAGCTGACAAAATATCCTCTTTATCTAAATACATTATTTCATCATTGTCATATTAATTATGTTCTTGAAAGATGATGTAGCAATTCAGAACTTTCTTCCATAGATTTCTGAAGAAGTTTATTACGCAGCTGGCCTTTATTAATTTTATGTGGGTTTTGTTTCATAGCTTCCAACTCCTTATTATTAACTGAGTAATAGAGGTCATAAATATTTGCCTATTGTCATTGACAGAAGCAAAAATGATTTAAAGCTTTGTATTATTCCAATTATAGATTATACAAAAGGTGAGACGTGTAGGTGAAAAAATGCGTACCTATTATATCGCACAACTCCAGCACTATTCATAATAGCTAACACAAATAAGCCTCCAGTTGCGAAAGCTATCATTAAAACGGTCGGGAGGCTTTTTCTGTTTGGATGTGAGTTGATAAGCAAGAGTCAAATATAACTTAAAAAGCACTTATAAAGAAAATTACGTTTACTCTTAGGGGAGCGTACTAGGTAGTCACATAAATTATTCAAATAATATAGTTAAAAAGATAATTAGATTGCAATGCTGAAGTTACGTAATGAATTATCTGGGTAATTTAAATCGTGCTGTGCAAAAAACGCGTTATAGAGTGGTACTATATACATGACTGTCTAAAATGTATAGGAGGGGATTTTTTGCTAAGATCCGTAAGACGAAAGTCTGTAGTCATCTTTATACTGTTGGTTACTATTGTATTAATGGAGAGCGTGACTTGGATTCATCATAAGGTACAAGCTGAAACCGATTGGAAATCCTTGCCTGACCAAAACAACGTTCCATTAAACAAAGAATGGACCATTACGTTTAGCGAAGGTGTTGAAATCTCATCTATTACCAATACACATGTATACGTAACAGATGAAGTTGGTCAAGTAGTTCAGACGACCGCTGTATTAATAGATAACGGAAATAAAGTAAGGGTACAGCCACCTAAAGAAGGCTATCGTCCGAATACTTCTTATACGCTGTTTGTTGCGAACGAAGTATCTTCTGCAAAGCGCAGATTATTAGGCACTCCTGTCAAAATGAAGTTTCAAACAAGTAAACAGCGGGACGAGTCGAATGTATTTGTACCGCGTGAAGATAGTGAAGATACCATAATCTATCAAGAGCGAGTTACAAGTTTGCCTACTACTATCATGCAGTCAATAGAAGATTTGAATTATGAAAGTGATAGATTTGTTTTTAAAGGTTTACCCGAAGTGTTAAAAAAATTGACCAAAGGAGATATTGTCATTTTCCCTCAAACAGAACAACATCCTTTCGGCTGGTCAAAAGAAATTGTCGATGTCATAAACGAAAGAAATAATACGGTCTTAATCACGAAGGAGCCTAAGCTAGAAGATGTCATAAAAGATATAGATATTTCGAGCGTGTTAACAATAACAGCAAATGATTTCAAGCTAGATCCTGATGTCTATTCCCGTGTGTCAAATGAAACAAATAAAGGAGATAGACGTACTTTTGAAGTTGAAAACCCAGTGGCTCATTCGATAGGTAAAATTGAAATAGGAAGTGAAAATGGAAATCCTTATGTGGAGTATAGTGACGTTCAATTAATTCCTGAAGGAGAGAGAGTTGGACCGGTGACAGTTGGCGGGAAGGTCCAACTCATCAAGCCTGTTGTGAATTTTGATTTTAAAGGGTTCGTGTTGGATTGGCTGGAAGTAGACAGCGGATTGAAAAATGAGATGAACGTAGAATTTAAATTGGCAAGTTATGAAACAGAACCGTTGAGAATTCCGCTTGGCATCTCGATTCCTGTCAAGGCATATGGGTTGGCAGGTGCCGAAATTCAATTATTTATAAATTATGAGGCAAGCGGAAAGATATTTATTGAATTTGAAATTGTCGAAGACAGCTCTTATAACCTTGGGGTGAAGAAAGAGGGAAGTGACTACACTCCTTTCAATCGTTCAACTAGTAATTTGTCCGCTGATTTTCTATCGTTGAAAGGTGAAGCGGAAGCGAAGCTTGGTCTAGGTTTAAATGTAAATGCCGAGGTTCTGCAGTTTACACTTGCAGGTGTAGATATTACGGGCGGTTATAAAGTTAAAGCAGCTGGTGAAATTGACAAAGATAGAGCATGTTTTAGTGAAAAAGGTGAAATATATTTTGAATCATCAGCACGCATAGGATCGACGAAAAATACATTTTGGGATATAACATATCCATTTCTCAGTATCCCATATCGACAGAGATCCACGTGCAGTTATGAGGAATTGATAGCAGACCCCCTTGTGCTAGCGCCAGGCGAGACAGCCGAATTAGAAATCAGCGGAGTTGATTATAAGCAAGAAACACATCCTCTGATGCTGCCAGACAGTAATGTGAAGTTAAAGGTGGAAAATTTGAATGTGGCTACGGTTAATTATCTTGGTGAAGTACACGCAAGAGCAAACGCAAAAACTGGTGACCAAACCTTCATTACCGTTACATATAATAATGATCGGGATGCCATAGTAAAAGTGATTGTTCCGGTTCGAATTGCAGACCCAGCTTTTCTAGATGAAAAGAAGAAGATGGTCGAAACGATAGGACCAGCTATAAGAAAGGTTTTTGAAACAGCAGAAATTGTCAATGACGCTTACAGAGATTTTTCTTATATTGAAAATGATTTGAAGACGCTAGTCACGCCTACTTATCTAGAAGAACTAAGACGTTATTATGAAGAATGGATGCATCCGAGTCTAGACATCTCGCTGTTTGCAGAACCTGTATCCACAGTATTGAAATTTGAAATAATCGAGTCAAGCTCTACAAGACTAGTATTGAAAACAGTTATACCGAACCGCGGATTAAGTTCAGGCGCTAATGTAATATATACGTTTGTAAAGGAAGGTCAGAAGTGGTTATTAGATGCTGTCGACAGTGAATCATTTGTAGATTCACCAATCAATCCATCAGTAGATCAGATACATGAGTATTTACAGACTAGCTATTTCGAAGATGCCCGAATAGCATATATTTCAACAGGAATAGAAAGAATATATAATCAACCAACAGGCTCATATGATGAACGGAAGTATTATCTGTTTACTGCGCAAACGATTTATAGTCAATATGAAGTTAAATTTTATGAGCATGACGGTTCCACTGTGCTGAATGAAAAGTGATATAAAGGCGGCACCAGATCTCTAAAAATATAGACACAATTCATTCAAGACATTGCTGAGGTCTTCCGATCATGAAGACTCTTTTTTATTGGTGGCGTGGCAAGTGTCAGTTACAGAAGCTGCATCAATGGAGTAGTCTGAAGAAATACCGCAAGCATCGACAACTAATCATGTTAAATCGTGGAGGATTACGTTCTTCTAGAGCATAGACAAATATTCCTCTAGCGGTAAGAGTGTAAGCGTTATGGATATGAATGGTCAAGAAGTCTTAATTAATACAAACGTTGTGGGTAATAAAATCACTGCCACGCCATAAAATTAAAATAAAGAGTGGAGCCTATCTGTGCATCCTACATCCCTATGATGAATATAGATTTACATTGCTTGCGTAGTGTAGGATGACGAACCATTATCATTTGTTAATTCGGAATGAAGGTGAGTTGTCTAAAATTATACGATAGTTCAGTCGTTCTATTCATTGCAATCCGATTGAAACTAAGAATACTCATTCTCTATTTATTGCTTACGCATCACCGCTGTTGAAATCGAGCACGGGTGAAACGAGAGGGCGTCTCTTTGGTTTCGTTGAAGTGACTAGCTCATTGACATAGTTTTCAAAGTTCGTTGCGTTAAACAAAGTCGATGGTCGTAGGAATGCGCTGAATTCATGGCGGTTTAACCATTGCTTGGTTTTTAGATCAATGACACTGATGAAATCTTCCTGTGTATAGCCTTCTTTAATTCGACCGTTGATGAATTTACGGGTAGCAGCGGACTCCGCTTTGAAATGTTTTCCGGTTTTGTCATTCAGGTAATGAATCACAGATTGTGCGACGTCGAGATTCTTCTCGACAATGGTTTTATTCTTTTTATTCTTAAGTTCTTTGGTTATTGGCCGTCTCATAGTGGGATGCGCCACCGTCCCAGTGTGAGTTGGCACAGCATCCAACTGTGGGTTGGTAGTCGTCTCATATTGGGGTGGTGCCGCGTCCCATTTTGGGTTAGCCGGTATTTCATTTGGTGTATAGGGAAAAGGTAGTTGTTCATAATCGATTCGATACCATTTGGTGTTGTCGATTTTCATCTTATTGTGTTTCGAAGTGGAAATTAGGTATCCTTTTTGTTCTAAGTCGTACGTAATACGTTTGATCGTGTTTAGTGACCAAAATGGAAATTCTTCCTTCCAGTCGTCGTATGAATTGAATACCCATTTGTGACCCTCACGAATGTTTTTTGAAATATTCAAGCGGTAGTGCAATTGCTGCAGGAACAGCGCGGCGTTTAATCCAACTTTCATGGCCAATGACGGTAATAATGGAATCGGCTCTTCATTCATTAATAATTTCATATCGTTATCCTCCTAGAGAAAGTTTTTGGAGTACGCAATTTGTACTTCTCATACTCCATATAGAGAGTTTTCTCGAAAAGGATACTCATTTTTAAAAAGAAGGTAAAAGGTCATGGATTGTTGCGAGTGCCAAGCTGCAAAACCATTATGAAACCAATAAGCAACTAGTATTTTTCATAACAAAAGGATCAACCATTTCGATACGGTTGATCCTTTTCTTATTAGACATCGGCATATATGATGACTTGCTGCTTATTTATAGGCAGAAGCCCATGGAACCCATTGTATTTTGTAATTCACTCTATTTTTTATTCCAAGATTCACTAGCTTGAATCTGTATCCATCCCGTGGTGAGAATTTAGGGGATTCAAAACGAGTGGTACCATTTTTATCGGCTATAACTGTTTTAATTGTTTGCCAGTTGGCAGTACCGTATGGTCTCTTCTGTATGTATAGCATGAATGAACCACCCGCGGTACTATTTGCTGTGATTGACCCATCCATTATAAGAAAACTTTTTGCACTACTGCTATAACTACCTTGATAATTTTGTGTCTCGACGTAATTAGTAAAATAACCACTTCTGGTTTTATAAAGCCAATTTGCTTCTGCCTTAGGTGAAACCAAACCCCCGATACCACTAATGATTACCGCAAAAGCAATGATCATCATCCAATTTCTTTTCATTGTTTTCATTTGACATTCTCCTTTACCTCATTACTTGTTCCCGTACTAGTCTAATAGTTTAGATATTTAATGAAAGGTGCAATAGTCCTTTAGCGCTTTAGTCGGGGTTCTGTAAGGATAAAATAAAGGATGGTGGCCATGCTGACTGTACGATAAGTAGCCATAAAAAACTTCTGTATAATGAAATCACTATGCCTGTACGCATGTAATTTTCATTATACAGAAGATGATGTAGTGGGCAGGGTAACTTATCGATCCGTTTCTTTGTCGACAAACTTCCCGTAATCCGGAATGGCGATACGATCAAATTCATCGACTAATTTTTTTAGGCTACTCGCAAGTACCTCTCCCTTCATAGGCAATCCATGGCCCGTTACCGCGACTGATGGTTGTAAGGCTTCTAATTTCATAACGGAATCTAAAGCAGCGTCCCAATCTGTGGTTAAATAGCGCGGTGGACCACTAATTTCTTGTTCTTGCGTAAGTACCTTATAGAGGTACTCTTGCTTTACAGTCACAAATGCATCTCCGGCAATTAAAGCTTCGTCTTTCTGCCTGAAGAACGAGACATGTCCCGGTGAATGACCCGGTGTGTGGATCCATTTAAATTCCGGCAAAAAAGGTACACTACCGTCTGGCGGTAAGCTTTGGATATGGCTTCCTAATTGAATAGGATCGGTTGGGAAAATAGAGGACATTTTGGCAATCATCCCGCCTTCTACACTCGTATCGGGGTCTGGATAACTGGATTTGCCTGTCAAAAACGGCAACTCTAAATCATGGGCATACACGGGCACATTCCAATGTTCCACTAGTTCAATGACTGCGCCGACATGATCAAAATGTCCATGCGTCAATAGAATAGCTTTCGGACGACTCTTCACACCAAAACGCTCTTCTATAACCGCGATAATTTTCTCAGCCGAGTACGGCATCCCGGTATCAATTAACACAAAGTCTTTTGAGTCCGGATGACCCACTAAAACAATATTCACAATTTGTATGGTGTGGCAATATAGATCCGGTAACACTTCTAGTCCTTTTCCACTTCCAATGGACGTAGCGGGTATATATTTATAATCTTCTCCGTTAGATAATTGTTTATCCAAGAAAACACCTCTTTCATTTTCTTTAAAAAGTCACTTGCCTTATGCATACCCTTTTTCGATTGTAGTATTCACAAAAGGGGAGTGATTATGCAGTCCGGTGCCAGGTCTCCAGTCAATTTTCATCACGAAAGATACTACTATGACGAGTTATGTATTCTAAAATATTTCCTCAAAATTACCTCTTATAAAGTCCTATTAGTCATTATCTTCGAATAAAATGTAGGACATCATTTTATAGGAGGTTGATTTGTGAATTCACTAGTTGTCTATATGTTCCTTGGAGCATCCTTAGCTGCGCCAATCGGTCCGGTTAAAACGGTTCTGTTAAATACGGGAATTAAAAGAGGTTTTTTTCACGCCTGGGCTTTTAGTTTGGGTTCGGTGGCGGCGGATATTCTGTATATGTTCATCGTGTACTTTGGAGTGGGACAATTTATTGAGTCACCTTTAATTAAAATCATCCTCTGGTCGTTTGGGTGTTTTGTGTTACTGTACACGGGTATTGAAAATTTACTCACGTTGAATAAAGTGGAAATGAGTTTGAAATTCGGTAAAAGAGTTAGACTGCGAACTTCTATGTTGACGGGCTTTTTGATGTCATTGATGAATCCGCTTACGATTATTTTTTGGTTAGGTATTTATGGTTCGATTCTTGCTAAAACAGCTGGTGGATCTACAGGATATCAAATCATATTCAACAGTGGTGCGATTATGTTAGGAATCATCATTGTGGATGTGATGATGGCCTTTTTATCCAGTGGAGCACGAAAGTTCTTATCTGTCAGGCTGTTGATCATCGTTTCCCTTATTTCTTCTCTATCTATGATCGGTTTTGGACTATACTTCGGCATTCAAGCGTATCAAGCGTTATTTTAATCAATTTCACTGGAATGTTTGCATGATTTTTTACATACTATACGGTTAGCGGCGATAAAAAATAAGTAGTGAAGTATAAAAAGATCAAGTTAGGAGACCATACCTGTAATTATTTGAACACAATAAGACGAGGTGTGGTAATGGAAAAAGGTGCGGACAAAGTGAGTGTGTGGTGCATTGTCAGTCTGGCTTCAATTCCTCTTATTATGACGCTCGGGAATTCTATGCTCATACCAGTGCTGCCCTTATTGGAAGATAAAGTGGGTATTACGTCGTTCCAATCGAGTATGATAATTACCAGTTATTCGGTGGCGGCTATATTTCTTATACCAGTAGCCGGTTATTTATCAGACCGTTTCGGACGGAAGATGGTCATATTGCCAAGTTTGGTCTTTGCGTTGATCGGGGGGCTGGTTGCAGGATTTGCGTCGTGGAAGATGGATGACCCGTATACAATAATTATTATTGGACGGGTATTACAAGGTATAGGAGCGGCCGGTGCTATGCCAATCGTTTTACCGCTCGTGGGTGACTTGTATAAAGATGACGGCGAAAAAAGCAGTAATTGTTTAGGGATTATCGAAACGTCGAACACGTTTGGAAAAGTATTAGCGCCTATCTTAGGTTCAGCATTAGCTGCTGCGTTATGGTTCCTGCCATTCTTCTCTATTTCTGCACTCAGTGTCATTTCGTTTGTTCTAATCTGGATCTTTGTTAAAGTCCCGAAAGAAAAAGATGAACCAGTGAAGTTTAAGGTATTTATACAGAACACGAAAGACATATTTGCGTCAGAAGGTAAATGGTTATATACCGTGTTCTTGAATGGTGTTCTGGTCATGCTGGTATTATTCAGTATGTTGTTTTTTTTATCGGAAAACCTGGAGAAAATCCATGATATTGAGGGGATTAAGAAAGGCTTTGTGTTGGCTATTCCGCTATTATTCCTTTGTATTGCTTCCTTTTTATCGGGCCGGAAAATTAAAGGAGAGCTAAAAACGATAAAGAGGGTCATGGTCATTTGCTTAATCGCCATGTCTGTCAGCGTCATTTTTGTTGGATTCACAAGCAAAAAACTGATCCTCTTGTTGATCGTGACGAGTATCGTGGGAATAGCTATTGGCGCATTGTTACCCGCATTGGATGCTATTATTACAGAGAATATTGAAAAAGAACTGCGCGGCACGGTTTCCTCTTTTTACAGTTCAGCCAGATTTATCGGTGTAGCAGCAGGTCCTCCATTGATGTCGATTGCCATGAAAGATTTTCTGAACGGCAGTTATATCTTGGCCGCTGTACTGGGAGTTATTTTAACTGTTCTGGTTTTTAAGTTCATACAAGTCGAGGAAATTGAAGAATCAAATGAAAAAAATTGAAAAAGGACCTGACAGTTCATTGCTGTCAGGTTCTTTTTCGTTTTACAGGTATGTACAAGAGGAAGAAGTTACTTGGATTTCAAACTAAAAAGAATGAGGAAAATCCCTGCGAATAGGCAGATCATACGTAACAAAGATACTTTTTCTGTGAGACCATGCAAGGCGATTCCAGTCGTCACGATTAATATAAATGGACCGACTAGTGCTAGTAACGAGTTAATATAAAACGCCTTTTCCAAGTCATTGAATTTAAACATGAGTGCAGCGGCTGTTATTTCTATACTTCCTGAAATTACTCGTAATATGATAATGAAAAGCAGCGCTCTTTCTATGATGAAAATCACGTCCTTTGATTGTATTTGGTGGGCGGTACCAGGTCCCCGCACAATTCGGGTTGGTGGGAGGTAATACTATCTATATGCTAGACGTCCATGTGTTATTTGTACCCCGAGTATAGATCGGTCATATGCTCCGTTGCATGCTCAACTGCTGGCGTGAGCACTCTGGTCAAACATACATAAAATCAGTAACGCAACATATTATGAATGGGGAAGAAGGTTGTAGATGATTGAAAATGGAAAACTTCTCATATTTGTTCGTGTGATGAGAAGATCTCTCGTCAGGAACCTCGACGAATAGGGAGGGAATATATTGAAGAGTTTACAGGAAGAGATGTCTTTTGAACTGCGTTTTTGGTTGCAGATATTAGGTGATCATGCACGCTTCATTCACGATTCATTAGCGCCTGATGAAGTGGAAACTATTCAGACGGCAAGTAATTTTATACAGGTATTTGATAGTTTTCTAGCTAAAGCAAAAGAAGGTGCCGATACACAAGCTCTACAAACAGTAGCGCAAGAAACTAAAAAAGCAGCTGAAGAAATCCGCAAATTTAAATTGTTATTGATCGAGCGGCATTTAGTCGGAAACATCAAAATTTCTTTGCCGCCTAGCTTTATTAATCATATGGTGAATGAAGTGGAAGAAGCTATACGTCTATTTGCATGTTTCGCGAAAGGAGAGAAGCCGCCAATCGTGCATCCTCTTCATCATGACTTGCTTTGGTTGCTAGATGCGGTGGGGCATGCAAACGCTCTGGATACAAATTTAGACCGTGTGGAAACGCAGCTGAAAAAGAAAAGTGAAAGATTTACTAAAGAGTGGGAAGCCTTTTATTTAAAAGCGATTGAGATGGCGGGTTATGTACGTACGAATCTGATGGAGTTCCCTGCGTTAAATAGATTCCACCAGGACATTAACTTAGAAATGACTATATTCAAAGCGTTTTTGAAAGAGCTAGAAGAGATGGATATGAAGAAAGAAACGCTTGGAACCCTCACTCCTTTAATGGCTGATCATATGGCACGTGAAGAAATTTATTATTTAACGAAATTAGCTGAGTTAACGGATATTCCAGGGCCAAAGGGAGATCCGACGAAATCACGAGAGTGACGTACCGGGTCCTCACATAATTTGGTTAGTTAAACATGAGATAAATAAAACCGTTATACAGAAGAAAGCGTCCATTCCGTAATTTCGGAGTAGACGCTTTTTTTTATATGTGATGTACAGCTCCCCACATACTAGCGAAGGAAGTCGCGCCGGGTATGAACCGTTAGGAATAAAACGGCATGATGATTCATCTACGAGTTATGAACACAATAAATATACTGAATTGTAAGAGATCAAAATTTACTATATACTGAAGTTGGGATGAATGAACTAGATATATTACAACTATATGACTAGGTATAGTAAATTGAAAAATGGAGGTTGTACTATGAATCAAGATATTCTTTTACGCAATAATGTTAAAGTCACGGGGAAAGGTGAAAAGACTATACTATTTGCGCCTGGGTTCGGATGTGATTTAAATGTGTGGAGCTTGACAGCGCCTTACTTTGAAGACCATTTCCAAGTGGTTTTATTCGATTATGTCGGTTCGGGACAGTCAGATTATCAAGCGTACCGTGCGGAAAAATATCAAGATCTCAATGGGTATGCGCAAGACGTGCTTGATGTGTGTAATGCTTTAGAATTGAAGGAAGCGATATTCGTTGGACATTCTGTCGGCGGTATTATCGGTATGCTAGCGTCTATTCAGGAGCCTGATTTGTTTGAACACCTCATTTTAATTGGCCCCTCTCCTTATTACCTGAATGAAATGCCCGACTATTTTGGCGGGTTTGAGAAGGAAGATTTAGAAGGCTTGATCCAGATGATGGACATGAATTATATCGGCTGGGCGAATTACTTGGCACAAGTTATTATGAAGAACCCTGAAAGGCCGGAACTTTCACAGCAATTAGAGGACAACTTTTGCTCGACGGACCCGGAAGTTGCCCACCGTTTTGCGATGGCGACTTTCTTCTCTGATCATCGGGATGATGTGAGGAAAGTACTGGTGCCATCACTCATTCTTCAATGTTCGGATGATAGTATTGCGCCTGTTGAAGTAGGGCATTATATGCATAAACACCTACAGAACAGCACGCTTCAAATGATGGAAGCGACAGGACACTGCCCTCATATGAGTCATCCAGAAGAAACCATTGAGCTTATTCATAATTATTTGTCTTCCGTCTACAGGAGTCCTGTCACACATGGATAGACAGTTAGATTCTGCACCGTTCGGCTATTTTACACTTGATGACACAGGGATGATGATTGACGTCAATCAAACGCTGCATAGTTTACTCGGTTATCAGCTTCATGAAGTACAGGGGAAACATATCAATTTACTATTGCCAAACGCAAGCCGGTCTTTTTACCAGCTGTACTTTTTTCCAATGATTCGATTGCAGAATAAAGTAGAAGAGATGTATTTTTCATTTAAGTCTAAAGATGGGCAGGAAATTCCCGTGCTATTGAATGCATTGCGCAATGAACGAGATGGAAAGGTGTTCAATGACTGTGCATGTCTACATATGAAAAGCAGGATCGAGTATGAGGAAGTGATTTTGGCAGCCAAAAAAGACACCGAAACACGCAATCTACTGAAGGCGAAGCAAATAGCAGAGTTGGAGCGTTTGCGAATCGAGTTGGAGTCTAAGCAGAAAAAGTTATTGGCAGTAAATGAGTCGCTTCTTGAGATGGCCAATACGGATGGACTTACAGGGCTCAGGAACCGTCACTACCTACAAGACTGTCTTTCTTCCTATTTCATGCCGGACACTGAACAGTTCCTGACCCTTTCTTTTCTGTTGATTGATATAGACTATTTTAAAAAAGTCAATGATACATATGGTCATTTGACAGGCGACAGTATATTGCGGAAATTAGGGAATTTGTTGAGGGATGGAACGAGAAAAGATGATGTGGCTGCTCGTTACGGGGGAGAAGAATTTGCGTTAGTTCTCCCCTCAACAGGGAAAGTGGAGGCGTTAGAAATAGCTGAGAGAATTCGTTGCCGAGTGGAGAATGCGGACTGGAATACTTATGGTGTTACGATCAGTATCGGGGTAGCGACCAAAGTGCCAGGAGATACAGAGAATTCCTTGCAGTCTAGAGCAGATTGGGCATTGTATTACTCAAAAGAACATGGACGGAATCGAGTTACATTTGGAACGGAAGAGTGAGGGAGGTGCCAGGCCCCCACACAGCCCGGAAAATAGTCAAATAACTTGATAGGTACAAGACGAAAGAGTTCCTTGGTTGAGAAATCAGTTTAGGAACTTTATCCTTAACAAAATGATTATTAACATACAATTCTGATCATCCAAGATAGTACACATGGCTTCAAACGAATCCGATTTGGAACTAGTGGATGTTTCATATTTAAGGTGAATAAAAGAAATTAGTCTCGTTCGGCTTCCTACTGTAGTTCTTGCCTACATAATATACTATTGAGTAACAACCCTGACTAAGTATTCGTATAGTCCACATTCGTTTACAAAGGAGCTGTAAAGGAATGCACACTATTGTAAGTTGACAGGTCACGCGTATATCGCAATTGGCAATCGAATAGTACGCCACGCTTATGTTATGAAGACACATCAAACGCTTTATCACAGCACTTGTCCTGATTATGTTTCACAGGTTCTATACTAAAAGTATACGTCTTCATTACATTTAAATGGAAAATGCGTATATGTAAAGGAAACTATCATGAATATTTCCTTTACAGATGCGCTTATAAAAAATACTGTAATATGAATTTAAGCTTCTTGCGCTAGTTTAGTCAAGAAGCGCTCGAGTCCTTCCATGCCTTTTACTAATTCCTCCATAGACTGTGCATATGAGATTCGTAAATATCCTTCTCCATATGAAGAGAACGCACTACCGGGAATGACGGCCACATTCGCTTCTTCAAGTAGGCGAGAGGCAAATTCTTCAGAAGTTAGCCCGGTGTTCTTAATGGAAGGGAAAATATAAAAAGCACCTTCAGGTTTAGTTACTTTCAGACCCATTTCTTTTATCCGCGAGTAGACGAAGTCCCTTCTTCTTTTATAATCTTCCTTCATCATCATAATTTCTTCACGATCTACGCCTTGTCTTAAAGCCTCGATGGATGCATACTGGCTAATTGAAGGTGCGCAAATAGCGTTAAACGAGTGAACGGCATAAAATTGATCTACTAGATAAGCCGGTGCAAAGGCGAAACCAATTCTCCATCCTGTCATTGCATGGGACTTTGAAAGACCGTTAATAATAATGGTCTGATCTTTTAATCCTGGTACTGCTCCAATTGAAAAATGCTTACTTTCATATACTAGTTCACTATAAATTTCATCAGAAATAATAAAGATATCTTTTCCACGAAGTAATTCGCCAATTTCCATTACTTCTTCTTTTGTCAAGACGGTACCAGTTGGATTGCTTGGATAAGGCAGTAGGACACAACGAGTTTTGTCTGTTAGTTTTTCTTCGATCATAGAGGCGGTCATTTTGAAATCAGTTTCAGTTGTGTCTACATAGACGACTTTCGCGTTACACATTTTAATCAAAGGCTCGTAGCCAACAAACACTGGGGCAGGCATAATGACTTCCGAATCCTCATTAAGTATTGTCCGTAGTGTAATATCCAAAGCCTCACTTGCGCCTACTGTGACAATTATTTCGTTTTCTGGGTTGTAATTCAATCCATACAACTTTTCCACGTAATCACAAGCAGCCTGGCGGAGTTCGTATACTCCGGCTGTTTCTGTATAGTCTGTGTGATTATCCTTTATAGCTCTAATTGCCGCATCTTTAATGTAATCAGGTGTAGAAAAATTAGGTTGTCCAAAGGTCATATTGACTGTGTCAGACGATTTATCTATCAAGTTTGAAATCTTGCGAATACCTGAGATTTCGATATTTTTCACGTTTTTATTTAGTAAGTGTTTCATGACTGTATCTTCCCTTCCATGCTTTTAATTTTGATATCCCATTTTCCAAGAGATTTTGTTTACTGTATTTGTAACTTCGTTAATAACTTGTTCTTTTTTTTCGGAGGTCATTGTAGAACTTTTAATTTTCACATTCACCGCTCCGATAATATCCCCATAATGGTTCAATATAGGCGCTGCAACAGTAGTGATCTGGTCGTCATTGTCCTCGCCAATAGCATAGCCATCTCTCTTGATGTTGTTTAACTGAAGAATAAAGTCATCTTTTTCGTTTTCTGGAATCAACTCTTGAATGATTTCTTCAATTTCATCTCTTTTCATATGAGCTAACATAGTCAAATTCGCTTGCCCTTCATGCAAGGAAGCTCGTAATCCTAGTTTTTCATGGCAAGAATGGTTTGGTTCGTGCAATCAATTCGTTCAATAATGATTGATTCCGAACCAATTGGCTTTCGTAAATAGACGCTAGCCTCTGCTTGCTTCATTAAATATTCTAAATCAGGTCGTACCATACTGACATAATCCATAGTGTCATACATTTTTAATCCATATTCCAACCAAGTGATGCCAAGTCCGTATAATTTACGCTCTTTATCTTGTTGTATTAATTCGTGCTTTATCATGGCGTTAAGTATGCGATGAATAGAACTGACAGGTAAATTACATTGTTTGGAAAGCTCGGTAATTGATAAAAATCGATTTGGTTCGCTAGAAATAAAACAATCAACTATTTTCATCGCCCGAGTAATTGTCTGCATAATCAACTCGCCTTTCTTTATAATAAAATTTTAGAGAGAAAGAACTTTTAGAACCCTATTAAGAAAAAATGTATGGTTGAAGTTCTCGATATTACAGAAAATTTTGTATTGACATTCAATTCTGTTTCATTATAATGAAAACATATCCCGTTTACAACAAAAACTTTCCGCATAGTGGAAGGAATTTTTGTTAATAGTTTATTTTCATTTGAAACCGTTTACATTTTAGTTTTTTATAAAAGATTAGGAGGAATGAAACTTGTTATTTAAACAGACAATTGTAAAGAAACCCGGAAAAAGCTATTTAAATGGATTGACGACATCTGACTTAGGAGAACCAAATTATGAAAAACTTCTTCAGCAACATGAAGAATATGTGAAAGCGCTTAAAAGTTGTGATGTTTCAGTACACGAACTTGATTCGAGTGAAGAGTTTCCGGATTCTTGCTTTGTAGAAGATGCTGCGGTAATAGTACCAGAGTTTGCGGTTATTACAAATCCTGGAGCAGATTCACGTAACAAAGAAATTATTGAAATAGAACAGGTGTTAAAGAATTATTATGATGAATTCCGATATATACAGGAACCCGGCACATTGGATGGCGGAGATGTTATGCAAATTGATAGAAACTTCTATATCGGTATTTCGGATAGAACAAATCAAGAAGGAGCGAATCAGCTTAAGAAAATTCTTGAAGATGCAGGGTATCATGTAACGATTACGACACTAGAAGAGTTTTTCCATTTGAAAACGGGGATTACATTCCTTGGTGATCATACAGTAGTTGTGGCGGGTGAATTTATCAACCATCCGGCATTTGCTGAATATAAAAAAATAGTTGTGCCAGCTAAAGAAGAATATACAGCAAATACTATTCGCGTTAATGAAAAAGTTATTGTTCCTGCAGGTTTTCCTGAAACAAAACAAAAAATAGAAGATGCAGGCTTTAACGCAGTTGAAGTAGAGATGTCAGAGTTTCAGAAACATGATGGCGGTTTAAGTTGTTTGTCACTGCGTTTTTAACTAAGTAAACATTCTTATCTTTGTTCCATACTTACGAAAAAAATAGGGGGTAATTGTATGAAGAACAAATGGTTATTGATAGCAATGTCAGCATTATTGGCCGTTTTCCTGTCTGCCTGTTCCGGTGATGACGTCAATTCTGCTTCAGGCGAAGAAGTTAAGGGTGGAAGCGCTACGTATACGTTAAAGTTTCCACATATTGTACCGACTGATCATCCAGCCCATAAAGCGGCTCTTGTCTTTAAAGACGAAGTAGAAGAGAAATCCGACGGCAAAGTAAAAGTAGAAGTATTTGCAAATGGCGAGTTGTATGGCTCAGATCGTGAAATTATTGAAGCTATACAGCTTGTAAATGCGGATATTAGTATGGTTGGAACACCGTCGCTAGGAACCTTCGATGAACGTTTTTATGTACTAGATCTCCCTTTCTTATTCGCAAGTAAAGAAGTACCTAGAGAGGCTCTAGCGGGTGATTTAGGAAAAGAGCTCTCCGATGGTTTAGGAAGTATCAATCTAAAAGCTCTTGGTTATGGCTATGATGGATTTAGACATATCTTAAATAACAAAAGGCCTATCTCAGAGCCAAAAGATATGAAAGGCTTAAAAATTCGGGTACAAGAGTCTGAAATTCAACAGGATATTTTCAATAATCTTGGCGCAAATGCTTCTCCATTAGCATTTGGCGAGCTATACAGCGCATTGCAACAGAAAACGTATGACGGTATGGATAATTCTTTATCACTTATCTATGCAAGTAAGTTTTACGAAGTGCAAAAATACTTGACATTAACAAGCCATCAGTATTCGGGTTTAGCCATTTTGTTCAATAATAAGTTATTTGATGAGATGCCTGCTGATATTCAAGACATTATTACTGAAGCCGGTAAAAATACAGAGGCAGAATACTATCAATTTGTCGATGAAGATGAAGAATCAATGACTAATAAATTCAAAAGCGAGAATTTAATAGAAGTTACTGAACTAACACAGGATGAGAGACAGAAATTTATTGAGGCGGTTCAGCCGGTTTATAAAAAGTTTGAGGATATAATCGGAAAAGATTTAATTGATTTAGCTAAAAGCTATAGTGAATAATAAAGAATAGGAGGCGGCCAGCCTCCTATTTTTTCATAAATCCTAAAGTTGCCTTTAAGGGGGGATACGCTTTGAGATGGAAAGAGCTCATAGATATTAAAATGGAAGAATGGTTACTTATAATTTCAACGCTCTTTATTGTAGTACTTGTATTTCTTCAAGTTCTCGCCCGTTATGTTTTCAATATATCGGTTGGCTGGAGCGCTGAACTGGCACGTTATTTGCTTATCTGGATTACGTGGATCAGTATGAGTTACACAATTCGTAAAAATGATCATATTAAAATAACCTTTCTTGTAGACAGACTTCCAGTGAATGTACAAAAAATAGTACAAGTAATTGTAATTTTATTGTGGTCTGTATTTGCTTTTGTGATGGCTATAGTAGGAACTCAGGTTGTGCAAACTATTAAATTAATGGGACAAAAAACTTCAACGCTTGATTTGCCAATGTGGGTAGTATACTTAATCATTCCAATCGGTGGAGTGTTAATGCTCATCCGTTTAGTTCAACGACTGTACTTTATTTTCAAGCCTGAAAAAATTGTCGTAAGTGGGGATTGATGCATATGACTATGTTGATCTTATTTGGGAGTCTCTTTGCTTTTATTCTATTAAGTGTACCTATTGGTGTGGCAATTGGCCTATCTTCCATGCTAGTTATTTTTTTCTTGGACTCAGTAAGTCTTCCCATGCTCATTCAGAAACTTTTTACTTCTCTTGACTCCTTTCCGCTAATGGCTATTCCTTTCTTTATGCTAGGTGGTCTGTTGATGGGGAAGGGTGGTATTTCGGAGAGAATACTAAACCTGGCTAAACAGCTTGTCGGTTGGATGGTTGGGGGTCTGGCAATGGTTACTGTTGTTGCATGCGCATTTTTTGCTGCGTTGTCAGGTTCCGGACCCGCTACTGTGGGAGCAATTGGTTCATTCATGATCCCTTCAATGAAAGAAAAAAATTACAATCCCGCTTTTGCTTCGGCTATTACAGCAGCAGCTGGTTGTATTGGCGTTATTATTCCTCCAAGTATTCCGTTAATACTTTATGGTGTCATCAGTGGTACATCCATTGGCGAGTTATTTAAAGCAGGTATTTTGCCAGGACTTTTAATTGCTGTAATTTTGATGTTCGTCTCTTACAGGACAATTAAGAAACAGGGCGATGAGATTGTAAAAGAAGAAATTGATATCAGTTTCTCTGCATTAGTGAGATCAATTTGGGATGCAAAATGGGCACTGCTTGCTCCCATTATTATTTTAGGTGGAATCTACGGTTCAGTTTTTACTCCTACCGAAGCATCCGTAGTTGCAATAATCTATTCATTTATTATTGGCGCATTTGTTCATAAGGAATTAAAGTGGAAAGAAATCAAAGAGAGCTTGCTTGAAACAATCAATTTAACAGGCGCTACAATGTATATGATTGGAACTTCAATTGCATTTGCTTATCTATTATCAGTTGAACGAATTCCCGCGATTATAGCCGAATCAATCGCTTCGTTTTCAACTAATCCGATTGTTATACTTCTTTTAATTAATTTGTTTTTACTTGTGGTAGGTGCATTTGTTGATACGATTCCTGCTCTCGCAATGTTAACACCAATTCTATTGCCAATTGTACAGCAAGCGGGTGTAGATCCGGTTCATTTCGGAATCATTATGGTGGTTAACCTTGCAATCGGCTTCATCACTCCTCCTTTTGGTGTGAATTTGTTCATAGCCGCCAATGTTGGGAAAACTCCATTGGAAGATATTATAAAGAAAATGTTTCCGATTATAATGTACGTGATAGTTGGGCTTATGATTATCACCTACATACCAGCTCTTTCACTCGTATTTACAAAGTAAATTGAAATGAATTGGATATTAATGACGGGAAGTGACCAGTTTTGGAAGTATCTAAAAACAAAGTGGTTATTATTGGAACCGGCTTTGTCGGATCTACTTTCGCCTTTGCTTTATTAAATCAATCGGTTACTGAAGAGATAGTTCTCATTGATGTGAACAGTAAAAAAGCAATAGGAGAAGCTATGGACTTGAACCATGCCGTTCCTTTCGCGTCTTCTCCAACGAAAATATGGCAAGGAGATTATAATGATTGCAGAGACGCTAACATTGTCTGCATTACTGCCGGAGTTAGTCAAAGTGAAGAAGTAACACGCCTGACAGTTGCTGAGAAAAATACTACAATTATTACTGAAATCGTTGAATGTGTTATGGCATCAGGCTTCAATGGTATACTGTTGATAGCTTCCAACCCAGTGGATGTCATGACATACATAGCTTGGAAGGTTTCAGGTCTTCCAAAGAATAAAGTTCTGGGCTCTGGTACTATACTTGATACAGCGAGATACATGCATTTATTAGGTAGCTATTTCGAAGTCGACACTAAGAATGTTCAAGGATATATTCTTGGTGAACATGGAGATTCTCAATTCCCTGTCACGAGCCAATTAACAATCGGAGGACAGAATATTAAGGATTTAATTCAAAACAATAAAAAGTATAATTGGTCTGACATAGATAAAATAGCTATTCAAGCTCAACAGGCCGCTTATCTAATCAGTGATTTGAAAGGACCTACGTATTACGGTATAGGAATGTCGTTGATGAGATTGACAAGAGCTATAGTAAAAGATGAAAATACGATATTACCCATCTCAGCATATGTAAATGGAGAATATGGGAAACGCGACATTTATATTGGCGTACCCGCTTTGGTGAACCGTAATGGATGGCAGGAAATTTATGAACTCTCTTTGAACGAAGACGAACATCGTAAATTTGAAACATCAGCCGATATTTTAAAAGAAACACTGGTCCCGCTACTGAAAATGTTGAATCAAGACGAGGTTTGAAGGAGGCGATTATAATTGTTTAAAGTTGTCCGCACCTTTACATTTCCTGGTGCATTGGAAATAGAAAAAGAGATATTTGATAACCAATTGGAAATTATTGTAACCCCCTCTGCAACTGAAGATGAACTCATTGAAAATTGCCGTGATGCGGATGCTGTCATTTGTGCATATGAACCATTTACAAAAAGAGTAATTGATGCGCTTCCTAAATTAAAATTAATTGCTTTTGGAACGATTGGTTTTAATTATGCGGATGTCGACTATGCAAGAAAGAAGAATATCCCTGTTACGCATATTTCGCAATACTGTGTTAAAGAAGTTGCCGATTATACTGCAGGTATGCTTATCATGTTAAATCGCATGATACTACCTTTCAATAAAAGTGTTAAAGAAGATCTTGTTTGGGATTATAACCTGTTTCCAGCTATGCGAAGACTCGAGAACCAAACCGTGGGGTTACTAGGGTTTGGGAATATTTCTAGGCTTGTTACACAACGTTTAAGACCATTCGGTTGCAGGGTAATAGCTTATGATCCTTTTGTTAGTGATGAAAAAGCGGCAGAATATGGTGTGGAACTTCTTTCTTTTGATGATGTTCTACAACAGTCGGATTTAATCAGTCTTCATTTGCCTGCCAATCAGCAGACGAAGGAAATCATCAATAATTCAAGTATTGCAAAGATGAAAGACGGTGTCATCCTAGTTAATGCCGCAAGGGGTCAAGTGGTAAATGAAGATGCTATTGTACATGCGATTGATTCAGGGAAGATGGCATATTATGCAGCTGATGTTTTACAGGAAGAAGATCCGAATCTGCAAACACATCCTTTTGTACAGAGGGAAAATATTATACTTACTCCACACATAGCCTATTACTCGCAGGAATCATTACGCGAGGCGACGGCGGAATGCGCAATGAATGTAAAGCATTTTGCGGAAGGCGATTACAGCAAATGTCAAATTGTTAATAATGTCAGGTTATAGAGTTAAGTTAATCTAGAAGGAAATGCATGTCTAGACGCCATCCAACTCAAAAGAAGAGTCTTCATCCTTGATATAAGGGGGTGCAGGCTTTTTTGCTTTTCATAAAGTGAAGGTTAAGATGTCCTAGTACTCGGTAATATATTTTCTTGATAGTCATAACTTTCAAGCCGAAAGAGACAATTGAGATATATAGAAAGCACAGGTAAATCTATCTGGCATTGCAGTTTATACGTAAACCGCAATTCCTAAATTGCGCATTGATCTGGATACAATGTAGATTCTTGTTAGCGAGAATGTTTCTTAGGCATAGTATTGTACCGCCCTAAATAATTAAATGTCTTACTATACATGCCTCTTAAATCATAGCTAAAAGCGCCCTACTGCCCATTTAAGGACTTGCAGGACGCTTCTATTCATACATTGTACAAAGAAATTTTAAAAGTGAGTTGTTATAAGATTTACTCGTTCAACCGATTTTTGGAATATGCATACTTGTTTGTTGCTCGAGCATTCTTAATGTGGTTTTTCTAATCAAATCAGGCAATATACTAAATGAATAAGGCTTATATACGCGCTCTGTCCACTTATGCCCATCCTTTCCATATACACCCATATTGATAGAAGGGATGTTTAGATTCTTAATTGTGTCGAAAGGAATTTCATATACACTGCCCCATTCCGGAAGATTATTTGTGAGTGGTTTAAGCTCATCCTTTTTTTCATGCAGAGATAAGAAGCTACCATCTGCAAGATATGGAAAGAACTTTTTTAATTCAAAGATCTCACTAGTCGCGTCACCGACTTCTTGAAGTACACCGGAGATTATAGACTGAATATGCGTATCGTGATTGTCTTCCGCTCTCAAATAGTTATGTGGAAGAAACGGGGGAGCGAAGAATAAAATGACTCTGGCTTTCTTTTCGGGATCAGCTGCTTGAAGTGCGCTGACAATCTCAAAACAAAGGTCGCGTAAGTCACCCATTTGCTTTTCTGCAAGAATACCGTCAATGATTGCACGAACATCAATGTCCTGGCTTGTCAGGTAAGCTAGGTAGTCCTCATAAGAAGTGACATCAATTTTCCACGATAAATCACGAGTCGGAAGGCCGGTTACTTGAATATATTCTTCAAACTGCGCTTTCAGATAAGATTCTGCCTCGAGACAAGCTTCCTTCGCTTCACGCATAAATTTCTCCAATATCATGCCGACAGAATCTTCATATACGAAGCAATTAAAGTACAGGTGGCTCGAAATAGCTGTTTGAACAGTATAAAGTTCTTTCATATCACGCTGTTTTAATACAGTCGGTGGCAAGACCATCTCGCCAGGAATGTTTTCGGCAAGCTTGTAGCGGTTGTGAATGCGTTCAGTAATTTTAGCTGAAATAAAGTTCGGGTCAATGCCCGAAAGCGTGTCTCCAACGTGTACTTCACGGCCATAGATGTGGAAGCACGGTAAAATTTTTCCGGCAGCGCCTGTATATATATAGCGTTTCGTATCATTATCATATAGTGGTGTGATGAAATCAGTATTGATAGCAGTAATGAAATGAATTCCGAGTTCAAGTTGTATGCGGTTAAGCTCGCTAAGAGCTCCGACCATTCCGCGATGTTCGCTTTCTTCGTCTCCATTACAAAGCAAAAGCACATTACCTTCCAGCTCTTCAAGATGTTCTGAAAAATAAAGAATATTTGAGATATGTACAGCAGCTCCGCTTTTCATATCAACTGATCCGCGGCCGAACATCCAATCACCGGAGCGTGCTTCAACTTGTAGTTCTGGGTCGCTGTCATAGTTGCAGAAGAAAGTTTCCAAATCATTTGGTGAAAATGCATACTCTTTTAAAGGTCCGAAGTCTTCAACCGCAACTGTGTCAATGTGGGAATGATATAACACGGTCTGGGAAGAATTATGTGCACCTTCAACAAATGCAAAGACATTCTGACGTCCAATCGGATCGTGTTGAATTTTCTGCAACCAGAGATTTTCCGGGTGTTCCTGAAAGTATGGGAATGTGGAAAGAATTCTGTAAATCTCTTGGACAATACGTACTTCTCCTAGAGTACCGTTAATGCTGTTTAATCCGACAAGATATTGAGTGATCAACTCAATTTGTTCTTGTGTCTTCATATTTTTTAGCTGTTCATACATAATTTATTCCTCCCTTTATCATTTCAATTAAGTAGGTTTAAGAATTTATAATAAAAAAGTCACTCTACTATTATATATTTTATTTAATTCCGCATAGTGGAATTAATTCTACAATTCGGAATAATACTTTTATTTTAGCCCTTAATGATGGTAAATGTCAACATCATTTACGCCTTTTAGATAACTATGAACTTACTGCGGACGAAATGGGGGATATTTGGTACAATATTGGAAAGGTAGGAGGAGTAATGACTATGATTCAATCGATTGATCGGGCAATGGCTATTATAAATGTACTGTCAGATACAAAGAAGACAAAATGGTTGCCAGCAGAGTTGGCCGAGTCTACCAGTTTACCAATCAGCACAGTATATCGGCTTTTACAATCGTTGGAGTCGCACGCACTCGTTTCCCTCAACTCAGAGACGAAACAATATGAACTAGGTTATAAATGGGTAGAAATCGGTTTGCAAAAATATGAGAAGCTTGACGTCCGTGCTGTTGCACGACCGATTTTGGAGAAATTAGCCGTAGAGGTGCGTGAGACAGTTTATTTGAACGTTCCGAACGACATAGTCTCAATTATTATTGACCGCATTGATAGCCCGCGCAGTATTCGAATCATAGACGGTATAGGAGAGCGAATTCCCATGCACCTTGGAGCGGCTAATAAGGTGATGCTTGCAAATCTATCTCAAATAGAATCAGAAAAGATACTTTGTCAGCTGGTCGGAAGGATGGAAGTGCAGGAGGAACTTAAAAAACAATTAAGAGAGATTAAAAGAAAGGGATTTTCAATCAGCCGAGGAGAGAAAACAGCAGGTACTGTTGCTGTCGCCGCCCCTATATTTGACTTCGAAGGACGCGTACTCGCTGCTGTAAGTGTAGAGGCGATTGAAAGCCAGGTGACAGTTGAGCAAGAAGATTTGTTTATCGAAAAAGTAGTTGAAGTCGCCGAGAAGATTTCGGGAGAGATGGGAAAGCATTAATAGATGTAAAACAGGTGCCAGGTCCCCACACAATTATGTCACATTACTACAGCCAGTGGAATGAATTATCCAATGAAATAGGTCAAAAGAGTGAAGCTTTCCGATCATAAAAATGATTTGGAAGGCTTTTTTTATAAAAGTTCTGTATCTTTCCGCATGGTCATAAAGTATAATTAATTTGAACCAGTAAATTACTAGTTTTGAGGAGCTACTGAAACATGACGATTTTAATTATCGGTGACGCAGGTAATGATGTCCTTAAAATCCAAAAAAACTTACAACAACTAGACTTGCATACGATTCATGTATTTCAAAGTGCGTATACAGCTATTCAATACGAACATTTATTTTTACAAGAAGAGATTATGCTCATTATATATGATGCGAATTTAGATGTAGATAATTGTGAAGCGCATTGCCGGGAAATTGAAGCGCTGTGTGTATGGCGGGATGTGCCAATTTTGTTGTCGACGTCTTATGAGAAGCCGATTATCTTTGAGCGTTTATTGGAGGTTGGGATATTTGATTTTATCCTGAAGCCATTTGACTTTTTTCAGCTCAAGACGCGGATTCGCATTGCGCTTAAATATTACGAGGAAACAAAAAAGCGGAAAGAGCATGAGTTTCAGCTTGCGTTAGATTTAGCTATAGCGAGGAATGTTCAGAAAAGCGCATTGACTCCTGAATTATCGCTACCTCATATTGAAGTGAATGGGATTTATTTTACTTCCCAGTCCCTTGGCGGCGATATGTATTGCTGGTTCCAGCTCGATCATGATTTGACAGCGGTCATGCTGTTTGATGTGATGGGGCACGGGGTGGCGGCATCGCTTGTTACGATGTCGATTCGTTCATTATTGAAGGAAATCATCGCGAAGTTGATCGATCCCGTTAGTGTGATGAAGGAAGTAAACCGGAAAATCTATGAGTTGTTTTCCACTGACGGGTTGGATTCATTTTTAGTGACCGCCATCTACGCGGTAATTGATAAGAAAAACGGTACATTGCAGTATGTAAACGCTTCACATCCTGAAGGGGTCATGTTCGGGAAGTATGGGGAGACTGTGATGTTGCATGCGAATTCTCCTATTCTCGGTCTGTTTCCATCGATTCAAGTACAAGCGAAAAGTATCCGTTTAACGGGTTGGCACCGTATTATTTTATATACGGACGGGTTAGTTACGTTGTATCCTAATCAAAAAATTGACTGGAGCTTTTTTCATTCGTATAGTTCACAAACTAGTCGCGTCATGTTGCGGAAGTTCACCGAAGAGTACGGATTGTCACATTTGCCATTGGAAGATGATATTACAGTAGTATCGATCACTACTTCATTATAAGTGAGGGAAGCAATTATGGAATTCAAGTTCGCTATTACACCAAGCCAGCAATCGGTCCTGTTGATTGACCAATTAATGGAGAGTTATTCGGAGCTGTATTCGATTCCATGTGCCAGAGAAATTTGTTTTGTGATGCACGAGATGGTCATTAATGCAGTGGAGGCAATGGAGAAAGAGGGACGGTCAGAGTCAATTGAAGTACATATGCGAAATGAAGACGAGCAATTGCGGATTACAGTGTCTGATTTTGCGAAAGGAATTCCGGAAGAACAGTGGCCGGTAGTGCTCGATAGGAGTGCGGACGGTGATAGTTTTTGTGAGCGTGGCCGCGGTTTTTTGTTCATTCAGCATATGGTGGATCAGCTGTGGTTTGAACAAGTGTCCGATGCGCAGTTTTTAGTCGGTGTGGAGAAAAAAATAGTGACAGCGGGGGAAAGTTAAATGAAGTGGTCCATTGGGAAAAAGGTTAACGCAGTTATTTTACTAGCAATTTTACTGCTTTCAGGCATTTTAAGTGGTCTGAATTATAATGCGACGAAAGACAATCTATTGGAGGCGGCAGAGGCTAAGCTGCGATCTGACTTGATGCTAAGTTTGGAGTTGTTGGATGCTTCAGTGCCAGGCGATTGGTCTATTACGAATGGTTCATTGCATAAAGGCAAAATGGATATGTACGAGGCATATGCTATTCCTGATCAGTTGGGAGAATTGACGGACGGTAATACGATGTCCATTTTCCAAGGGGATACACGTATTGCGACAAATATTATAGAAAATGGGGAGCGACGCTTAGGGACACAGGTAGCGAAGGAAGTGGGAGATGTCGTACTTGGGAAAAAAGAACGTTTTCTTGGTACTGCAGATGTTCTCGGGAAGCCATTTCAAGCAGCCTATGATCCGATCCTAGATAAAGACGGTGAAGTCATTGGGATCATCGCGGTAGCGGTTCCTACAGCGCCCTATATAAAAATCGCGACGTCTTCTGCTATACAAACCATCGTTATTTCGCTTGGACTTGCGTTGCTTATTATTCTGATCGCGAGCTTTATCATCCAGCGTATGCTGATTAAGCCAATCAACCGGTTGCGTGATAATGCGGATGAATTGGCCCATTTAAATTTGAACGTCGAGCTATACGAAGCGAAAGGAACGGACGAAATTGCTGAACTATCCATGTCTTTTCGGAATATGAAGGAGCAGTTAACAGAAACGATGCAAAACGTTGCGCGTAATGCCAATGAAATTGCTCATTCATCGGTCGCATTAGCAGAATCATCTCAGCAGACGAATGAGACCGCTAGTCAAATCGCTTCTACAATGAATGAAATTGCGTCAGGTGTGACGAATCAATCTGAACAAGCGGAACGAATCGCGGGCATGATGCGAGATACACTTTTAGAAGTAGCGGGAAATGTAGACAACGTCGAACAAAGCTTATTGAATGCACAGGAATCTACAGTTATTGCGCATGAAGGCGAGCAGGCAATTAGCAAAGCGATTGCCCATTTAGGCACAGTAACCGAAACGGTTAGCTATGCGACAGATTCGATTCAAAAGTTGGGTATGCGTTCAGAAGAAATCGGCGGTATTATTACTGTCATTACGGCAATTTCGGAGCAGACCAACCTTCTCGCGCTAAACGCTGCAATTGAAGCGGCTAGAGCAGGGGAGCACGGAAAAGGATTTGCGGTCGTTGCAGCAGAAGTTCGCAAACTGGCTGAACAATCAACAGGAGCCGCCCAGCAAATTACCGATCTGATTACGGACATTCAAGCGGAGACATCGGTGACGGTGCGAACGATGGAAAGTAATTTAACAGCGGTAGAAGAACAAGTGGTCATTATTAATCAGGGTGGAGAAGCGCTCAAGCATATCGTGGAGAAAGTTAGCGTGACGGAGTCGAGCATCTTGCATATAAAAGATGCGTTCGATGCGGTAAATACCAATTCACAGAATGTTCAAGATGCTATCCATCATATTTCCGCAATCATTGAGGAATCTGCCGCAGCAACAGAGCAAATTGCCGCTTCATCTGAAGAACAATATGCTACAGTAGCTGAAATTGCTGACAATACCACCAGTTTGGCAGAGGTGGCCGATCATTTACGTGAAGAAGTAAATAAATTTAAAATGTAATGGAGGTATATAGAATGGAACAGAAAACTGCAATTTTGCGAGTAGCAGAAAAAGATACGCATATGATTCTCGAGTTTTCAGGTCATTTGCAATACGGTTTGATAGAAGAGCTAAAAAAACAGTTACAGACGACACCGTTTACAGAAGGACGGAACTTCATCCTCGATATGAGCAACGTACAAAACATCGACAGTACAGGATTTGGCATGATCGTCAACTTTGCCAAAAAAGTTTCTCAAAAAAATAAAAAAATCGCCATTATTATCGTCGACAAATTTGTCCGCAGATTATTCTCCATTTCCCAATGCGATAAAATTTTCCCGATTGTCGATAGTGAAGCGGCAGCATTAGGGATTATTAAGCAGCCGATTGAGACGGAATTGTTAATTACGGATTATTGAATGGTAACGGTGGTGGCGGGTCCTCACATAATTATGTAGTCTCAGATAACTAGTATATTCATACTGTATCAAGAGAGTAGTATAGAATATTATTATTTATTTAGTTAATACTCGAAAAAATGGTAATAAACTGTTCAGTAGCTAAAATAGACTAGCAAAAAGTACTTCTTACTGTAAAATATAAGAAAAAAAAGAACAATGATGGAAAATCCGAATGAAGATTTGGTAAATGGTGTCTATTTAGTTGTTGGTCTTAATGATAGTGATGATACTTTGGCTAGCGTCTTGATTGAAAGCGTATAACTGACACTGGTTATGTATCAGTACGAGATGTAACAATGAGAGTGGTATAAAGAGGAGAAGAGATTATGATTAAGTTTACGAAGAGAGT
This sequence comes from Sporosarcina sp. P18a, assembly GCF_002743135.1. NCBI lineage: Bacteria > Bacillati > Bacillota > Bacilli > Caryophanales > Caryophanaceae > Sporosarcina > Sporosarcina sp. P18a. The sequence continues at coordinate 195,383 of NZ_PDYQ01000002.1, read as the reverse complement.
TTTACCCGCACTATTAGCATGCAGTATCGTGTTACTACCGGTTCAAACAACCGAAGCGGCCGCAGCGAAGTTTAAGAATTGCACGGAGTTGAATAAAGTATATCCTGGCGGTGTTGCAAAGAATGCTAGTGTGAAAAATAAAGGCGGTAAAACTAAACTGAAGCCTACTGTCGCGGCTAGTATATATAACACACACACAAATCTTGATCGAGATAAAGATGGTATTGCTTGCGAGAGATAAGTTAGTGTAGCTATTATCATACTGTTGTTTAAATAGTACATAGCTGGAACATTTCAAAGAAGGTAACAAGTCACCGCGTAGTTATCTGATTTTTGATTTCTAACGTGATTCGTCTATAGTGTCATCTAGAAGAGATACCGGTCACTATATAATTAAAAGGTTTTCTGATCATGGATATAATCAGAAAACCTTTTTTAGTTTTATAACTGCTACCAAGTCTCGATATCATTACGCTCTCATGGTAGATTAATTAGTCGTTGGCAGCCGGAAGAGTGAACGTTTGGTTCGGGTAAATCAAATCGGGATGTGCAATTTGAACTTTGTTTGCTTCGTACACATCTTGAACTTGCCGTGAAATTTCTATGTTCGTCTGCATATTAGGATAGTGGGTTTTGACGATTGTCCACAAATTGTCGCCTTGTTTTACAGTATAGGCTGACGGGCTTTTCTGTTGTGTATGTTGTGATTCTTCACTTGAAGTTGATGTTTGTTTATCGCGATTGTTTACAAGTTCCGACGTTATACTGAGACCGCGACCTGAATCGATACTGCTGTCGCCGAATGTATAAATCGTTGAATACTTAGACGGGATGGTGCCATCTGCAAGTGCTTCGGCAAATGGGTTAGGTTCTCCGTTGTAGATATTCTTGAACTGGCCGTCTTCGGTTTCTATATCTTTATTTAGTAGATAGGCTGCCATGTGACGGTGCGTTTTGTTGCTTACATGATATTCGTCATACAAGTAAAAATCATTTGGCTCAAATCCTGCAGTTTCGGGCGTGTAGTATTTGCTATCGGTAGAGTAGAGACCATAGCCGCCGTAGATTTCCTCATTTTCCGTAGTCGGGAAAACATCGCTGTTATCTTCGGAAGCGACTGCATAGCCATATGCTGGAACCCAGTCGGAAATTAAATAGAACCCCATACTTTTGTAGCCGAATTTTTCGAAACCTTGTTCGTCGATGTTTTCTTTAAGTTGCTGATTATGTCCATATAGAACATGGACATCGTCCGGTGTGGAATCCAGTGCCAAGTAGTCATTGATCTTTTGGACGGTTTGCTGATTTCTTATGTCTTCAAAATCGGTCAACCCTTTACGGTCATCTTCATAGCGGTTCGGCAGTAGTATGTATTTCGCACCGCCTTCTAGTAGATTTTGCACCATTTTCAAGGAATAGTCGCTGGCATGTTCTGCGGTGCGATCTACGCCAAGATCTTCTACTGCATAGCCATCATTTCCACCTACGCTGATGATATACAGAGCGTCTGGATCAATTTTCCCGTTATGTTCCGCGAGAAACGTCCTCACTTGTTGGTCAGCGCTCCAGCCTTTTAGGAAAGTGGAATAGTTGGAACGTTCATCTTCGCTGTCTTCTGTTCCAAATAGAACGCCTGAAAAAGCACCGCCAACTGCATAGTTTGTCAAGTTGTCATAATCTCCGGTCAATGCCTTTGCCATGTATTCGGGAAAGACACGCCCGTTAGAGTAGCGTCCATTATAATAGTAATCGCTTTCCGCTTTTACATAGATGCCGTCTTCCGGGTCATACCCTTCGGCCGGTTGTGCCGCTAACCCTGTTGTAGCAACTGACACACTTAAAAAGAATGCAAAAAGTAGTGCTACCCATGATTTGATTTTCATTGAATCCCCCTGTCTGATAGTAAGAATCGTGATGCGTTGTGTGCACAAAAAAGTTTTCTGACTTTTTCGTACTAGAATACTATAGCACGAACACTGAAAAGTCTGCAAAATTAGAAAACCGATACTAGGTCCCCACACAATTAAAGAAACAGGAAATGTGGATTACATCATGCCGATTGGTTCACCTGGATAGGAAAATTTAAAGGAAGTCTAGAGGATTATTCCTAATATGTACGCACAAGACAAAAGAACACTTACATCATTCATTTCAATATATGTATAAGCAACCGCCACTACTAAAGTGACGGTTGTCTTCTTATTTGTGTTTACGAATATGAAACAGCCGGGATAGGCCTTTCAAAATGATCGCCAAGGCGAACAACACGATAACGATCACCAAAATCACAGCAAGAGCAAACAGCAATAAGCTTCCAGCAAGAGTTGCCAATAGGCCCGGAACGATTAAAAATAAGCCGAGCAAAGCATATCCGGCTAATATCCCGAAGAAGAAAAGCCATTCATTGCTTAGTTTTGCACATTTCGACATATATTTCACCTCCTTGCTGTACTATATGTCGCGTTCAGCAAGGCGATGTAATGCAATGCACACGGTTTTCGATAATAAAAGAGTATTTGTCTACAGAACATGTGATTCTACCAATCGCATCCACTACAAAAAACGAGGCTTCCCATCGATAAACCGATAGGAAGCCTCGTTGTGGTGCTCTCGATATGCAATTATGTGGTGACGACTCTACTTACATTCAATCAAACGTCAACACAATACGGCCATTGATTTGACCTTTTTCCATCTTTTCAAGAATTGCATTTACATCGGAAAGGGGAGCCGTTTCAATCTGTGCTTTCACTTTTCCGCGCGCCGCAAAATCAAGCGCTTCTTTCATGTCGAGTCGTGTGCCCACGATGGAACCTTTTACTGTGATTCCGTTTAACACGGTGTTGAAAATAGGGATCGGTAAATCTTCGTGCGGCAATCCGACAGCGACCAATGTGCCTCCACGTTTGACGGAACGATACGCTTGCTCGAAAGGTACTTGAGCTACAGCTACGCTAATAGCCGCCTGTACGCCACCGAGTTGTTGTTGGATAGCTTCGGCAGGATCTTCCTTTTTGCCGTTTACTGTAATGTCAGCGCCGAGTTTCTTCGCAAGCTCTAACTTTTCATCCGCAATATCTACCGCCACTACATTGAATCCCATAGCTTTCGCATACTGTAGCGCTACGTGGCCCAATCCGCCGATGCCGTAAATCGCGACCCAGTCTCCTGGTTTTGCACCACATACTTTCAACGCTTTATAAGTTGTCACACCTGCGCAGAGGATAGGTGCAGCTTCAACAGAACTGAGGTTTTCTGGGATTTTCGCGACATAATCCGCTGCTGCGAGGCAATATTCCGCATATCCACCATCCACTGAATAGCCACCGTTTTCTTGACTGTGGCACAGTGTTTCTTTCCCTTGTAGACAATAATCACATTCACCGCATGCAGAGTAGAGCCAAGGTATACCGACACGATCTCCGACTTTGACAGCCGTGACGTTCGGTCCAATAGCTTCAACAATTCCTACGCCTTCATGACCTGGAATGAGAGGAAGTTTCGGTTTGACAGGCCAGTCACCGTTGATCGCGTGTAAGTCTGTATGACAGACACCGCATGCCTCTAGTTTAACTAATGCCTGACCCGCGCCAGGCGTTGGTTTTTGTGTGTCTTCAATCTGCAACTTTGTCTGGAATTCTTTAACGATCGCTGCTTTCATTGTGGTCTGTTTTGTAGTCCCTCTTGCGTTACTGTTTTGAATTGCTGGTTTCATGAATGATTCCTCCCTTTTTCTCTTACGGACTATCTATACGTCGGAGGAATACAGATTAGTACACGTTACGTGAAAAATACTACAGTATGCAAAACACCTTCTTTCATTCGAACAGGAAGAAGGTGTTTTATATCAACAGAGAACTACGCCGAATGACCGTTAGGGATTAGTACACTATTTAAACTTCAATCCATCCAAAATAGTAGAAGTCATATGGTGAATTTCTACGACAGGATCCAATCGTTCCCTAAAAATAATCCAATCATAAATCGTCCCACGCATGCAACGTGTGATGAGCATCGATATATAATCAGCCGAGAACTCTTGTTTAAATTCGTTGCGCTTGATTCCTTCTTCTACATACGAATGAATGATTTGGTAAAGTTGTCGATTTTGATTGGTTAAATAGTGATCCTCATTCATTGTCAAGGCTAGTGCGCTTGTGTAAATGGTATGGACAAAGTCTTTTCCCAATACGTCCCGTAAATACGTCATTTGCCCTTTGTAAAAAAGAAGGATTTTTTCTGAAGCGCTTAGATCCGTTGGGATGCTTGGGATAAAGGATAAATAGAATTCATCAATGTCTTTAAACTTCTCTAAGAAAATATCATATTTCGAACTATAGTGGACATAGAATGCTCCCTTTGACACATTACACGCCTTCGCAATGCTCTCAACGGTTACGTTATCAAAACCTTTCTCATGGAAAAGCTCCAAGCCTTTTTCAAGGAGGTTTTGTTTAGTTTCTAGCGCTTTTATCTGTCTAGAAGTAAGTTCTGTCATACTCGATTCCTCCCCTACGATGCTTGTTCACTATGTACCATGATAGCATATTTTATTAAATTAAATAAATTGGTTGACTATTTAGACAATATTATTTATTATTGAGTGACCATAGTATGTGACTACGGTATGTGAAATAAATACGTTCCTATTTTCATTGATTTGTAGTTCGTTAGTTAGGTTTTTAATTTTTTTACGATGAATGGCAACGCTTTCATTTAATGAGCGATCAAAAAAGGGGGAGTATGTATGGCGAACGGAAAAAAGATTGGGTTTATCGGTCTCGGGAATATGGGTTTTCCGATGGCAAAGAATTTATTGGGACATGGCTACACCATATTTGCATTGGATATAAACAAGGAATCCGAAAAACGATTTGCAGAACTGGGTGGGCATGTAGGGATGACGACTACTTCGCTGCTAGAAGAAGTAGATCTGGTTTTCACTAGTTTACCTACTCCTGCTATTGCGGAAAGTGTGTACTTAGGAGAGGACGGAATTGTTCATAAGAGTACCAAGCCATTGGTATTAGTGGATTTGAGTACGATTTCACCTGAGCTGAACAGAAAGATTGAGCAAGAGGCGCTGAAACTAGGTCTTGAATATCTAGGCGCTCCAGTCAGCGGTAGTGTCAGTGGGGCGGAAAACGCTACGTTATCAATTATGGTCGGTGGTGAAAAAGATACGTTTGAATCGATAATGCCTTATCTAGAGGCTATTGGATCGAACGTCTTTCATGTAGGGAATGATCCGGGTGTGGGTACGATTGTGAAGCTCATCAATAATATGATGGCCGGTATTCATAATCAAGCCGTTGCGGAAGCGCTTTCACTTGCGAGGCTTGCGGGTGTGGATCAGGACATCGTCTATGACATCATCAACGTCAGCTCGGGCGCAAGTACCATTCTTACACGTAACTACAAGACGTATATTTCGCAGGATGAGTATACGAAAGGTGCATTCACGACTTCATTACTATTAAAAGATTTGAAGCTTGCGAAACACGTATCGGATTCTCTTGACGGGGAGCTACCGATTGCGTCGCAACTTATTGAGTATTATGAAGCGGAAGTAGAAAAGGGTCACGCGCATGATGATATGTCTTCTTCGTATTTGATGATCCAAGATAAGTTGAATAAGCAAAAGCAAAACGTGTAAGAAAATTTACTATAAATTGGGAGGAATGGACCTATGCAAAAAACAGTCGTACAGACATTGACTCATTTTATTAATGGAGAAGAAGTAGAAGGGAAGAGCGGACGATTTGGAGATGTGTTTAATCCGTCTACTGGAGAGAAGATTGCGCAAGTTCCACTCGCTTCCACAGAAGAAGTGAATGAAGTGGTGAAGTTAGCAAAAGAAGGGTTTACTCAGTGGTCGAAGGTTTCGGTTGGTAAACGAATGGAAGTCCTTCATAAATTCCGTGCGTTACTTCTTGAAAACACAGAAAGACTAGCCTATGCGATAGGGGAGGAGAACGGAAAAACGCTCTCCGATGCAACAGGTGAAATCACACGTGGGATTGAGTCGGTGGATTTTGCGCTTAGCGCTCCACATCTATTAAAAGGTGAGCATTCCGTGGATGTGGGAGGGGAGATCAACTCCTATTCTATGCATAAGCCTTTAGGTGTTGTGACATGTATTTCACCATTTAACTTCCCGGTCATGGTACCTGTAGCGATGAGTACGATGGCAGTAGCGGTAGGGAACGCAATGATTCTGAAACCGTCAGAAAAAGTTCCTCATTCTGCATTGATTCTTGCGGAACTATGGTCAGAAGCAGGATTGCCAGCGGGTGTTTGGAATGTGGTCAATGGCGATAAGGAGGCTGTGGATGCATTGCTTACGAACAAAGACGTGATGGCTGTGAGTTTTGTCGGTTCGACGAGAGTAGCAGAAGCAGTTTATGAAAAAGGAACGAAACATCATAAACGTGTCCAGGCATTTGGTGGTGGAAAGAATAATATGGTCATCATGCCGGATGCAGATATTGATACAGCGGTGAATTCATTCCTCGGCGCAGCATACGGTGCCGCATCACAAAGATGTATGGCGATTTCTACCGCCATTCCTGTCGGAGAGAAAACAGCTGACGCATTTGTTGCCAAGCTCGCAGAAAAAGTAAACGAGCTGAAAATCGGAAAGTTCGATGACAATGAAGCAGACTTCGGCCCATTGATCAGTGCAGAAGCAAAAGCGAGCGTTGTAAATTCCATTGATCTGGCGGTAGAAGAAGGAGCCATTCTTGTAGCGGACGGACGAAACCCTAATGTGGCGGATGAAGATGGCTATTACTTGGCGCCGACATTGCTCGATCAGGTGACGACAGATATGCATGTCTATAAAGAAGAAGTGTTCGGCCCTGCACGAATTGTAGTGAGAGTGGATACGCTTGAAGAAGCTATCGATTTGATCAATGAACATGAATACGGAAACGGCGTGACAATCTTTACCGACAGTGGTAAAGCAGCACGAACATTTACCGATCAAATTGAAGTGGGAATGGTCGGAGTGAATGTGCCGATTCCGATTCCGGTTGGCTACCATAACTTCGGTGGATGGAAACGCTCTAGATTTGGAGAAGGGCAAATGTTCGGTCCCGATACGGTCCGTTTCTTCACGAAATCGAAAACCGTTTCTGAGAGATGGTTCGACACTGCCTATAATGATGAAAGCAAAACTGATTTCGATTTCCCAAGTAGCTGATTGACCATACGCAGGATCGTAGTGACTAATTGACTCCGATCCTGCTATTTTTCTACACTAAAGTAGTTTAATTTAGAATCGTACATAGCCAATTGGAGGAGGAGGGGTAGGATGCTAGGGATATTCATAGGCTTAGTGTTACTGATGGTATTAGCTTATAGAGGTTGGTCGATCATCTGGATTGCACCTATTTGTGCAGGAATCGTTGCTTTGTTCGGTGGATTGAATTTGCTTGACGCTTATACAGACACCTATATGACAGGTTTCGTGAACTTTGCAAAGCAATGGTTTCCGGTATTTTTGCTAGGGGCGATTTTCGGAAAGTTGATGGAGTATAGTGGAATGGCCCATTCAGTAGCTATCGGAATTTCCCGCGTTTTTGGTAAAGAGCGTGCGGTCATTGGGGTCATTGTGGCAGCAAGTGTATTGGCCTACGGTGGCGTGAGTGTGTTCGTTGTCGTGTTCGCGGTCTATCCATTGGCACTTAATATGTTCCGCGAAGCGAATATTAGCAGACGTCTTCTTCCAGGAACGATTGTGGCGGGGATGATGACATTCGCCATGACGGCATTACCGGGTACGCCGCAAATCCAAAATCTAATTCCGACTCAGTACTTTCATACGACAGCGGCAGCCGCTCCGATTATTGGACTTGTTTCGTCCGCATTCATGATTATCTGTTCAATCGTGTATTTGAATCATAGAGTACGCGTGTTAAGGGAAGCAGGAGAAGTCTTCGAAGAACGTGAAGAGGATTTGAATGCAAAACCACGCACGAATTATCCACATATCATTCTTTCATTAGTACCATTACTGGCTGTCATTATTACATTGAACTTTTTAAAGTGGGATATTGTCATAGCGTTGACAACGGGAATTGTTCTCATTTTACTCATTTCTATTAGAGAATTCAAAGGCTTTACAAAAGCAGTCAACAGTGGCGCTAGCGATTCGGTCATGGCGATGATCAACACGAGTGCTGCAGTAGGATTTGGAACTATCGTCCGATCGGTTCCAGGCTTTGAAAAGTTAAGCGACGCAATTTTAGGAATCAACGCGAATCCGTTAATCTCTGAAGCTATTGCGGTAAACGTATTGGCAGGGGCGACTGGATCGGCTTCTGGAGGTTTGGGTATTACATTAGAAGCGCTAGGCTCGCACTACTATGAAGTTGCAACAACTACGGGTCCAGCACCTGAAGCCTTTCACCGCATTGCATCTATTGCTTCAGGGGGATTGGATTCCCTTCCTCATAACGGAGCAATTTTGACAATATTGATTGTGACAGGGATGACACATAAGGAATCATACAGAGAGATGGGTGTCATTGCGATTGTCTTCCCGATGTTGTCATTGATTCCTGCGATTGCGCTTGGGATTATGGGGATTTATTGATAGCGTACCAGGTCCCCATACAATTCAAGAACTATTCATACAATTTTCTGAGTATTGCCAAAGAGACTTCTTGACCTACAGGTTAGAAGTCTTTTTGAATGTTGTTGAATCGAGATTTTTGTTGGTGGAGTTACGTAGGCACTTCTAGAATGTCCTGACAATTGTAGACGTTCAATATTTCTTCTGTTTCCATCAAACAATAGGTAACGTCTGTGGTTTTCTCGAATGGTAGAGGTAGGCAATGCGGAAGTTTTGATGTATCTAGATAAGGATAAGGTGATGGAGCAGAAGAATGGTAGTAGGGGAATGTACTAAATGGGTATTCAGCCAAATGTTTGACCATAGGTATTTTTGTAATTGTGTGGGGACCTGGCACCCAAAAAGCTGCCGCAAGAAGACCAAATGACATGGTCGTCTCGCAACAGCTAAAAGTATTTTCTCTATATCAATCAAAGACCGATTGCAGTTTGGTTTCGAAGCGCTAGAAGGTCTTTCAACGATTCTACTTGTTCGTCAGGTAACGCCATCATTGGCAAACGAACGCCACCAACCGGTACGCCCATCAAGTTCAACGCAGCTTTCGTTGGAGAAGGGTTCGGTGCAGCAAACATTGCTTGCATGATCGGCAATAGGCCACGGTAGATGGTAGCGGCTTGCTTTGTATTGCCAGTTTTGAAGTGGCGCACCATTTCCGCCATTTCATTTCCTATAATATGGGCAGAAACCGACACGATGCCTGTTCCACCGATAGCTAGTACAGGAAGTGTAGACGCGTCATCACCTGTGTAGACAAAGAAGTCATCTCCGGTATGTTCGATAATCGCAGCTACGGCTTCTAGGTCACCACTTGCTTCTTTGACAGAAGTAATATTCGATACATTGTTAGCCAGTCGAATAATCGTTTCCGGCAACATGTTCACAGCGCTACGTCCCGGGATGTTGTAAAGCATGATCGGTAATGTAGTCGTTTGTGCAACCGTCTTGAAGTGCTGGTACAACCCTTCTTGACAAGGTTTATTATAGTACGGAACGACGAGCATGATTCCGTCGACGCCAGCTTCTTCCGCTTGAATCGTCAAGTCAATGGATTCTCTTGTACTGTTCGTTCCTGTACCTGCAATAACCGGGGCACGGCCTGCAACTGTTTGCACGGTAAATTTGAATAGATCCACTTTTTCTTGTGCGGTTAGAGTAGGGGATTCTCCAGTCGTACCTGCGACAACTAGTGCGTCTGTTCCATTGGCTAGTAAGTGATTGATTAAGGTTTTTGTTGCTGGGTAATCGATGTCTCCTCTTTCATCAAACGGAGTTACCATCGCTGTCATAATTGATCCGAAATTCATTATTCTCCACATCCTATCATTTTATTAAAAAACATAGAGGTGGGGGCGATATAATTGAACGCAAAAAGCAACAACGAGGGCTCGCTGTTGCGTTGAAATAATGAATTATTTCTTTGCACGAGATAGCCCACCATACAGTTTCCCATATGACAATCCTGCACTTGTTCAGTCCAGAATCAGCTTGGAGGTCATGAGAGTCTCGCCGCTTCGGCAAATTCCCCTTTCCACAATCTTCACAGGACCTCATGATCCTCTGATTGCGTACTAATGGTTTTTGCGCCTCTATCCTTATTTCCGAATTATCGAAATAAGTGAAAGTTTAATTATCCCTACTGTACTTGGTATCTGAAGAAATAGCAACCATAAGTTTTTAGACGAATGTTTTGTCTATCAATGACACATCGTGCAACAATGCGTCTACAAGTGTACTGAAGTCGCCTCATTCCTTCGACAATTCATCGCCCAGTATTGTGTTAGCCTCCAAAAAGTGCTATCTTATCAGTATAATAGCCTAAGAGTAAACTGGGCTTTTCTTGCTTGATTTATGCATTACATATGTTTTCTGAAAAGGGGAATTCGATGAGTACTATACATGAGTCCGCGAATAACAGGCCGGAAGAGTTACAGCGTATACTAGATAAAGAATTATTACAGTTGGAGAAAATTACGATTGATGATTTCGAAGTAGATCCTATCGAGAAGCCTGTCACGCAAGAAGATTTAAAGCAATTTCAGCAATTTACATCGACGAGTTTTCGCTCTCTAGAAGAATTGTTTGAGAGCAATCAAGCCGTTTTGCCCGTAGACGAGGCAATCACGCGTTTGCAAGATGAAGCACGGGAAGACCGTGTTCAAATGGCTAAACGTGCAGTGCAAATCTATAGTTTATTTGAAGACGTACGTCAAACGGTTGATCCTGAATCGGTCGATTTGATCGCACAGTTGGATGCAGTGATGGATCAAGCGCATCTGTTACTTGAAGAAATCGGCATAACAGAGCTGTCGGTGTACGATGAGTATTTCGATGAAAGCTATATGGAAGCGGTTGGCACAATACCCGAAGAAGAAGCGCAAGGGATTGAGCGTTTTAAAGTGGCGGCTGTATTCCGCAGAGCCTTTTCAATAGAAGGTCAAGTCATTCAAGATGCACTAGTGAAAACGGTTTCGTAAAAGGGGGAACGTGTATGACGAGCATAACAATTGATCAATGGGTGAGTCACTACGTACGCCCGTTTAGTAGGTGGAGGTGATTCAATGAGTTCATTCACTAACGTTCCCATGCTGGTTCAACAAATGCAACAAGAAATACGACAGAAACGTTACACATTAGCGCTTGATACGATACGGGAACTGGAAAAGCTAAATGTGAGCCGCAAGCAGATTCTGTGGCATAAAGCATTGCTTGAGAGCAAGGTCGGAAATTTGCATGTGGCATTGGCCTACTTGAAGGAACTAGATAGCGAGGAGCTACATGCCGTCAAGTTACAACAAACGATTACCGACAATTGGGATAGGTATACGCAGATCATCGCTAAATATAACGATGCAGTATCGGAAATTCAGCTAGGATTTGGCGAAAAAGCGTTACATATCATAGATGACGCGATGCAACTAGCAGGAAAATTACCCATCCCAATTGAATTATATCGTATGAAAACGATCTTGTTGGCACGTTATGAAAGTGGCACATTATCTCGCTATACGGCGGGGTTACCTTTGTATGCGCTTGATGATCCGACAATTAAACGTGTCGTGGCGGCAGAACCTCCGCGTCCAGATATCCCACGACCGGTTCCAAAACCTAAGCGAAAGCGCAAGCTGAAAAGAGAGGCGGTAGTATTCCTTGCTAGTGTTGCGACTGTCCTGTTGGTATTCGTCGTCTGGTTACTAGCCAATCTCCTAGCACAACCTGAAACCGCTACGGAGTCGCCAACTACGGCACCGGTGGAAAAGCCTGTTATTTCGGAGAATGTGCCGAAGAAAGAAAAGCCGGTTGAAAAGGTAATCACAAAACCTGAAGAGGAAGCCACGCTTGAATTCGTTTCAAATGAAGCGGCAAAAACATATTATAATGAAGGCTACAGGCAATTTTTAAAAGAAGACTTCCCAGCAGCTGTTACGTATTTGGAATATGCTGTGCGTACGGAAGAAAGTGATTACTTCACGGATGATGCCTCGTACTTCCTAGCTTCGAGTTATTTGCGCGAGCAGAAATATGAAGATGTAGTGGAAATCGCGAAAGCTTTCCGTCAAGAACAAGATGTAAATTATCTGGAATCACCTTATCGAGAGGGTATCCGTCTTCAAGAAAGCCGCGCTTTGTGGCAGCTTGGCAAGGAGACTCAAGCTCTGTCGATTCTGGATGAATTGATTCATAAGTCGAATGAAGATTGGGTGACTTATGAAGCGAGGGCTATGAAGAAGTTGGTAGTGAATGGTGAGAGTGGGGAGGAAGAAGAGGCGGCTAGCTGAGGTGGCTTGGGGTCGGGCGGTTGTGTGTGAATACCGCGCTATTGTGTGGCCGCACCGCGCCAAAGTTAGGGCGGACCGCGCTATTGCGTGTCCGCACCGCGCCAAAGTTAGGGTGGACCGCGCTATTGCGTGTCCGCATCGCGCCAAAGTTGGGGCAGACCGCGCCATTGCGTGTCCAAACCGCGCTAAAGTCAGTGAATACCGCGCCATTGTGCGTCCGCACCGCGCCAAAGTCGGGGTAGACCGCGCAATTGTGCATCCACACCGCGCTATTCCCACGCCACCCCACCTAAACCACAAAAAAACAGGAGCAATCCACGAAGTCAACGAACTTCGCGGATTGCTCCTTCTGTTATTCCAGTGATTGAATCAACTCAATATTATGTTTTTCCCACTCGGTCATCTTTCCATCGAAGGATGGGTTCGGTTCGTACCAAGACTGTGAGCCGAAGTAGTCTTGCAGTTCTTTTGATTTGAATACATAGCCGTGACGAGCATAGATTTCATTGCGGGCTAAACGCAATTCTTCTTTTGACAATCCTTTGAGATCAGATGTGTCGAGGAACACGTCACCGCTATACGAGATGATGAACTGGTCGTTTGAATCGCCAGCTGGAACTTCTTTAATTACTTCTTTGACAATAACGGTTTCGACAGGTTCTTCCTTCACGACGTCGTTTTGTACGACTGGTAAATCATTGTCGGTTTCCACGTTGGTTTCGATGGCCAATTCTTTGATGGAATCAAAAGCGAGGTGAACCGATTGCTTCGCGCCGAATACGTTTGCTTGAATTTCTTCACGTACGCTTTCATCCTGTAAAGTTGTGGTCATTTTGATAGGGTAAATCCCTGCCATATACGGGCCGAATTCCGCTTGTTCATTACTTTTTTTGATATAGCCTATCTCTGTATCGTGGATCGATAGTACGGTTTCCTCCCCGATAGATTTCACTTTGAGAATATAGCCTTCTGGATTGATTGTATAATGGGGGAAGAGGCCGAATCGCTTTCCTGTTACATGCATAGTGAACATGCCTTCGTCGGTCTTTTCTTTTAAATTAGTTTCTATTACTTGAACGATAGAAGGGTTTTTTTCAACCAACGTAAGCAATGCTTGAATACTTTCTGCATTAATCGAGATACGACTATCTTTCGGCACAATCAATTCATGCAATGCGTCTTGATCTTGCTCAATCAGCGCTGAAATGAAGTGCTCAGTTGTTGCCTTTCGACCGTATTTAGTTTCCATAGCGTAATAGCTTGTAATCGCGGCTAGCACAATAACTAGTAATACAATCGGATACAATGGGGTTTTCAGTAACGACCGTTTTTTATTCAAATTGCGTGATACGAGAAACGCTTTGCAGTTTGTGCAGTACTCTTGCTGTTTTCTATTCAGTTCATTACATATCGGACATTTTTTCATGTGAATTCTCCTACTTCATGCTATGGTTCTATCTTTTGAATGCGAGTATAGATACCAATGTAGTGAAGATTATACTATGATTGACGGGATTATTCTAGATGTAAGGAAGTCTGTTGCATAAAGGAAGTAAGGCGCGGAATATGCAGGGAAGAGGATGTTTCAAAATTCGTTATGTAAAGTAGTCCTATCTAACGTATAGGATGTATGAAGATGGTAAATGGTGAGTTATAATGGTTTAAAAGATTCCCATATTGCTAAAGTGTGACAGGGAAGAAAAGAGGCGCGAATGAAAGGACAGCATCGTATATTTTTAATGGTATGTATTGGGTTGTTGGCGGTACTTGGATTTCAAGGGATCGTCAGTGCAGAAGCCGTTTCACATGAGTTATTGGTAGAGTATGAAGAAACTCGCCAGGCATTTTCGGTAGACGGAAACTTACCAGGTGTGGAAAGTCGTGAAAAAATCACAGACGAAGTGGAGTTATGGAGTTTTACAGATTCAGCTGAGATGTTATTCATGAAGGAACAACTTCTTGAAGATCCAAACGTCTTGCATGTTGAAACGAATCATGCGCGTTATTCGCATGTCCTATTCAACGATCCTATTCTTGTGAAGCAGTGGTGGATTCCACAAATGAAGCCGCAGTTGATGTGGTCTCGGGTGCAAGAGCAAAAGAAAAAGACTGTCGTAGCCGTCATTGATTCTGGTATTGATCTGTATCATGAAGACTTACAGGGGCGAATTCAGCCAGGCGGTTATAATTTCTACGCAGATAATTCGAACGTTCAGGACGTCAACGGTCATGGAACGGCTGTCGCGGGAGTCATTGCCTCTAGGGCTGGGAATAATCTAGGGGGAGTGGGAATTGCGGGAGGATATGAAACCAAAGTATTGCCGTTGAAAATCTCGCACCTGGACGGGCTTAGTAAAGTGTCGGATAGTATCAAGGCAATTGATTACGCCATCCTAAAGCAAGTCGATGTGATCAATATGAGTTACGGGGGTAGCCAATTTTCCCAATTCGAGGAAAAGGCGATTCAGCGTGCAGTGGAATCGGGAATCACGGTCGTTGCGTCTGCTGGAAACGATGCAACAAAGGGGAATTCCATCATGTTTCCCGCGTCTTATCCATCTGTCATTTCAGTTGGGGCAACGGAGAGAGATAATCAGCGCGCATCCTTTTCAAACTATAACTCTCATGTCAGCTTAGTTGCTCCAGGCGCGGCAATCTTTACAACTTCAATCAATAATAGCTATATATCAGTCAGTGGAACCTCTTTTTCAGGACCAATGGTAGCAGGTGCCGCGGCTTTAGTGAGGTCTTTGAAACCTGAAGCAACGCCTGCTGAGATTAGTCGGCTACTTGAAATGACAGCGACTGACTTAGGGGCGCCAGGTAAAGATATTTATTTCGGCGCGGGCTTAGTAAATTTAAAACAACTAAGTAACGCGTTGCCTGCTGTCACTACACCTACTCCACCGAATGAATTTATAGGTGATTTCCCAGAATTGAAAGTACTACCGAATAAAGTATTCACAATCAAATTTACGAGCGAATTGCCAATTGGAAAAGAGCAGGCTCCCTATATTTTTATTACCCGTAAGCCAAACAGTGCAGAACGTATCGAAAGTTTTACAGCGAGAGTGGATCCTATGAATAGTAAGCAATTATTCATTACACCAACTACAGAATGGCAGCCAGGTGTTCATTATTTACGTGTGGACCAAGGGCTGCAGAATAAAAATGGGATTGCGATGAAGAAGTCCTTTGCTGTGAAGTTTACCGTATATCCTAACTAATCACATACAATCGAAAAAGGCTATTACGATCAGTCATGGAGACTCTCGCAATAGCCTTTTGAGTAGTTTATTTCGTAATTTTAGAAAACATTTCATCCGTACTACTATCTAAAATCATATCGTCCACTTCAGGTTTCGTCTTGATCATTTCCATTTCATGGAGCCAGTCCCGTACTTCTTTCCAAGACGTTTCATCTAGCGCGCCAAATGCTTCACCATTTGTATCCATCTTAGGCAATAAAACATTCAAACTTTCCGTTTCGATTGCTTTGTCTAACGGGAAGTTTGCTTGATCTTGGTTGTTCAACAAGAGATCGAGTGCCTCTTCGGGCTGTTCTACCATAAATTCATATCCTTTTTGTGCTGCTCGCCAGAAAGCTTGGATTGCGTCTTGTTCCTTGTCCCATGTATCATCACTCGTCAATAACACGATTTCACTATAATTCGGCACGCCATAGTCTACTGGATTAAAGTAGCGCGTTTTGAATCCTTTTGAGTCCATGACAGGCACTTCGTGGTTAATAAATGTTCCTGTCACGGCATCGACGCGTTTTGAAACGAGTGAAGATTCCAGTTCAAATCCGACGTCGATCATATTCACCTTGTCATAATCGCCACCATCATTCGTCACCATCGTTTTAATCAACGATTCGTTCAGTGGAATTCCAGGATAGCCGATTGTTTTGCCTTCAAGATCTTTTGGTGATTGAATCGAGCTTTCTTCCAGCATGACGGTGTAGTTAAGCGGCTCACGCACGATGGAGGCAATCGCTTTAACCGGAATGTTTTCATTTGCTTGCGCTAAAATGACATCGGGTTGGTAATACAGTCCAAGTGTCACTTTTCCCGCTGCAGTCAAGTTCATTGGATCGGTCGGATTGGCAGGAAATTGAATGTCTACCTCCACGTTTTCTTCATTGAAATAGCCTTTTTCCTGCGCTACATATAGATAACTATGTACGGCATTCGGATACCAGTCGAGCATGATACTGACTTTTTTCATTTCAGTGTTCGGTGTCTCTTTTGGTTCTGTAGTGGGTGTATCATTCGTACATCCAGCTAGTAATAACAGAAGAAGCGTGATGCTAAGGAACAGACGTTTTTTCATTGATGATTCCTCCAGTGTAAAAAGTATTTTTCCAATACGACGACGAGTAAAAAGAAGATAATGCCTACTGCAGAAAGCAAGACGATCGGTGCGAATACAGCAGCACTGTCAAATTGCGTCATCATTCTTCTGCTGAAATACCCGAGTCCTGCCTGCGCGCCTAGCCATTCCCCAATAGCTGCACCGATTACGCTAAGTGTAACCGCCACTTTGAGCCCGGAGAAGAAAGATGGCAAAGCGGAAGGTAGGTCTAGTTTATAGAAGATATCTTTTGAAGATGCGCCCATTGTCCGCATTAATTCATGCAAGTTTTTATCCGAAGAGCGTAAGCCGTCGAAAACGCTGACGGTTATCGGGAAAAATGTGATCAGGACAGTGACCGCGACCTTACTCCAAATGCTGTAGCCGAACCACAAGACAAAAATCGGTGCGAGCGCAATGACAGGAATCGTTTGCGAAGCGATGAGAATAGGGTAAAACGCTTGCTCAATTGGCTTCTTGCTATACATCGCAATCGCCAATGTGGATCCGATGATGATCGAAATCGATAAGCCGATCAAAATAGTTAAAGCAGTCGGAGGTAAGTGGTGGATAAACAGCTCCGTTTTCAGCTCCCATAATCTGATCAGAATCGCTGAAGGGGACGGGAAGAGGAAGCTTTTGTCGTAAAGACGTGCTGCGATTTCCCATACGCCAAGTACGATTGCGACGAAAAATATCGACCAACTATACGAAGTCATTTTCTTCATAGCCGTTCCTCCGAACGAAGCTCGCTAATCAGTTGCTCTTTCAGTTCCATCAGTTCCGGTCGTGCCAAGTCCCGCGTCGTGCGTGGTCGGCTGAGAGGCACGATGACTTCGCGAATCGTCTGCACCGGTTTTTCAGCGAGTACAAAGATGCGATCGGATAGAAATAACGCTTCGTCGATATCATGCGTGATGAAGACGATGGTTTTATCGAGTTTCTGCCATTGATCGATGAGCCACTCTTGCATCGTCAGCCGCGTGATCGCATCCAGTGCGCTAAACGGCTCGTCCAATAATAAAATATTTGAGCCAGTCAGGATCGTTCGCAAAAAGGAAACACGTTGTCGCATCCCGCCGGATAAGTTTCCAGGGTAGGCGTTTTCTTCTCCTGCTAGTCCGAAGTCAGCTAGTAGTTGGATAATTTCATCGGAAGAAGGTTTGCGTCCTTGAAGCTCTACTGGTAATTGAACATTTTCTAGAATCGTTCGCCACGGCATGAGTAAGTCTTGCTGCGGCATATAGCCGACCTTGCCTAACCGCTCCATTGTCACTTCTCCATTTAATGAAATCTCTCCACTGTCAGGATTCTCAAGGCCAGTGACGAGTCGGAATAACGTGCTTTTACCATACCCGCTTGGTCCAATGATGCTAACGAACTCGCCTTCTTTAACGTGCCAGTCAACTTGATCGAAAATAACAGTTGGTTTCGAAGCTTTCGTTGCTTGATAATGAAAAGAGACATTCGTAAACTCTAAAACTTTATTCGTCATATTCTTACCACTTCTCATTTCTTCAAATAATTCACACAAAAAAACCACTTCTCTGTGCGAAGCGGTTGCATAGTACGGCCAAAATCCGTCATATGTCCACTTCCCTCCGCTAGCATTATCTAGTGCAGGTTCAAGGGTTAAGGCGAACGCCTTTCTCAGCAAAAGCACCCCTAGTGTTTATCCAACTCTTATCGTTACATAGTCTGAAAAGATAGTCAAGATAGTACTGGGGTAAATCCACATGACTAAAAAAGAGATAGACAGAGTTAGAGTATGAAATTTTTCAATTATGAGTTCGGTAAAATTAGTGGAGAAGTGATTGGGAGAGGGACTTAAACTAGTGGTAGCTACGATTAAGTAGATAAAGTAATAAAAAGCCACGTTTCTAAGAAAATAGAGCGTGGCTATTGTTCTTGATTAGTCAATACTTCTTCTAGTACTTCCGCTTTTAGAATACTTGTTACATACAATCTATTTTCTCTGTTAACGGGAAATGGGCTTGAATGGTATCATCCACTTGCTTTAACATCCCTGTATATGCTTCTTCATCAAGCCGTCCCACACTTCCAAATAGTAAATGATCCACAGGTTCAATTCCAGTGAAATCCCATATTCCAATGTCAGAAGTGAGTTTCAAAGCAGTGGTCATACCGATCTCATCATACACTTCATTGGGATGAGCATGCGTATTGATAATAAATCCTTTTTTACCTTTCAATAGCTTAATTGTCCCTTCTTCCCCAGAGGAATAAGCGAATCCATATGCAAATACTCGATCTACATACCCTTTAAGAATGGCTGGGAGACCCGTCCACCAAATGGGATAAATAAATGTAATTACGTCTGCTTCAGCAATAAATTCTTGCTCGATTTTTATATCTTCTGGAATAACACCTTGACTCATACTGATCAAATCCTCTGGTGTAAGGACTGGTTGAAAATTCAACTCATATAAATCACGCACTACCACTTCATGACCGTTCTTCTTTAGTGATTCAACGACTGTTTCTTTAATACTGTAGTTAAGACTTTTATTATCCGGGTGTGCATAAACAACTACATGTTTCATTTCGAATTCCTCCAATTTATACTAAATTTTTGTTTGCTTATGAAGCATAATTTTATAGTATAGTAGTAGGATTTATTTTGTAAGTAGTCACATTTTTATTACATAGTCACAAAAATGTGACCATTGAGCAAGGGAGGAATTGTAATGGAGCAAAGCGATGTGGGTCAACCACAAGAAGAAGTAAAAGAGTGGTGTCCGTTCATGGAGACCAAGGATATCATTTCGGGAAAGTGGAAAATGGTGATCTTATGGCATTTAAGCAGGAAGACCATAAGATTTAATGAACTTCAACGACTGCTACCTGGTATCTCAAAAGGTATATTGACACGTCAGCTGAGAGAGTTGGAAGCAGCTCAAATGATTCACAGAGAAGTATATAAAGTAGTTCCTCCAAAAGTAGAATACTCACTCTCATCTGTAGGTAAAAGTTTTATTCCAATACTAGACAGTATGACGGAGTGGGGGAAAGAATATAAGGAATTAACAAAAAGCTAACGCCCCTACTTCAAATGTACCCTATAACAGACCGGTGAGACGATCATACAAGTCAGTGAACTATGGCTTGTATGATCTTTTTTGTGCAATATCTTGCACTTTTTTATAAAAATATGTAATATAATGACTAATAGACCGAAATGGTATTCCGGTCATTTTAAAGGGAGTGTCTTCATGGATCGCAGAGAAGAAATCATTTTGGCGGCAGAAAAATCATTTTCGATGTTTGGCTATAAAGCGACGACGATGGATCAGGTAGCGAAGATTGCGAATGTAGGAAAGGGTACGATCTATACGTTTTTCTCAAATAAAGAGGAATTATTTCATTCAATTGTGTGGAAAATGGTTGAAGAAATGAAAGATATCTCTGAACGGACAGCTATTGAAGGAGCGTCTTTTCAAGAGAATGCCCATGCGCGTATTATGCAATTGCTGAAATTTCGCGAGACGCATCAGTTATTCATTAAACTGATAGAAGAAGAGAAAGAGTTGCGCACACCTGCTGTGGGGGATGTGTTAACTACTATTGAGAAGGAAATAGTGAATTTCATTGCTGGAAAGATCGATCGCGGTATCGCAAAAGGTGAATTGAAGCCATGTGATAGCGAGTTGATTGCATATCTTTTATTCAAATCTTATGTAGCACTAGTTAACGATTGGTCGAAAACGCATGACGACCAGCTGACGGAGAAGCAAATCACGGACGTGTTGAACAATACGATTTTCTCCAGTTTGTTAGTGTGACATGCGAATGACGGAATATAGAGTGAGGGTTTATACTAGATGAATAAAATTTGGTTCATAGTCAGACGGGATCTCCGGAATATCTTCAAGAATAAAGCTGCACTCATTGTCATTGCGGCCATTGCGTTTCTACCTTCCCTTTATGCTTGGATGAACATCCTCGCCTCGTGGGATCCCTACTCCAATACGAAAGGCGTAGAAGTTGCGGTCGTCAGTGAAGACGTAGGTGCGAAAATCGAGGATAAGGAATTCAATGTCGGGGATGAAGTGATCGTCTCGCTGACCAAGAACGACGATCTAGGCTGGCAATTCGTAACGAAAGATGAAGCGTTAAAAGGCGTGAAACATGGCGATTACTATGCTGCGATCATCATTCCGGAAGACTTCTCAGAGAATTTAAGCAGTATCGTAACCGATGATATTAAAAAGCCATCATTGGATTATTATATTAATGAAAAAATCAATGCAATTTCCCCGAAAGTAGCGGGCAAAGGTGCGTCTGCTATTGTAGAAAATATCGACAAAACATTCGTCGAACAAGCGAATGAAGCAGTCCTCAAGGTATTCAATAATCTCGGAGTAGAACTCGAAGGAAATCGAGTGAATATCGAAAAACTTCGGGATTTAATTTATCAATTGGAATATGACATTCCGGAAATTTATTCGAAATTACAGATGGTAGATAAAGGCTTGGATTTTGCCGATTCATCTATCGACCGCGTAGATGTCGTGCTGGACGATGTCAATGCCGTGCATGCCAATGCGAAAAAGTTGAATGCACGCTTGATCAGTAAGTTGCAAGAGAATGAAAAGGCTGTGGATCATACGTTGCGCGTCATTACGTCTAACCTGGAGAGTGCACAGACGGCATTTCGCAAAGTACCTAATTTGACGAGCGAGCTGTCAGGCAAAGGGGAAGACGTCGATCGTATTGTCGATTCGCTACGTGATAAGCAAGGCAAGTTGGAAGATACGAATGCGCGTTTAGATGATATTTACGATTATTTGAAAAAACAAGATCAGAACCTCAAAGACTCTACGAATATTAAAGAATTGCAAAGTACTTTGAATGATAGTGTCACAGATTTAAACCGTCTGAAAAAGAATTTGGAAACAATCATTTCCACTTTGCAGACTGGAACCAATCCGGCGACTGATTTAATTACGCAAACACAAGCGCTGTCTGACAAACTCGCTGAAGATATGGAAAAAATCAAAGGCAATTACGAAAATGTATTATCACCGCAAACTGAAAAGCTCATGAAGCAGTTGAATGAGCTTTCCGTAAATATTACGAGCTTATTGGATCGCGCGACAGAAGTAAACGGCAATGCACAGAAAGTCGTTCAAAGCTTAATCAGTAAGCGTGAATCTATTGACTTCAGTAAATACCAGGAGCAACTCGATACTATGTCTACTGCGATAGAAAGTCAGATTGGTAAAATGGATACAGTCGTTTCTGTATTAGAAGCGGCAAGTAAAGTGACGGGCAGTGACAAACTAGTTGGTCTGCAACAGAAATTCATCGCGCTACGAGATCAATTATCGTCGACCAAACAAGCCATCGATAAAGTGCAAGCCGCTATCAATAGAGGGGAGAAACCGAGCCTCGAGTTGTTGAATCAACTAAACGGACAGCTACAGGCAAGTCAGCAAAAGATTGTCGATGGACGCAATCAATTCGATGCGAATAGCCAAAAAGCAATTCAAGATGCTATGGAACAACTACAAACTTTCGATGAAGGACTTCGCGATCGGTTCAATGAACTTCAAGCCTCAAAAACAGAAATTGATGAGAAACTTGCTGGATTGCTAGAAACAGCGGAAGATCCCAAGGTGACAATTGGTGTACTTCAAACGATGGTCGGCCGAATCGATAACGGACTTACGGCAATTGGCTCCATCCAAAATGGATTAACGGATCTTGAGAAATTCATTAATTCGGATACACTGTCCAATGAAATCGAACGAATCAAAACGGTTCAAGACAGCCTGTCATCTGCCCATTCATCCGTGGACGGTTTGGTGGGTCGAATCAATGAATCGAAAGCGAACGGCAAAAAGCATTTGGCTGAAGTCGATCGTGTATCTGGAGAATTGGATCGTTCAGTTGGAGAGGCTATCGATTTCGTCAATAGTGATTTGACAAGAAAGTATAAATCCGCGATCCGTGATGCAACGAATGCATTGTATGATGTGTCCGATGTACTGGATGAAGTAAATGGGCGGGTTCCACGTCTGCGCACTGCACTTGAAAAAGCAGAAGAAGGCGTGGCACTAGGCAAAAAAGATTTGGCGAAAGTGCAACAACAATTCCCGGAAGCACGTGACACAATTGAAAAGATAGCAGAAAAGATCCGCAAATTAGAAGAAGACGGAGACTTGGATAGGTTATTGGATGTTCTTTCAACAGATCCTAAAGGTGTCAGTAAGTTTCTTGCTGAACCCGTTGTCTTGAATGAACATGCGTTATATCCGATTCCAAACTACGGTTCAGCCATGAGCCCGTTCTACACGACACTTTCATTGTGGGTCGGTGCGTTGTTGATGGTATCCACATTGAAAGTGGACATTCGAGAGAAAACACGATTCAAAAACTATCAAACATATCTTGGACGATTAATAATATTCGCTGGGATTGGCACAATTCAATCATTAATCGTCACACTCGGTGAGTTATTCATTATGAATGTCTACGTCGTCAACAAGCTTCCATTTGTATTATTCGGTGTACTGATCAGCGTCGTATTCGTTACTATCGTCTACACACTCGTGTCCGTATTCGGAAACACCGGGAAAGTCATCGCAATCATTTTAATGGTCATGCAACTCGGCGCATCAGGGGGTACATTCCCGATTCAAATGGCACCAGAATTCTTCCAACAGATTTCTGCCTTTATGCCATTCACACATGCGATCACTTTATTGCGTGAATCTATTGGTGGGATAATCTGGGGAGTCGCGTTAAAACAAATCCTTTATTTGCTCATTTATTTCGCATTGGCGCTAGGTGTTGGGCTTGGATTGAAGAAGTTTTTCAATAAATCGAGTGATAAGTTTATGGAGAAGGCGAAGGAAAGTAATATTGTGATGTGATGGATAGGTAGATAGAAAGACTGCGCTGGAGGTCATGCTAGTTGTAATGGCTTCTTGGTGCAGTCTTTTTATGTGGTTTGGAGAGGTGGCGGGAGTGGGGGAAGGGGACGGGACCGCGCTATTCGGAGCGTGAACCGCGCTAAACTTGAGGAGTACCGCGCTATTAGAAGCCTAGACCGCGCTAAAGTCGAATGACATCGCGCTATATACGCTATGAACCGCGCCAAAGCCGTCCAACATCGCGCTATGGACTGCTCTTATGATTGTAGATTTAGTACTCGTTGTGACTGCTTCTAGCTGCAGTCTTTTTTGTGGTTTGGGGAGGGGCAGGCAGTGGGAGTGGGTGGACGGGGACGGGACCGCGCTATTCGTAGCGTAAATCGCGCTAAACTTGAGGAGTACCGCGCTATTAGTGGCCTAGACCGCGCTAAAGTCGTCCAACACCGCGCTATTGCCCCTAAGAACCGCGCCAAAGTCATCCATCATCGCGCTATTCGGCTGCCCATCATTGTAAAGTTCTACTTGTTTTGATGTCTAAACAAGTTTCACGTCATATATGTCCAGCAAAAGTGAGGATAGTTCACTATTTAGTCAGGTCAACATATTTATTTTCGTCAAATATGGCGTTACATGAATACATTTCAACCTAACTTTTCAATTTCATTACCCAAAATGCTAGTAGAATTGAAAAGTGCCCCTCAATTTAACACTGAAATTCAAAAAACACACGGATGTTCTCAAATGGTTACCTCCTTGCTATACTTATAGGAACAAAAAAGGGGGTAATTTGTATTGATTTATAAGCAAAGAAAAGTTCCTGAAATTCTAGTTGGTCAGCAATTGTTGCTAAAGAGGCTACGTCCCAACCATCCGAACTTCTTGAAGTTACAGAAAGACTGTTACAATAGCCAAGCTGGGTTTGGTGGGGAAAGAGATTTCGACTATCAAATGCGGGAGTTTAAACCAGATTATCCGTATGCCATTCTTCATGATCTATATCTTCAGCAGGATCAAGTATATTTTCAAATCGATTCGTTATTAATAACACCGAGTGCCATTATAGTTTTTGAAGTGAAAAACATGGCCGGTAAACTTTTCATTACACAGAATCCTACTCAGTTTATTAAAGAAGAGTTGAGTGGCAATCGTTTGGTTTTGAAAAGTCCGATAGAAGAGTTGGAAAGAAAAAAGTATTTTTTGACACGGTGGTTGAAAGATCATGAAATCGAGTTACCGCTTCTGGATTTTGTAGTTCTCGCTTATCAAAATGAACTTGTTATCGAGAATTTGGCAACCGACAAAGTAGTGTTTGCTTATGAGGTGCCCAATAGATTGAGGAGGTTGGAAAATCAACAAACTATTTTATCTAACGATGAAATTCGTCAACTAGCTCATCAACTCAAAACCCATCATCGAGCTTTTCATCCATATCCCCTCCATAAGAAGTATGAAGTGAGTTTGTCTGATATACAGTCTGGTGTTTTTTGTACGTCTTGTCAGCACTCCCAAATGACTTGGCTATCAAAAACGTGGAGATGCCTTCATTGTGGCCATCGTGATCTCAAAGCCCACTTTCCTGCACTACAAGATTGGTATTGTGTTTTTGGACCCCACATAACAAATAACCAACTACGCCAATTCCTATCCATAAGTAGTCGGCACACAGCCCGTCGCCTTCTCACTACACCGAATACTAATGTTACTGGGAGCGGCCGCGCGGCGATTTATCATATTTCATCGAAAATCCTCCTCATGAATGAATCCCTACATACCTAAAATTAAATGTTAGTTTCTTTTCTCTTATGTAATTAATCTTGGAAATGTATTTAACCGCGCTATTACGCATAATCAGCTCAACAAAAAGAGCAGTTCACCAATTCGAACCGCTCTTTCAATCTTCATTCTATTTACATCAAATCCCAAACGGTCTTGATAATCTCATCGCATTTCACGAAAAGTGAACTCTCTAAAACAAATGTCTGCAGAGCACCATCTTTTAACTCGACGGTAATTCCGTTCGGCACAATACCTAGTACGTACGATGAGTCAATATTATTGATGTCAGCAATATTGAATTCTAAAATTTCTCTTTGAAAATGCATATTGCGTGGTTGGAAAATGAAACGCTGATTGGTAATAAATAAATTGCCACTGACGTAATCTATACTTTTGCGCAAGTCCACAGGTAATTCGTATTGAACTTTTTCGTTTTCTCGAGAATTTATCATGCAGATCTCTCCTCTATGGATTTTATCTGTGACTCTATTTTCATTTTACCTCTATAGATATGTATAGACAAGACATCTTGATTTGCTTACATCCTTTCTATAAAAAGGAAGGTGATCATGGTTGTCCAGTATGTGCTCAATCCACCCCAACACCCGCCCTATCTAACCCAATATTCACTCAATAAACCACGCCCGAAACCAAAATCACTTCTCTATTGACACTAAAAAACTTCGTCTGTTATCATTATGTGTAACCGGTACCACATAGAACAGAATGTAGGTGAAATAGTTGGCAAATATACGGGATGTGGCTAAAGCCGCTGGAGTTTCAGTGGCGACTGTTTCACGCTATTTAAATAATAAAGGATACATAAGTGATGAGGCGAAACGCGTGATTGCACAGGCGGTTGAAGAGTTGAACTATCAGCCGAGTATGATTGCGCGTTCGCTGAGTACAAAACAATCTACGTTTATTGGCTTAATTGTTCCGGATATCGTCAATCCGTTTTTTCCGGAACTGGCGCGTGCAATTGAAGATGTTGCGTTGGCGTACGGATACACGGTGATTTTGTGTAACTCGGATGAAGATTTGGAGAAGGAAATTAATTATGTGAAGACGTTGCAACAGAAATATGTGGCGGGTTTCATTGTTGCGACGAGTCATGCGGAAGCGGAACATTATATAGGGTTGGATATCCCCATTGTCGCAATTGACCGGAGAATTCATTCATCGATACCGTATATTGCGACGGATAACCGCGAAGGTGCTCGGATAGGAACAGCGCATTTATTGGATAGCGGCTGTACAAACATTCTTTGTATGCGGGGACCTTCCGGATTAGGTCCTGCAGATGATCGATTTGCTGGGTTCAATGATGCCGTGAAGGGGAAGAAAATACATACACATATTATTGAATGTCCATTCCAGTTTGATGTAGCGGAGACC
Organism: Sporosarcina sp. P18a; assembly: GCF_002743135.1. Taxonomy (NCBI): domain Bacteria; kingdom Bacillati; phylum Bacillota; class Bacilli; order Caryophanales; family Caryophanaceae; genus Sporosarcina; species Sporosarcina sp. P18a. The sequence goes on along the minus strand of NZ_PDYQ01000002.1, from coordinate 168,540 downwards.
ATGGTGAAAAAGGTATTGGCAGAAGTATCGATTGACGGAATTTTTGCGAGCAGTGATGTGACGGCAGCAGGCGCAATGAAAGCTGCATATTCAGCAGGTATTCAGGTGCCGGGTCAGCTTCAAATCGTTGGATATGACGGAACGATGCTTGCGAGCCAATTAACGCCAGGCTTGACGACGGTAGCGCAGGATCTATACCGAATTGGTGCGATGGCAGCGAGGATGTTGATTAAATTAATTGAAGGGCAAGAGTTGACGGAGCGTGAAGTATTGATTCCGGCAGAGTTGCTCATTCGCCAAACAACGAGGAGTGGAGCATGATGATAACGGTAATTGGTAGTGCCAACATGGATTTGGTAGTGGGCACACAGAATTTCCCAGATCAGGGGGAGACGGTTCTTGGAAATGTGTTCGATACCGTGCCAGGTGGGAAAGGCGCGAATCAGGCAATTGCTGCGGCGCGACTTGGCAGTGAAACACATATGGTGGCTTGCGTGGGAAATGATTTATTTGGAACGAGCATTGTGAATAATCTTCAGGAGAATAAAGTCGGCGTCACCGGTGTACGTACTGTGGACGGAGCTTCGGGCATTGCGAATATATTGCTGTCAGAAGGAGATAATCGGATTATTGTCGTTCCGGGTGCCAATTCTATGTTGGAGCCAACTCAAATTGATGCGATAGAAGACTTGATCAAGCGCAGTAAATTGGTCATGCTTCAACTTGAAATACCGATACCAACTGTCATCTATACATTAGCAAAGTGCCAAGCGCTAGGAATTCCCGTTTTGTTGAATCCTGCACCGGCGGGCGGGTTCGAACTTGACATGATGCCTTCCATTACCTATTTGACGCCGAATGAAACAGAATGTGAACAGATCTTCGGCATGGATATGGTCAGTGCATTAGAAAAGTATCCGAACCGTTTAATTATCACGCTGGGTAGTAACGGCGCACGATTCTTCGATGGAGAAAAGCACGTCATCGTAGAAAGCTTTAAGACGAATGCCGTGGATACGACAGGCGCGGGTGATACGTTTAACGGAGCTCTTGCACATGGGATTGTAGCCGGAATGAATTTGGAACGAGCAGTTCGTTTCGCGAATGCGGCTGCTTCACTTTCCGTAGAGAAGTTCGGCGCACAAGGTGGCATGCCTTCATTTGAAGAAGTGGAAGCGCGTTTGGAGGAGAGACGATGAAAAAGCACGGCATGATCAATCGCGATATTGCGGCAGTGCTTGCTAAAATGGGTCACACTGATCAATTGACGATTGCGGATTGCGGTCTGCCGATACCTGAAGGTGTTCCGTGCATCGATCTTTCCTACACTCTAGGAAAACCAGGCTTCACCGAGATTTTATTGGAACTTATGAAAGACTTTCAAGCGGAAAAAGTATATATTGCAAGTGAAATAAAAGTGGAGAACCCTGCAGTGTATAGTGAAATAAAACGATTAGAATGCCCGATAGATGAGCTGACACATGATCAATTTAAAGAACAATCAAGACAATCGAAAGTTATTATTCGTACAGGAGAGGCGACACCTTATGCCAATATTATCGTACAGTCAGGCGTCATATTCTGAAAGTGGGTGTGCAGAGATGATTGCGATGAGTGGGATATCGAAAAGTTTCAATGGAAATAAAGTACTCGACAATGTGGAGTTTAATGTAGTCAAAGGAGAAATCCATGCGCTCATGGGAGAGAACGGTGCAGGGAAATCGACGATGATGAAGATTTTGACAGGGATTTATACGCGTGACTCAGGAGAGATCACGGTCAATGGGAAAAAAGTAGAGTTTAAGAACGCCAAGGAAGCTGAAGCAGCGGGAATTACGGTCATTCATCAAGAGCTTAATATTTTACCCGACTTGACAGTTGCTGAGAACTTTTACTTAGGTAAAGAAAAGACGTTCGGCAAAAGCGGGATTTTGAAGACGAAAGAAATGAATCGTCAAGCGGAAGAAATTTTGTCGAAGCTAGGTCTGGATGTCGATGCGCGCACAATCACTCGTGAATTATCTGTTGGTAAACAGCAGATTATTGAGATAGCGAAGGCGGTTTCTTCTAATGCTGAATTGATTATTATGGATGAGCCGACTGCAGCATTGACGGACCGTGAAATTGAAACGTTATTTAAAACCGTTCGATCATTGCAAGCAGAAGGTGTTTCATTCGTTTATATTTCACACCGAATGGAAGAGATCTTCGCGATGTGCGACCGCATTACGATTTTACGAGACGGTCAATACGTCGGTGTGCGGAATATAAAAGACACGACGTTTGAAGAAATTGTACAGATGATGGTCGGACGTGAGCTGGGCGAACGATTCCCAGCGCGTGCATGTGAAATCGGTGATGTGAAGCTGAAAGTAGAAGGTCTCGCGCGTGGTGACCATTTTGAAGACATAACGTTTGAAGTGCGAAAAGGTGAAATTGTCGGTATTGCTGGATTGATGGGTGCCGGTCGTACGGAAGTGATTCAATCGATTTTCGGCTTTAAGAAACCGACTGCGGGTAAGATTTTCATTGATGGCAAGCAAGTGGTTATTTCGAATCCGTTGCAAGCGAAAAAGCTCGGCATCGGATATGTCACGGAGGATCGGAAATCGGAAGGGTTGATTCTTGATTTTTCGGTTCGGGAAAATATGTGCTTGACCAACTTCAGTCGAATTTCAAATTCAGGAGTCATTCAACGAACGAAAGAAAAGCAGTTGTATGACACGATGTCTAAACGTTTAGGCGTCCGTACGTCTGGACCTGAACAAATTGTCAAGTCGTTGAGTGGCGGTAACCAACAAAAGGTAGTCATCGCAAAATGGCTTGGAATTGAGCCAGATATTCTATTTTTGGATGAACCGACAAGAGGTGTTGACGTTGGGGCGAAGAAAGAAATTTACAGCATCATCAATGAATTGGCTGAGCGTGGAGTCGCAATTGTGATGATTTCGTCCGAACTACCGGAAGTTATTGGTATGGCAGACCGTGTGCTCGTCATGCACGAAGGTCAGTTGATGGCAGATATACCGAAAGAAGAAATGACGCAAGAACGAATTATGCATTTTGCAACAGGAGGTGACAAGGTTGTCCAAGACTAATATGAAATCGTCATTACAGAAATTAGGACCGGTTATCGGCTTATTATTGATCGTGGTCATCATTTCAATTATGAGTCCAAGTTTTTTAACGATGAACAACTTGTTCAACGTATTGCGTCAAGTTTCCATTAACGCATTGATTGCGTTCGGGATGACGTTTGTTATTTTGACCGGTGGAATTGATTTATCAGTTGGATCGATTCTCGCGTTAACCGGTGCCGTGACCGCAGGTATGATGTCAGGCGGCATGGATCCAATCCTTGCCATGTTACTTGGCGTATTACTAGGTGTGCTACTCGGTGCAATTAACGGTTTGATTATTGCGAAAGGAAAGGTCGCACCATTTATCGCGACACTCGCGACGATGACGATTTTCCGCGGATTGACTTTAGTTTATACTGAAGGCCGTCCGATTTCAGGACTTGGCGATTCATTTACATTCCAAATGCTCGGAAAAGGATATATTTTTGGTATTCCAGTTCCGGTCATCACGATGGCAATCTCCTTTGCAGTGCTGTACTTTATATTGAAGAAAACAACATTCGGACGCCGTGTGTATGCGGTCGGTGGTAACGAAGAAGCGTCACGTCTTTCGGGGATTAATGTGGATCGAGTGAAGATTTATGTCTATTCACTGGCAGGCGGTCTGACAGCCATTGCGGCATTAATTTTGACATCGCGCTTAAACTCGGCACAGCCTACAGCGGGTAATATGTTTGAACTCGATGCGATTGCGGCCGTTGTACTAGGTGGGACTAGCCTGACTGGTGGTCGCGGTTGGATTGTTGGCACATTGATAGGTGCTTTGATTATAGGGGTTTTAAATAATGGGTTGAATTTGATCGGCGTTTCCTCTTTCTTCCAACAGGTTGTAAAGGGTGCAGTAATATTAATCGCAGTACTATTAGATCGCAAAAAAACAGCATAAGGAGATGTGAATGTAATGAAAACTATCAAATGGTTACTACTTATGGCAATCGTGCTCGTATTGGCTGCTTGTTCATTGGATCAACCCGGCTCGAAATCTTCATCAGATGAAAAAGGCAAGGCTGGAAAAGAAAGCGACAAGGCGTATAAAATCGGTTTTTCCATATCGACACTAAACAATCCATTCTTCGTGACATTGAGTGAAGGTGTGAAGGAACAGGCGAAGGAATCTGGATCAGAAGTAATCGTTGTCGATGCACAAGATGATGCGTCTAAACAAGCAAGTGACGTAGAAGATTTAATTCAACAAGGTGTAGATTTGCTCATTATCAATCCTACAGATTCTGAAGCAGTGGTCTCTGCAGTGCAATCGGCAAACAGTTCCAACGTTCCGGTTATCACGGTAGACCGTAGAGCAGAAGGTGGCGAAGTCGTTTCCCACATCGCCTCAGATAATAAAGCGGGCGGTGTGTTAGCTGGAGAATACATGATGGAGTTACTTGGCGAAGATCACCCGAAAGTGGCAGAGCTTGAAGGAATCTCAGGTTCATCCGCGGCACGTGATCGAGGAGCGGGCTTTAACGAAGCGGTGGACGGCAAAGTAAATATCGTGACGAAACAAACAGCAAACTTTAACCGTGCAGAAGGTTTGACGGTAATGGAAAATATTTTACAATCAAATCCAGATATTCAAGGCGTATTCGCACATAATGATGAGATGGCGTTGGGTGCATTAGAAGCTATTCAGTCCACTGGTAAGGATATCGCGATCATTGGATTCGACGCAACAGACGACGCAGTCAAATCTGTCAAAGACGGTAAGTTGTCCGCCACGATTGCACAGAAGCCCGAGGAAATTGGGACGAAGGCTATGGATGCAGCGGTAGCCATACTTAACGGTGAAGAGGTAGACGCAGATATTCCTGTTGATTTGGAATTAATTAAAGAGTAAATGTGAGTTTTTAGTTTGAGGAGGAGCTCTCTGGCCAAGTTTTTTGGCTGGGGAGTTTTTTTGTGGTTTTTTTGGGGGATGGGTGGGGATAGAGCGGATATCCCGTGATATAGAGCGCTCGCGTCCTGCTATAGAGCGAATCCCCATATGATAGAGCACCCACACCCCACAATACAACAAATATTCCGTAAGAGTGAGTGGTTGACTCGCATACTATCGTATCCAAGTTACGTCGTATACCATTCAATAGTGTATAAAAGGAGTGTTGTTATCATATGCATGTAATGTAAACCCCCAACATTTTATATGAACTATATACATTAATTGGACAATCTATTTGGGTTTCTATGCAATGACTTTACATTTAGTAAAATGAGTCTCGCCATTATGCAATATACATTGAATAAAAGAGGGATTCATTCAAAGGGGAGTGTTTAGATGGAAGCAACCACATTTTCAATTCAAGCAGGAAGAGTAAATAATAATCTACAAGTGTTAGGGAGAATAGGGAAAATTGGTTCCACTGGTGTCTCCAGACTTGCACACTCACCTGAAGATAAAGAAGCGGTGCTCCATGTGAAAAAATACATGGATGAAATCGGTTTACAGACGGAAATTGATCAATTTGGTAATTTAATCGGGAGAATGGATGGCGTAGCGAATGATGCTCCAGCCTTAGTAATGGGCTCACATATTGATTCACAACCTTATGGTGGAAGATTTGATGGGGCGCTTGGAGTAATCGGGGCGATTGAAGTGTTGGAAACGCTGCATGATAAGGGAATACAGCCTGAAATCCCCATTGTGATATTTGCTTTTGCTGATGAGGAAGGTTCACGATTCAATAAAGGCTTGTTTGGTGTAAGAGGCATGTTAGGTAAAGTAGAGGAGGGAGAGCTCGAACGAAGGGATAAGAATGGAATGACTAGGCGACAGGCGCTCATTGAATTTGGTTGTGATCCGTCAAAGTTTCAAGAATCACTGATTGACACTACTACATTTGCAGCATTTTTAGAGCTTCATATTGAACAGGGACCGGTTTTGGAAGCGAAGAATGAACCCGTTGGAATTGTTACCGGTATTTCAGGACCTTTGTGGTTGACGGTTGAAATGGAAGGTATGGCGGGTCATGCGGGATCTGTGCCCATGTCTATGCGACAAGATGCTTTAGTGGGTGCAGCTAAAGTCATTGTAAAATTAAATGAATTAGCTCAAGAAGTTCCAGGAGCCCCCACAGTGAGTACAATCGGAAGTTTGCAAGTGTTTCCTGACTCTCGCAATATCATTCCTGAAAAAGTCACGTTTACAGTGGATTTGCGGGATATTGATGAAAGTAGACGGGATCAAATCGAACAAGTTTTCCTTCAGGAACTAGAGAACATTGCAGTTGAACATAGCTTGTCTTATAAAATCAACGAAGATACACGAAGTGAACCTAGGTTTTGTGATGAAAGTATTATGCAGATTATGAGAGAAGAAAGTGCTGACATGAACTTAACACCACCAGAATTAATGAGTGGTCCTTTTCACGACTCGCTTGAAATGTCCTATGTATGTGATTACGGCATGATTTTTGTTCGTTCAAAAGATGGTATTAGTCATAACCCGAAAGAATATAGTTCACCAGAGGATATTGCATTAGGAGTGGAGTTACTTTATAAGACTGTTTATAGAATGGCTTGTCAAAAATAATCATTCATAAAGAATATAGCGAATGGAGGGATTGGATGAGTAAAAAGAAGTTCAATACTATTTATATAGTGATCGTTACTATTCCTTTTTTATTATTAATATTTCCTTTATTTGAGATAGCAAACCGAGCAACTCCTATCATTATGGGACTACCTTTCTCATTTTTCTATATCATTCTAGTAATCCTCATCACGTTTTCGGGGGTTTTGATTTTGTATAAATTTGATCCAGAACATCAATTTGAAGAAGGTGATGAATGATGGAGCATTGGCAAATTGCGTTAATTATTATGATTAGCTATTTAGTCATCGCATTGGTTGTTGGAGTGTGGGCAGGTAAAGGTCAAGATTCCAGTTCACTCGATGAATTTGCTGTTGCAGGAGGTAAGTTGGGATTAATCGTCATGTGGTTCTTGATGGGCGGAGCTGTATTTAGCGCTTTCTCATTTTTGGGCGCACCTGGTTGGGCTTATGAAAAAGGGGCTCCTGCATATTATATTATTATTTATACAGCATTTGCGATACTCCCCTGGTATATTATAGGACCTAAAATCTCTAGAATCGGAAAGAAATTTAATCTGTATACATTATCTTCATTTTTCAGAGTTCGTTATAGAAGTAAGACTCTCGGCATAATAGTTGGTTTACTTGCATTATTAGCTTCCATTCAATATTTGGCTACCCAGTTAACAGGAATGGCACACATCTTTAATATCATGACAGAAGGAAGAATTCCATTTTGGCTCGGCGCTCTTCTCGCATACGGAATTGTTGTTATTTATGTGGCGACAGGAGGGCTACGGGCCGCAGCTTGGTCTGACGTATTCCAAGGGTTACTCATGATTATTATTTCATGGGTTGTAGGAATAGCGATTGTGAATCAGTTACACGACTCGATGGGAGTTATGTTTACGAATATTGCAACTGAAAACCCTGGATTCTTACAGATAGGAAAAGAAGGATCTGCTATGGGGACAATACCCTTTACAACGACAATTTTAGTATCTGTAATTGGATTCTTGATGTGGCCACATCTATTCACGAAGTCCTATGCATCCAGCCCCAAAGTGATTAAGAAAACAGTTTTGGTTTATCCAATCTTCGCGCTATTCCTAGTCCCTTTATTGCTGGTTGGATTTGCAGCTAAAGGCATTGTAGATGCGAACTTGATTGAAAGTGCGGATCAGGTACTCCCATTTTTGATCACCACTGTCATGAATCTACCGGGATGGGTGTATGGACTAGTTGGCGCTGGTGCACTAGCAGCTGCCATGTCGTCCGCTGATGCGATTACACACAACGCCACCTTGGAAACGACGGACGGTGTGATTCGTACGATTTTCAAAGATTTATCCGATAAGACCGTTTTAAAGATTATGCGTATAGGTGTATTCGGCATCGGAGGATTGGCTTATATTATCACCGTTTTCGGAGGTCAGGGATTAATTGTCTTACTCTTAGGGGCTTATGGCGCTATTGTACAGTTTGCACCAGGAGTTTACAGTGCATTGTATTGGCGTGGCGCAACGGCTAAAGGAGTGATCAGTGGATTAGTTGTGGGGGCAATGTTGAATTTCTATTTCCAACTAGTTGCAGACACTACACCATTAGGCATCCACGCTGGAATTATTGGATTGATTGCTAATGTCGTCATTATGATTGTAGTAAGCCTACTTACAAAATCAGATAGAAGCGAGGAAGAAGACACGTATATTCGTAGCTAATCCATACATGTGTAGTCAAGTACAGAGAGGTGATCTATAGTGCATGCAGATATAGTATTTACTAATGGAGAAGTGATCACAGTCGATAAGGATTGCTCCATCATGGAAGCGGTAGCAATAAAAGATCATACAATTATCGGCGTCGGTAAGATGAAAGAAGTTGGAAGGTTTATTGGAAAAGACACGAAAGTTATCGACCTGGAAGGGAAATCCCTTCTTCCAGGTTTCATAGATCCGCACTTACATTTAACTATTTACGGAACGAACTTGCTCGGTATTAACTGTGCAAGTCTTGAAACCAACTCGTTGGGATTCTTGTATAAGGAAATGAAAAAAAGAGCGGAACATACAGCTAAAGGCGAGTGGATCCGAGTTACAGGCTTCAATGAAAATGCTATCAAGGAAAAACGTTTCCCTACCATTCAAGAGCTTGACGCTATATCTGCTGAACATCCGATCGTAATTATTCGAGTTTGTAATCATACGTCTATTGCAAATAGCATGGCATTGGAACTTGCAGGTATCACATCGAAGTCTGAAAATCCTGCAGGCGGTGAGATAGAGCGTGATGTACATGGAGAATTAACAGGTAAAATGATTGAGAATGCACATATGCAACTATTTAATGTAGCTGATTATAGTGCAGATGAAATTAAAAAAGGACTGAAATTAGCGTCACAGATATTTGTGGAGTCCGGCATAACCAGTTTACATGATGCGGGTAGTTATGGCTGGGGACCAGATATTTTAAAGCTAATGAAAACAAGTATAGATTCAGGCGATGTAAAAAACCGAGTATATGCCCTCATTGGATCATTGACGGATTCAGAATCTTTCATCCGACATATGATTGATGAAGGTGTAGTTACGGGAGATGGCGATGAATGGTTTAAAATTGGACCTGCTAAACTCTTTACAGATGGCAGCAGTACAGGACCTACCTTATCCACAAGGGAACCGTATGATAGTGATCCGACAGATACAGGCATACTCTATTACGACCAAGAAAGAATGAATGAAGTCCTAGGAGAAGCACACAGCAAGGGATACCAAATTACTGCGCATGCACAAGGTGATCGGGCGATTGAAATGGTGTTGAATTGTATTGAAGGGGCGCTTGAGAAACACCCCCGGACAGATCATCGTCATCGCATTGAACATGCCGGAATAGCTAGTAAGGATCTACAGGAACGGATGAAGGAGTTAGGAGTTGTCGTTATTCCGAACCCCGCTTTTATGTACGTGAATGGTGATAGCTATCTTGAATTTTACGGTGATCGTGTGCATGTGATGTATCCAGCAAATGATTATTTGGAAAAGGGAATACCTTTTGCATTTGCCTCTGATACGCCTGTAGTAGACCATAATCCTTTACTTGGTATTCATGCGGCAGTCAATAGAAAAACTATTTCAGGACAAGATGCCGGAATTTATCAGAGGGTGAGTGTGCTTGAGGCCATCAAAGCCTATACCTATATGGGTGCTTATGCAAGTTTCGATGAAAATCAAAAAGGCAGTATCGAAGTAGGGAAATTAGCAGATTTGGTTGTGTTGGATCAAAGTATTCTATCAGTCGAAAGAGAAAGTATTAAAGATCTGACTGTGGAATTGACGATGATCGATGGGGAAATAGCGTATGAAAAGCAGTATAGTGATAGGAAATAAGATATTTTAAGTACTAGTTTATAGGATTACCAGCCATTCGAGATTTTTGAATGGCTTTTATTATGGAGAAATATAGCGGGATACAACGTAATACTCGCATTGGATTTTAAAGTAATTATTTATCGTAGATCAGTTTCTTGTATAGGATATGCAAGACATAGTGACTAAATATTTTTATCACGAAATAACAGTATGTCCAATGTATGATTACCTAGTTATTACTATACTATATCAAGCCTAAAAATTAGAGAGTACATTGAAACGGGAGGTGAATACATGCTTGGTTTTCCTGTAGAAACATTTTGGTGGTTTGTTCCATGGCCTTTCATATGGGTAGGGTTAGCAACTATTATCTACTTTAAAATGAAAAAAGACGATGAGTTGGAAGAGAAGATGGAAAAAGACCAGAATCAAAATCTGTAGTCGCGAGGGGAGGGCATTCAATGAGCATGGATGGGATAATTTTCATTATATACTTAGGGATTCTATTAACAATTGGCTTGTGGTTTTCACGCAGATCGTCAGCCTCTACAGAACAGTACTTACTCGGTGGTCGATCTCTTGGACCGGCCGTCACTGCTATGACCATGCAAACGACAGCTATGAGTGGATTTATGTTTATGGGAGCTCCAGCGATGGCCTTTAAATATGGCTGGTATGCCATTTGGTACGCGATTGGAGATGCAGGTGGATCGATTATTAACCTATCTGTTTTAGGTAAGCGAATGAGAAGAATGTCTGAATTATTGGGAGCGCTTTCACCAATTGAATATTTGGAAAAACGTTTTGAAAGCCCGAGTGTTCGAGTGGTCGGTTCTATCATTTCCATTGTCTTTCTATTTGGATACGTTTGCGCTCAGTTTATTGCGGCGGGTAAGGCAATGTCTGCACTAACAGGTTTTACGTATGAACTGTCTCTGCTTATCGGGATTAGCGTCATTATCATCTATACTGTGGCAGGCGGGTATTTAGCTGTCGCTTACACTTCTTTTGTACAAGGCTTGATCATGGTTCTCGGTGTCGTTGGGATTGGTATTCTCGCTTATTTTCATATAGGCGGACTGACGGGTTTGAACGTTGCTTTGAAAGCTGTAGACCCTACGTATTTGAGTATTTGGGGTAAAGATCTTGCGTACTATGGTCAGTGGGGGATGGTGCTCGGCGCCATACTCATTTACTCAATTGGATATATGGGACTTCCACATGTGGTAGTTCGTCATATGTCGATGAAGAGTACGAAAACAGTAAAAGGTGCAGTAATTATCAGTGCTCTATGGAATCAATTCTTCATCTTTGTACCATATATTCTAGGAATGATCGGGATTATTTTACTCCCCACTATCGCTGATCCAGAAATGATTATTACGGAGCTAGCGTATACGTTATTCCCTGGAATTTTTGCGGCATTATTGCTCTCAGCTATTATGTCGGCAGTAATGTCCACTGCAGACTCTATCTTGATGCAAGCAGGCTCTATTCTTTCACGTGATGTCTATCAACGTTTCATCAACAAAGATGCTAGCCCCAAAACGATGATTCTTGTATCAAGACTATGCATTCTATTGGGAGGAGTAGTAGGAGTTGTAGTAGCCATTTATGAGCCACCATCCGTATTTGCCTTGGTTTTGTTCGCTTTTGGTACATTGGGGAATGCTTTTTTAGTTCCGTATGTTGCTTCGGTTTACTCGAGAAAAGCGAATTATATCGGTTGCCTATGTGCAATGATTGGCGGTGCTACAACAAATATCATTTGGACTTCCATGGGGTTAGAAACTTCTACAGGACTTCATCCGTTCTTGGCAGGTTTACTAGTATCTCTGTTAGGCATGCTCATCGGAAGTCGATTTGGTCGTAAACCATCAGATGAAATACTGACAGCGTTCGAACAGTCCAGAAAAAAACGTGTATTCTCAAAAGAATTTGACCGCAACATTACACGTGACTTGGCACCCGAAGCTAACAATGTATCTAAGTTTTTGGCAGATAATAAATAACTTACAGGAGTAGGTACTTATGGACGCTATATTGCTACAAGAAATCGAGTTTACTAAAGAAGAGGTATTACTAGGATTGCAACAATACGAAAAAGAAACGCATTTTCAAATCCAAGATATTATTTACTACCCTTATTACTTTTTTGAATATCAAGTGAGTGCTAAAAGCTTGCTGAAGTTTAAGGGGAAGGCCGCTTGTACAATCGACGGGCTTGGTGGAAGAGGGGCGATGGTGGATGTTCGGCCAAGCTTTTCTAGAAAGAAAGTGGAAGTGGGTCGGTTCCCTGAGCTGGTGATTGGAGAGGTAGAAGCGATTACTATGGCTGAAAGATTTATTTTTGACAATGCTTCTTCAAAAGCCAAATTTGTTACGATGCCTAAAATCACAGAAGTTCAAAGGAATCTCTTTTATCGACCATTTTGGATAACAGATTTCAAGTTGGACAATACAAAGTCAGGGCAACTCATAGTGGATGCGATTAGCGGAAGCTATCATCCGTTATGACAGGATCGACGGTCAAAGTTAAAAATGAAGTCGTATACAGCCACTCTTCGCACAATGCAAGCGAGCAGTGACTGTATACAGGTGGGGATGATATTTACAGTAAAACTTGTTTGGCCATTATAGCTACTTCAAGTGCAATCCGATTTAATGGGGACATAAAATTCTCCCCCATTATAGATTCAATCTTTTCGAGTCGATGATACAGTGTTTGTCTGACGATAAATAGACGATCTGCGGTTTCTTTTTTTGAACCGCCACATTCAAGATAAATACGGAGCGTTTCGAATAAGTTACTGTCGTTCTCTTGATCGTAATCAATAAGGTCTTGTAGATAATCTTCTACATAGTTATCAAGGTTTCCTTGTTCGTTGAGAAGAAGTAGTAGTCTATAGACCCCTAAATCTTCATAAAAATTACTCTCGAATGCAAACTTTTGTTTGAGTTCAGCCACTCTTTTTGCTTCTTTATATCCTTCTTTGATGTGTGAATGGTTATGGTGAACTAAACTGATACCAAATTTATATTCCCGTTCGTTAAAGAAATGGTCATTGTCCATGGCTGTTAACTGTTCGGTTACTTGCGTGAAACGATTCATGTCTTTTACATGTGTACCCGAAGCGATAAACGATGCAATAATTGTAATTTCATTTTTAGTTACAGAGATAGTTGGAAAGAAACTATGTCGTTTAAAGACAGAACGAATCATCATAGATTGTTGTAAGCGGATTTCTTCCCAACTGTTTTCATCTATAGTGGTTTCATTCGTATCCAACTGAATGACGAAGATTCTGTAATGAGTATTCGGACTTTTCGTTGGTAAAAAGGATTGGATATCTTCTGCATCTACAGGACGGCCATGCAGTAAGTTACGCACAAACTCTTCCTCATTGTATTGATTTCTCTCTTGAATAGTGCGATTCCGAAGTAATATTTGAGCAATTGCGAGGGAGGCCCTATCCAAGATTAAAAAGACAAATTCATCTTTTATTGCCTGTGGAAGGTGAAGGCATAAATATCCTAGAGATTGGCCTAAACCATTGATGGGGAACAAGGCAAATGGCTGATCATCGATGGTATAGATGTCCTGTTCTAGCTTTTGCGTAGTCTTCTCACTAAGAAATTCTTTTATGCTATTTTTCCACGAAGTCGATTCAACAGGGTAGTAATAAGATTTCGCTTCATCGGATATAAACAACACCGTCTGATTGAACAGCGAGTGTAACTCGTGAAGAATCTTTAAGATTCCGTTTGGCATTAAACTTAACTCATTGAACCTTCTCGATAATGTATCTAACTTCGACAGCATTTCATAATGGCGATTAATGATCACTGTATGTAAATCTTGTGTGATATCAACAAATTTAACGACTTTTTCGAACACTATAATTGGAAACTTTTGTGCATCTGCAAGAGTAATAATATCTTGTTGGATTTCACTGACGTACGGCCCTATTTCAACACACAGACAGGCAACCTCTAGTTTAATTAGCTGTTTTATATACTGTAGCTGTGTTGCGTTATCCAGTTGTAGATGAAGGCCCGCTGTTAAGATAATTTCACCGCCATTGACTAGTGAACTAAACTCACTAACTTCTAATACGTGCGACCATTTAACTTGACGATCCAAACCGTTACTTCCAGCAATGACTTTGGCATGCTTGAAAGTTTCGCGGGCTAAGACATCTCGAACGGTCAAAGAAAGTTCATTCATGAAAATAAGACCTCCGTAACGTCAAAATATTATCCGTACGATGTTACACAATGTAAAATGAAAGTATTTTGAATAATTGTTAAACTATAGAAAGTAGTTTAGCTCAAGTCTTGTTGTAAAGCAAGATTAGATGAATGGGAGGAATAAAAATGAATTCAATAGTAATAGAAAAGAAAACGCTTTCAAATTTTATTAATGGACAATGGGTAAAATCACTCACTGATAAATATGAAGAAGTGCCAAATCCAGCGACAGGCGAAATAATTGCAAATGTACCTATTTCGACTAATGAAGATCTACAAGTTGCAGTAGATGCAGCGAAAAAAGCGTTTTCTTCGTGGAAGAAAACGGCTATACCACAAAGAGCTCGTATTCTATTTAAATACCAGCAACTTTTGATTGCCCATTGGGATGAGCTGGCACAACTGATTACTATAGAGAACGGAAAAAACTACACGGAGGCTTATGGTGAAGTTCAGCGCGGAATCGAGTGTGTGGAATTTGCTTCAGGAGCACCTACGTTGATGATGGGCTATCAACTTCCTGATATTGCCACAAACATCGAATCGGGTATGTATCGCTATCCTTTAGGAGTGGTTGGAGGGATCACGCCTTTTAACTTCCCGATGATGGTTCCTTGTTGGATGTTCCCGCTTGCCATTGCAGCAGGAAATACATTTATCTTAAAGCCTTCAGAGCGTACACCACTCTTGGCAAATAGATTAGCAGAGCTATTAACAGAAGCAGGATTACCGAATGGAGTGTTCAATATCGTTCATGGCGCAAAGGATATTGTTAACGGGATCTTAAGTCATCCAGATATTCCTGCCGTTTCATTTGTTGGGTCACAGCCGGTAGCAGAGCATGTATATAAAACAGGAACTGCCAATGGTAAACGTGTTCAAGCACTAGCAGGCGCCAAGAATCATTCGATTGTTATGCCGGATGCGGACTTGGATTTAGCAGTTACTAATATTACCAATGCGGCATTTGGTTCTGCTGGCGAAAGATGTATGGCTGCTGCAGTGGTAGTTGCAGTTGGAGATATTGCTGACCAGCTTGTGAAACGTTTAGTTGAAGAAGCAAATAAAATAACGATTGGAAACGGATTAGAAGAAGGAGTATTCCTTGGACCTGTCATTCGTGATTCCCATAAAGATAAAACACTTTCTTATATCGAAGCGGGGATTGAAGAAGGGGCAACTCTTGTACGCGACGGCCGTGACGATCCATCCACTTCTGAAGGGGGATATTTCGTAGGGCCTACGATTTTTGAAGGGGTTACAACCGAAATGCGTATTTGGAAAGAAGAAATATTTGCACCGGTACTTTCAGTAATCAGAGTAGAAACATTGGATGATGCGATTGAACTTACAAATCAATCAGACTTTGCAAATGGTGCATGTTTGTATACAGATAGCTCGAAGGCGATTCGTCAATTCCGAGAAGAAATTGATGCAGGGATGCTTGGTATCAATCTGGGCGTACCAGCGCCTATGGCATTCTTCCCATTCTCGGGCTATAAGAAGTCATTTTATGGGGATTTACATGCAAACGGTCGTGATGGTATCGAATTCTACACACGTAAGAAAATGTTAACTGCACGTCACGAATATTGATAAAAAGGGAGGAAAGATATTGAAAACTGTACATGAACAAGGCCAGAATGAAAAAAAGTCATTAATAGAACAAAATCGAGATAAAGTTTGGCAACATATTTCAGCCTATAATGAAAAAAGTCCCCCGATGATTATCGAAAGTGGGGAAAATGCTTGGATAACAGATCATGAAGGTAATCGGTATTTAGATGGTATGTCAGGACTATGGTGTGTCAATGTAGGCTATGGAAGAGAAGAGATAGCAAAAGTAGCATATGAGCAAATGAAAAAGCTTTCATATGTACCCATGACACAAAGCCATGGACCGGCAATTGAACTGGCCACCAAAATAAATGAAATGCTAGGCGATGACTATAAGATCTTTTATTCAAATAGTGGTTCTGATGCGAATGAAGTAGCCTTCAAGCTTATTCGTCAGTATCATCAGCAAAACGGGGAACCTTCCAGATATAAATTCCTCTCTCGTTATCGTGCATATCATGGAAGCTCAATGGGGGCGCTATCTGCTACAGGTCAAGCTTTGCGAAAATACAAGTATGAGCCGCTAGTGCCAGGATTCTTACATGTAGCACCTCCAGATAACTATCGAAAGCCTGAAGGGATATCAGTCGAAGATTATAATATTCAGCGTGCTTTAGAGCTCGAAGAAAAAATTATTTGGGAACAAAAAGATACGATCGCAGGGATTATTATGGAGCCACTCATTACAGGGGGAGGGATCTTAATCCCACATCCGGTGTACTTAGAGAAAGTCCAAGAAATCTGTACCCGTCACGGTGTCCTCTTGATCATGGATGAGGTGATTTGTGGATTTGGACGTACTGGAAAAGCATTTGGACATCAACATTACAATGTGAAACCAGATATTGTGACGATGGCGAAAGGTTTGACTAGTGCATACCTTCCATTATCGGCGACAGCAATCCGAAAAGATATCTATGAAAAGTTTGATACTAGCGAAGACTACAGTCATTTCCGTCATGTCAATACGTTTGGTGGTAATCCAGCTGCGTGTGCAGTTGCGTTAAAGAACCTAGAGATTCTAGAACGCGAAGATCTTATCAATCGTGCTACAGAACTTGGAGGGCGGCTATCAGATGAACTCGCTTTCCTACAAGATCACCCGAACGTAGGAGATATTCGAAGTATTGGTTTCTTGATGGGAATTGAACTCGTCGAAGATAAGAAGACAAAAGAACCTGCAACGAATGCACGCATGACAAAAATTATTGGAGAGTGTAAAGCGAATGGACTGATTGTTGGTCGCAACGGTGAGACGGTAGAAGGATTTAATAATGTCCTTGCACTTTGCCCGCCACTTTCTTGTACTGATGAAGATGTCGACTTCATCGTATCCGTTGTTAAAAAAGTATTTAAAGAGAATGAACAATAAGTTGTCTACCTAGTAATGATATGAAAGGTGCCTCTAGACGACTCGTGTCGCAATGAGTAGTCAGAGGTACTTCGTCTTTACATCAAGTAGCGACGTGTACTATGCATGGCTTATACCACTAAATCTCAGCGAACTGATAACTATACAATAGTATACATTTTATCCGAGGGGGAATGGGTATGTTGATTGGTGTAACAAAGGAGATTAAAAATAACGAGAACCGTGTTGCGATGACCCCTGCAGGAGTGTACACACTTCGCTCGTGCGGCCATGAAGTGCTTATTGAAACGGAAGCTGGTTTAGGATCAAGTTTTACAGACGAAGACTATATGGGTGCGGGCGCAAAGATCGTTCTGACAGCGGAAGAAGCATGGAGCGCTGAACTGGTTATGAAAGTAAAGGAACCCATTGCCTCTGAATATCGTTATTTTCGTAAAGGGTTACTCCTATTCACATACTTACATTTAGCATCTGAGACGGAGTTGACTCAAGCTCTTTTAGAAAGTGGAGTGACGGGGCTTGCTTATGAAACCGTTCAGTTGCCTAATCAATCATTGCCTTTGCTCGCGCCGATGAGCGAAGTAGCTGGAAGAATGGCAACACAAATCGGTGCTCAATATCTTGAAAAAACGAATGGTGGAAAAGGCATTCTACTAGCTGGGGTACCGGGTGTTTCTCGAGGGAATGTCGTAGTCATTGGCGGTGGGCAGGCAGGAACAAATGCTGCACGTATTGCGATCGGTATGGGTGCTCACGTAACCGTATTGGATTTGTCAGTAGATCGTTTACGGCAATTGGATGATATTTTTGGCAATAACATTCAGACACTGGTTTCAAATCCACATACTATCGCAGAATCAGTCAAAGAAGCCGATCTGGTGATTGGTGCAGTGCTCATACCGGGAGCCAAAGCACCAAAGCTTGTCTCTGAAGAAATGGTTCAATCTATGAAACCTGGATCGGTTCTTGTGGATATCGCAATCGATCAAGGGGGAATCTTTGAAACATCAGATCGTGTAACGACACACGATGCCCCGATCTATACAAAACATGGTGTAGTCCATTATGCGGTCGCAAATATGCCAGGTGCAGTACCGCAGACGTCAACAGTAGCATTAACCAATGTCACTGTACCCTACGCGCTTCAAATTGCCAATAAAGGATGCAGACAAGCGCTACTAGACAATGAAGCACTTCGAAAAGGTTTAAATACTATGAATGGTCATGTAACATACAAAGCCGTTGCAGAAGCACAGGGCTTACATTACACATCTTCAATCTCTATATTAGAAAACGATGGTTTAGTAACAAATACTTAAAAGCATAGTTATATATTCACTTATCATTATGTACAAATGAAATGAGTCCCTCTACCACACTATATTTTGAAAAAAATATAATGCGGTAGAGGGACTTTTTCTCTTTATACTATTGAACAAATCTTTCATTCTATATAGCAAATCTGGTAAAATCCTGTATAATCGTCAACAAAAGGAGGTTGCTAGATTTGAAATTCATGATGAAATGTATCACAACTACTCTGTTCACCGTTCTGCTTACCCTCGTGATGACGCTGTCAACCGAAGCGGCTACTTGGCCTGACCATTCACCTGATCAAAATCCGGACAAGCAATGGACTATTACGTTCAGTAATCCAGTAAAAACGACTTCAGTCACTGAAAATTCGATTTATATCATGGATTCCAAGAAAGAAAAGCAGGACATTGCAATAACATACTCAGACTCCGACAAGAAAGTACATATCGCGCCGCCAACAGGAAATTATCGTAGTGGAGAAACTTACACATTACATATCACGCAAGCTGTGCATAATACAGATGGGAAACCCTTAAAAGTACCGGTTACTAAAACGTTTTCCATTAAAACAGGAATCACATATGACTTGGCGAATGTACAAGCCAATGGCACGACTACCATAGTGGAAAGGTTTCCAAGCTTTGAAGCAGCGGCCAGCCGTATGAATAGCAATCAAGTCGTGCTGTTCCAAAACAACATCATCCACATGCCGAAAGGGCTTATTTCAACCGTGGCATACGGTGGTAGCACATTGACAATTTTGTATGCCGATCAAGACTTGAAAACTCAAGAAACATATGTCCCAGCAGACACGGAACTTGTGTATGTTGACTCGACAGCCACTTCTGTAAAAGTCGAGCTGGCGGGAAGAAACTTCTATATCAAACCACAAAATGCAATGATGCTACCGAGTCAGACCGTAACGGATCGCACCTATTATAAAGTGTCGAATCGTTCACTCTATCATTTCATTTACTCACATAGGACAAAGACGTTCGCTTCGTATGAAATGGGTGCTGCCCCAAACTTCATGCAAGAAGGGGTAAAGTATTACAGCACGGACGGCAGTTATTTCCATAATGAAGCAGGGGCTTTGATTGGCACGGCTCATCAATACTTCCAGTACTTACCGATGCGTAGTATGACACGCTATACAGCTGAAGAGTTGGATGCATATATTATGAAGCAGTTAAGGAGCCTGGAGCAGTCTTATCCGAACTCTTCCATTTATAAAAATGCGGCAACAAGAAGTAAATTAATCGGGTTGGGCTCAGATTTGAAGCGAATTGAAAGAGAGAGTCATGTCAATGCGATGCATATACTGGCGCTTGCACAGCATGAAAGCCAGTATGGACTCAGTAAGCACGCGCTGGAATCCAATAATTTATTCGGTATGTACGTAACAGATGATAATCCGTTGAATAAAAATTTTGATTCGGTAAGCGCAAATATTCAGGAACTGGTCGATGCCTTTTTGAATAGAAATTACTTACCGCCTCAAGCCAAATATGCGAATGGAACGAATTTCGGAAATAAAGCAATCGGCATGAACGTTAAATATGCTTCCGATCCTTACTGGGGATCAAAAATTGCAGGGCATTTGTACCGAATGGACCGTTCGATGGGCGGAAAGGAAATAGCTAACCAGCTGAAGATTGGATTGACGAATCCGTCCAGTTTAAATGTACGTCCTATACCTTCATCAGCCCTAGGCACGCCGATCATATATAAATATCAAAAGATGGGCATGCCACTCATTATTTTGGATGATCAAACACCTGAAGCGCCATGGATTAAAATCCGTTCAGATAAGGCTCCATATGACACAGTATACGTGCATGGGGATTTAGTAGATCCGTTAGAATGGCAATGAACACGGAAACAACCCCTTACCTAAATTATCGGTAAGGGGTATTTTTAGTCCATCCGCGTGAAAAACTCTTTCGTCAAGTCACCGTTAATTCCTATAGCAGCAGCGCTCCCAGTCCCCGCTGCGACTAGTAGCTGCGAAGGGACGATATGAGAAACGTCTCCCGCTGCATAGACATTCCAAACTGTTGTCCGTCCGTAGTCATCGGTTAAAATCCCACCGTATTTATTGCGCTCACATCCTAAGTCTTGTGCAAAATGATTGGGATGACTCCAGCGTGGAGAGGCAAATCCACCTGCGCGATCTATCAATGTACCGTCTTCAAGCCGCACACTGTGCAGTTGCCCGTCTTCTCCTTCAAGACCTGAAATGATATCATCGACAATTTGTATTCCTTTTGCACTCAACTTCATTTGTTCTTCCGTCGTCAGCTGACCTTCTCCACCGGTAAAAACAATCAGATCCCGGCTCCATGTATAAACTTCCGTTGCTAATTTAAACACATTTTTATCCGCAAATACAGCCAAAGAACGATCGCGCAATTCCCAGCCGTCGCAATACGGACAACTGAAGATGGATGTGCCATAAAAGCGCTCAATACCAGGCACGTTAGGCTGTTCATCACGCAAACCGACAGCAAAAAGTACTTTCTGTGTGCGGACCGTCCTGCCGTCTGCTGTCATCAACTCATAATGTGATTCATCCAATCGTTCGACTGCAATAATTTTTTGAGGATGAAATGTCACAGACGGATACTGCGTCAGTTCCTCTCGCCCAATCTTCCGTAATTCTGAAGGTGGCACACCGTCACGCGTTAAAAATCCATGTGATGCACGGGAGACGCGATTTCTTGCATGATCGTCATCGAATACAATAATATTTCGCCTTGCCCGTCCGAGTACTAAAGCTGCACTTAATCCAGCGGGTCCGCCACCAATGATGGCACATTCATAAATCATTGCTATTTTCATCCCTTTTCATTCCATTTTGGTTATAGGACTTCCCATGAAACGTCTGAAGTAAACTGTAGTGTGTGTAGTTTGAGGAAAATAGCAACAGAAGTGTTGGAAAAATGCGAGAACATATCATGTTTTCAGGTAACAGAGATATGTTCGGTGCTTTACGGTTTATCATGTATATTTCACACTGCACAATTAGGCTAAAAGGACCGGTTCTAGATTCTTAATAAATGGCTATTAATGCCGATAAATGAAGAAGGAGACTTTATTTTTATATAGCCATGTGTGTAGGTCAGAAATTTAGTATAAAAGACGTTATTGGCTATTTATTGCAACGCCAAATTTATCAAGCGGGGGAGAATAAGTGGATGAAACAATTTTGGAAAGCGGCATTTGCACTGATGTTGTTGGTCAGTGTATTGGGTGCGGGGTTGAAGGCAGATGCAGCGGTAAAGCCGGGAACTCCGGAACCTGTTGAGAAGAAGCCTTATGAGTATGAGTTTAATGTAACCGATGCAACGTATAATGGATTTACGGGTGCTAAGGAAATGGTTATTACGTTTGATAAGAGTATTAATCAAACAATTGCATTCAGCGACGTTTATGTCGAGCAGATAGTAAAAGGTAAAAACATAAAAGTACCCATCGTATTAAAGCCTTTAGCCAATGGAAATAAACTTACTGTTACATTTAAAAATCTAGAGCTTGTTGACTATAAAGGGAAAGAGGATTTTCAGTTGGTGGTAAAACAAGGAAAACTTTATTTTGATCAGTTGACTAACTATGAATTCCCATTCAAATTTTATGATCTAACACCTGGATTTGAGTCCGTGTTTGTCAATACAAACAACGCAACGCTTATTAACGAGAAAATTTTCAAGCACAATGAGCCGCGTAATATTATGATTCAAGTACCACCAATTTATATTACAAAGATTGAAACAATCCATCGCTACAAAGGAATTGTTGATCCGGATAAGAGCGCACCGAACTTATCAAATATCGATGTCATTGCACACGAAGAAGCGAAGCGTTTGAAAGTAAAGTTAGGAACAAACAATACGCAATATGAAAGAGATTTAGATCGCTCTACAGCAGGCGTCAACGGTTTTTCAATGGGACAAGCAGGTATTGATAATCTCACTTGTGTGCCAGATACACCACCAAAAGATGGTTGTAAAGAGTACTCTCTAAATGACGATTTTGAATTAACTGCTTTCAGTAAAGATGGCCGCAAGCTTGAAACGAAAAACTTTAAAATACGAGTCAGTGACAAGGAAAAAGATTTTAAAATAAATGATTATGTAAAAGCAGATACTAAATTCTTCGGCAGACCGGTATCGCTTTATGAGTTGATGCTATCGCCTATTTTACTAGATAACATTATGAAAGAAATTGATGTAAGGGCATTGAATGATTTAGGCGTTAGTTATTCTGTAGCGCCTGTAGCGACCGTTACAACTCGTGAACAATTAGAATTAGCATTAATAAATGACAAACTTAAGAAAATTAGTTTATCAGGGAATTTTAACTTAGCTAATACACCTGCCGCTCCATTTGTGATTGATCGTGATGTGACGATTGCAGGTGGAATTATTACTGGAGACATTCAATTAGGTAAAGGGAAAGATCGAATCATACGTCTGGAAGGTACAAAGATTAATGGAAACCTGATAGTTGATGTAGGCGCTAACGGCACTGCTGTGCTAGATAAAGTGACTGTTACAGGCAATACATCAAATCCGCACACAAGAATAGTGAGTGGAGGATCAAACTCTATTCATTTGAATGATTTCAAATCTAGGAATGGAATAGAAGTATCGAATACAAAGCAACTCCGAATTGTAACAACGAATACTCTTGAAGATACTTTAATATTCGATTATAAAGCACAAGCACCTGTTCAGTTGGAAGTAGTGAGTGGAAAAGTAGACCTTACTTTAGGCGAAGATAAGATGTTAGCGGAAAGTAATAAGTTCACTGTATTCGCTAATGATAAAAACGATGTGACAGTATCCTCTGAGTTAACAAATAATACGCACTTTAGCCTTAATGAAGTAGTAGTAGAAGTAGATGAAACGCCAGGCATAAAAAAGATAGATACTAATGGCAAGTTTATAGAGGTCTTAAACGAAAATGGAGAGTTTTCTCTTGAAAACTTTGAGATAAGTGAATTATATTCAGGAACTATTCTCAAAGATAAAACATTAGAAGAGTGGACAGTAGTAGATCAAACAGAAGGATGGAATATAATAAAGATAACAGATGGTTTTAATGTTTCCCAAGTTTCCGGAGATGGATTCATTACATTGGAAACATCTGATGGGGACACAGTCTATCATTTGCCTATTCAGATTAAAATTACTAGCTAGATTTAATAAACCCAAGTCTAGTAAAACAAAGGAGTTGAGTTGAGTTTGTTTACTCAATTTGCTAGGAAATACCAGGTGTTCTGCTCACTGCTAACTTGCTTCCTGATAACTTTTGCGGATCCTGCAGATGCTTATGGAATTGCTAATCATGAAAATATAGTGGATGTAGGGAAGAGCCATCTAGTAGTTTTAAAAGAGGATGGAAGTGTATGGAGTTGGGGTGATCACACTTACGGTCAATTGGGTGCAGGTATTATCAGTTCCTCGAATGCCCCCTTGCCTATTCAATTGACGGGTGGAGATAGACTTTCGAAAATTACCGCAATCACAGCAGGCGGCTACTATACAGTTGCCCTCGATGCTGATGGGGTTGTATGGAGTTGGGGATTGAATGCCTACGGTCAGTTAGGAAGATCTACAATTGGAAATAAGGATGCAAGTCCGCTTGAGGTTAGTATACCTACAATGGTAGACATTTCAGCAGGTGAAAGTCATGTCTTAGCGGTTGATGAAATGGGAAACGTTTGGACGTGGGGACATAATCCATTTGGTCAGCTTGGTAGAAGAACAGTATCTTCCTATACAGCTATACCGGAAAAAGTTGCTGGGTTAACTAATGTAGCAGCGGTGGTTGCAGGGAAAGATCATTCAGTTGTATTGAAAAAAGATGGTACAGTTTGGGCGTGGGGACGCAACACATATGGTCAGCTTGGAAATGGGGAAACAGCGGATTACAATGTTAGTCCAAAACAAGTATTAGGATTAAGCGAAATCATTGAAATTGCAGCCGGCGACAACCACACATTAGCTCTAAGACAAGATCGTACATCATTATTAGCATGGGGCCGTAATATATCCGGTCAACTAGGTGACGGTGGTTATGAAAATAAGTTGACACCTTTCTTGGTAAAAGGCGTAAATAATATTCGCTCTGTGGCAGCAGGAGATAACCATACCATTGTAGTGAAGGATGATGGCACAGTCTGGCAATGGGGCCGCAATACATCAGGTATTCAAACTTCGCAGACCGCACCTATTCAAATAACAGGGATGTCTGATGCAGTAGCTATTGGCGGCGGAGGTTATCTGGACAGCTTCACACTGGCAGTAAAGTCAGATGGCACGGTCTGGCAATGGGATAAAGCTTCTTCAGATTCAACAACTAAATTGCCAATCTTTAAGAAAGTTTCTGGGATTGACGGAATTATGAAGTTAGATGAGTTCCCCTTCATCCAAGGCGGACAAGTAAAGTTTAAATACATCGGAAACAATCTGACTGAAGACGTTAAACTAAACGGAAGCTTCAACGACAATGTCGACTTGCAAATGGAACGCAAACCCGGAAACGTCTGGGAACTGCAAGTAGAACTGCAGCCCGGGCAGTATGAATACGGTTTTCGCGTCAACGGTGACTGGACAGTAGATCCGCTCAACCGCGATAAAACCATTGACGACTTTGGACGGACATTCAGTGTGCTGAAAGTTGCTCCGTACACAACAGTGGGTCCGATTATCGATCACAAAGAAGTAACGTTCACATACAGCAGCTACGATTATAATAATCAGCTTGAACTAGAGGCACAATCGAAATCAGTTTCTGTCATGGGTAACTTCGGGGATGATTACCACTGGATCGAAATTCCGATGGTCAAGCAGCCGAATAATACATGGAAAGTGTCAAGAACATTAAAGCCGAGAGATTATTTTTATTCATTTGTTGTGCGGGATAATGAAAGCGGTGCAGTCGCTGTGAAGCGCAATGACCCGTTAAATCCAGTCTTACAGACAGATTCATTGACGAATATTTCCCGTAACACATTTGTCGTAGCGGAAAATGTATTAACCAAGATTCCGGTCGCATCGATCACACTCAGCAAAGGGCCTGAAATGGACTTAATCGTAGGTGAGCAATCCACATTGACTGCTAGAATCAGTCCATCGAATGCGACGAATCAAAATGTTAACTGGTATTCCAGCAAACCAACTGTAGCGAGTGTGGAAGGCGGTAAAATCACAGCGCATTCTGCAGGAGAAACGACCATTGCAGTCACTTCTGTGGACGGTGGGAAGATTGCCAGTGTCACGGTTGTCGTAAAACAGCAAGACGGCGCAGTATCCTACCCTCGCATAGGATATAAAACAGAAGATGACCGTAAAAATGTGGAGCCTACAAAAGCCTGGAAGATCAACCTGAATCAAGAGCTAGATATTAAGACGTTTAATCCAGACTCGGTCTACGTGTTGAATGAATCGGGTGTAAGAATTCCACTTGGTTATCAAGTATCGAATAATAACCGAACGATGGAAATTCGATTGCAAAATGGTTATCAGTATAAAAAAGGTGCCAATTACTATCTATTTATAGAGGATACGGTAAGGTCATCGAACGGTGCTAAGTTGAAAGAAAAAGTGCAGATGAAATTTCAGATTAAATTGTAACTGCACAGCAAAAAAGGAGTTGTCCCATATGGGTGCAACTCCTTTTTGCCATCAGTTGATTTTAAATGTTTGAAGTAAAGACTTTTTCAAGAATTCCTTATTCTTCGTATTTCCTTTGAATTGACGGTCGATATGCAGGGTATACTGCTTACCTCGAGTGTAAGCCTTTTGTGGAACGACATAAATTGTCTTACCGTCGCCACTCATTTGCAAGGTAGTATCTACTTTTTCATTAGTTGCATTATCTATAACATAGATCAGGCCGGAGTACAACGCTTCGCGGTCTACTCGAGCATTGAAATTGATGTTCAGAACTTTATGCGTATCGTAAGAAGGTATATTTTTGCTCCAGTCAACTGGCGGTTCGGCTTCGAGGGCCGTGATCTGGCTGATTTGATTTCCCTTTACAACGACCGCATATAACTCACCTGTTTGAGTTGAAATCTTGTCGTTAGGCGTATATTTCGTCCACTTCAGAATATCAGCAGGTGAAGCTGTAGCTACATATTTATTTTTTAATTGAGCGTTAGTTGAATGTGGACTAGTAGTGAATGATATATCTTCACTACTTGTTGTGTAATAAATTGTGCCAGCTGTTTCAAATAGAGCTAACTGCAATGTATACGCCACACTACCTGTTGCCGCTCGATTAATACGTGGTGCACCCACACTGTCAACCAGGGCGTACGTTCCCGGTTCATTAACAAGACCTATAGTTGATGTGGTAGTAGTTGCACTTGGCACGGCAACTGTGTATCCATCAACCAGTTTCGCCAATACTTTAGTTCCCGATTTTGGTAGCTTCAACTCAATCGGTTGCATGAAGCGGGATAAGTTACCAAAGCTTACTTCATACGATTCGCCGGCAAGAGATTGTTTCAATGTAAAAGTAGAGTGTCCGGATTCTATTACGTTACTTGACGGGACATGGGCTTCCACTTTTTTATCTTTTGTTATAAATGTTACACCATGTTCCTTTGCCATATCCATTTCAGTAGGACTAAGTGAAACGGAAGGGGATAGTGGCGTAAGTACTCCGTCTTTTTCAAGCGGCAGGCTACCGACCGAACTGTTCGCCGCGTGTTTTACTGTAACAGAGTAGGTCTTCGTAGTCGATTTGTTGCCTGCTGAATTTACTACACTGTAAGATTTAGGTTTGCCATCCGAAAAGTCTGTTTTCACTTGTGGATTCGGTGTGATAGTTCCAATACTTGTAATGATAGGCGTTAAGCTTTTTAAAATTGCTGTTTTAGGTACTGTTACACGAATTTCCCCAGCCTTATGGTCAATGACACTAATTGCATCTACTTTTTCAAAGTTGAAAGAGGTAATTAATGCAGTCGGTTTTGCATCTTCAAAGACATTAACATTCACAGGTAGAGAAGGGGCACTTTCAATTCCATTTACTGTTTGTGTGACGTAGTAGCCAATGCCTGCTGGAACATCTTTGAATGTGGCAGTGGAACCAGTTATCGTACCAGTTCCGATATATTGATTATATGAGTTATAAAGTTTTGCAATAGTAGGTGTTGTATATGTGTCTACAGTTGCAGTAAGTATATGAATTTTATTAGATATATCTACTTCTACTTCTGGTTTTGTCGTTTGCTTTGGTGCTACTGTGATAAATCGAAACTTATCGTCTGCTTTTGATTTTCTATTGCGTGCAATTGAGCTGTATCTAATTTTATACAAACCTGGCTGGCCAAATGAGGTAAGACACTTAGAATTCATACTACAATCGCTCTCAACTCCATCAGGTGTGATGAATTTAGTAGAGTTTTCTAAATCAACCTCTAAATAATCCTTGGCGACCATACCGGGATCATCGAATCGTAAAGGACTGCCTTCTGTATAGTAAGGTTCTTTTGATTGATTAATAACGTACGAAAGCTTTTCAGGACCGTTTAATGTGATGTATGGCTTATCAAGATCGACTATCTCTATAACGTTTGATTGGCGGCTTTCTTGTTTACTAACCGTTTGTGTTACATAATAGCGACCAGGCACTACATTTTTAAATACGTATGTTTTTTCTTCTGCGTTCAATTCTATTTCGCCACTAATAGTAGAGGTCTGACCATCTTCATTAAGTTTAAAGAGTTTAAGAGTAGTTGACGAGTTAGGGTTGGATGTTCCTGGGTATATATTTTTCACACCGACTTCACCAGTTATTGCAGTGCTTCCGATTGCTATTACAGGACGAGGGTTTATAATGATAGTTCTTTCTAATAGTACTGCCTCATTTCCTGCTTTATCTCTTACGTTGTAAGTAATTTTGTAGATTCCAGGCTTTTCGGTATTTACTTTGCCGGTAACAACAATTTTCTCAGCAAGCTCTTCAGGTGTGTCAATATTATCTAAAGCAGTGACACCATATTCAATATACTGGTCTCCGACTTCCAAAGTTATTTCCTTATCGTTAATAAGAGTTAGTACTGGGGATGTATTATCGCGAATTTCAATCTCAGTTGACGAAAGACTTTCTACATTATTTACAGTCTGAACGACGTAATAGCCTTGTCCAACTTGAACATTACTAAATTTATATTCACCGTCACTAACTTTATCAATTTTAGATTGAATTTCAGATGTACTACCATCTGTAGTTCGTTGATAGAGCTTTAAATTTGCACCACCATATACACCTTTAACAGTTATGGTACCGGTCTTACGTTGATTAAAGGCTATTTCCGTTTGATAATCAGTATCTTCTTTATAAATATTCACTTTGTTCGGATATACTGTTACATTACGTTGAATAGTTTTACTTAAATTGTCAAACTCTCCATCTGTTGCTTTATAGGTCACTGTATACTTACCAGGAATTGTTCTGTTGGATTCGTTTATAAGATCACCCGTAACTTCTACTTTCATTTTTAAAGGTGTGCATGGTAAGACTACCGCACTTCCGCTTTCACAAAAAAAAGCTGTTTCTTTGCCTTCATAAACCTTCTTATTCTTATCAGTCACCTTATATCCAGCTTCAGTATATTTAACACTAGACACGATATCATTCGAATTAATCCCATAGCGTATTTCTAAATTTGCGTCACCATTTAAATTAATAATTGGAAGTTGTTCGTTATAAATCTCAATCTCATTCGATGGTGAACTTTGGACACCATTCTCTTTTTGTGTAACCGTATATTTGCCTGCAGGGAGTTCCTTGAATGTGAATTGATTGGTAGGAGGTGTTATTTCATCTCCTACTGGAAGTCCGCCGCTATGAAGAACGATTTTGCTTTTTGCTTTTATATTTTTCACTAAAATCGAGCCTTCATTATTCGAAGAACCAGAGTTTTTCATTCGTTCAATTGTCAATTTACTAGGGTAAACAGTGAATAGTTCTGAATCGTCACTTACAGCTCCATTAATTGTTTGTGTGAGATAGTAATTAGAACGTGCATCGATGGCGTCTGATACACCAAACACCGCATTTCCATTGGCGCTGGCTGTAGTTTCACGATAGGGATTATCCACAGCATCTTTAATATAGAGCTTAATAGTACTTGAAGGAAACGCGTTTTCAATTTTAACGTTATAAGGATTTTGAAGAGTAGTGATAATATTACCGTTACCGTTACTTGAAACTGTAAGTGATTTGGGTTTGACCATAATAGGAGCAGACTCTCTAATAACATTAGTATCTTTTTCTGCCCGGACAATGTAGAGTCCTGCTGGAACGTTAGTGAAGACCGAACTATTATCTAATACCATGCCTTGTTGGTCCTTATTTCCATATAGTTTTCTAAGTGTTATTGTCCAATCGGTATTTCCACCATTCATTTTTACAGTAACTGTACCAGTATTATTCTCGTTTACAACACTACCGTTAACACTACCTGGAAAAACTTTTTCTGTATCTTCTGTAACAGCCACCCCAGGCAACGGCCCAACAGTAGAAAACACCAACAAAAAAGCCAAAAACGCAGGGAAAAACTTTTTCATCCTCTTCATTCCTTTCTTATTTAACCTCATAATACTGCGTCTCCATCATGTGGTTCGCTTCATCTAATACCATTATCGTCAATAAATTACCTTTCGCCAGACCGATCTGTCCTTTGGAGAAGGAATCGGCACCATCCCGTAGCAACTTGATCGAGTTCCCATTATTAATCGAATAGGACACTGCTGCTATTTCCGGTTTTACTTTAACGGAAACTGAAGTTGCTAAAGGGTTCATCGTGGCGGACACATCTGATATGTATGTACCTGTCATTTCAAATTCCTTCGTTACTGGTTTGTTAAGAGTTTTGCCTGAAGCAGCTTTAAAACTAGCTGGAATCGTCAATGTATAGCGTTCGCCAAACAAGTATGGATTTTTCGGTTTTACTATAACTTTATCAAAATCTGCCGATAGAGAAAGAGACAGATTGTTATTTTGAGTTTGTATAGTAATGAGTTCCAGATTGGCTTTTTGATCAGATACTTCTTTTGAAAATGTGATAGTCCATGGCTTTACAGGATCGGTAACCGGCTCGATATCTGCTGCGTAACTGATTTGATTACTGAATAGACTTGTCAGCAGGAAACACAGTAACGCGACGGCAGTAACAATACGTAATCGCATAGTAAATTCTCCTTTTATGTGTGGGTTTCTAGTATGTGGATACTATGAAGAGGAAATAACGCTCTATCTTTATTATCGGGAAGGAAGTTGGAAAATGAAGATACATAGGAAAATCATTGCTATGCTGTCACTGTTTCTGGTTATGCTTTCAGTGACGCAGCCTTTGGAGACCAAAGCGGCTGAAAATGATACCGCTAAAAGTTGTGGAGTAGAAAGGGGTAAGGATATTGTCTTTGTCATTCAGGATACTCCCGCAATGCAAGCACAAGATCCGGAGCAGCACAGAATTACGGAAGCATTGTATGTAGTGGATCAGGGGGGTTCATTGGATCGTTTCGGTGTAGTTGGTTTCAATGAAGCCGTAACAAAGCCATTCCCGTTATCATCCAATAAATATCAGGCAAAAGCCGCACTGAAAGAGTTAGCGGTATACTCCGATAAAAATGCAAATAATGCAAGTGTGGGCTTGGAAAAAGCGATTCGTGACTTGTCTGATACAAAATCTATAAATGATAAAATTATTATACTGATGACTGTTGGCACGTCTATACACAATGAGAAAAATCTGTCGCTCGCTAATGAAGCGTATGAGAAGGATATTCAAATTCATACAATCAGTTTTGGCAGTACGCCATCATCTAGTATCGATGAAACGACATTAAGGAAAATCTCAACGATAACAGGCGGGAATTTCAATACCGCAGTGAATGCAGCGTACTTAAGAAAAGTTCTTTCCAATTTACAGCAAGAAATTGTTAGCTTTCCGGGGCGTGAAATTCGCAGTGACTGGACGTTGACAAGTAATGTAACGGAGCCAAAAGGGTTGCTTGTACATGAAAACGTGAAAATCGATTTGAATGGTTATAGCTTAACTGTGGAGAATGATTTAGTCATGCTGAAATGTACAGAGCTCCGTGCTGTCAATGGTGCTGTCATCAAGGCGGAGAATCTAGATCAAAAATCAGGTTCGAGCATCCGGCTGAATAACAGCCAGCTGAATGTGACGGGAAATGTAAAACAAGACGGTTCAATTGTAGTGAATGGAAACTATAAAAATTCAGCCGCGCCTGAACTGACGCTTGGCTCCTATACACAAAGAACTCACGGCTATGTAAATCTAAACGGCCAGGAAGCATTAATTACATCAACCATTTTGCAAGAAGGTCATATAGATCTAAATGGTGGAACATTCCATGCGAAAAGTGATTTGGAACAAAAAGGTCGCTTTAATGTGCAGGGAGGCAAGCTACAAGTAGACGGTAATCTGACAATCAATGGAGGACCTTTACTTGACGATGCGTTTACGGAGAATAAATCCCTAGATGTAGGCGGTGGGTTGTTGCAAGTAGGGTCTAAAGAATCCATGGAGATGACTAATAATAAAGGTCACGTCAGGCAAGTCGATGGACAATTATTCGTTAATCACGGGACGGTTAAAATTTATGGAGATTATACAATTGTTGACGGCTGGCTGACCATGATCAAAGGTTCAATGGATACAGCTACTCCTCAATATGGCGAAGGCGACGGAGATTATGTTCATGTTCATGGCGATTTCTCGACAGCGAGTAAACGGAACCATGCCACACGAGCATACATACATCTCAGCAAGCCAATGAATGACCAGGGGCATTTGACGGACGGTGTGCTAAAAATAGAAGGTACATTCACTCAAACGGGTGACGGAGAAGGACATCCGATTTATTCAGATAGGATGTTACAGTACGAAAAAGACTACAGTCGCTATAATTTCCATGCAGAAGGCAGACATAAAGTAGCGTTGATGAACAAAGGGAAGATCAGTGCGCAGGCGAAAGGTTTTACATTTAATTTGCTGGAGTTACATGGCAGGTTGGCAGATTACCCGATGGACTCCTATATTCGGTGGAATCAGCTGAATGAAGTCGTAAAATCGGCCAATGCCAATTTGGTCAGTCTTTCGATTAACGACAAAGCAGTTCCCGGCTTCACACCGGCTGTAAAGAATTATTTCAGATTTGAAGTACCGGCAGATGATTACCCAGCAGGCGGAGCTCAAACAGTAAAAGTTGATGCGCGCCCGCAGGATCGTAATGCAATCGTCGATATTTTGGACAGGACCTTGGCTTCTGATGGTACAGGAGAAGTAAAGATACAGGTGACTGCTGTTGACGGAACGAAAAGCGTCTATACAGTAGAAGTGAAGATCGGTCCTGGATCTGGCGGGAAAGTTACTTCTATTAAATTAGATAGACATGAAATCATCTTTACGGAAAATGATTCTGGGGGGTATAAGCCTGAGAAAATCGCAATTGGATATACAGTTTATCCGACGAATGCAACGAATCAGCAAGTAAACTGGACATCGACTAATCCGGCTGTTGCAGAAGTGAATCCGGGCGGAATTGTAACACCCCGTGCAAAGGGGGAAACGAGTATTGTTGCAACTACAGCGGATGGGGGATTGATAGATTCAGCTGTGGTGAAAGTATTGGGTCAGAATGATTTACTGCAGGGTATTAAAACTCTTGACGATTTCGTCAGTGATAATGAACGCTACGATAATATTATGGGTGGACTGTATGATATTAACAACATTGGAATTGTTGTACCAGGAAATTATATCAAGAAATTAACATTTACAAATTCAGGTATGTTATCAGGTGGAACAATTGAAACAGGCAGTGGCGTTATACGTGTTGAAGTTCGGGTTAACGGCAGTACATTGGGTACTAATAAGGTGAATGCTAATTATCTATTCAACCGCGCATCCATGAAAGTCACCGACTATGTAGAAGTTATCGCATATGATGCTGCATCCAATGAACTCGAACGAATTGGAACTACTTATCCGGTAAACTTCACATCAACTGCCGGTGTGTCAGCCGGTTATTACTCAATCAAGAGATTGTTAGAAGAACCAGCATTATTCAACCAGATTTTAGATGAATACTCACCGAAACAATTACGGTTTAGCGCCAGATGATGAAAAGGAGGCAGGGTGTGCACAGGTACGCCCAAATATATGCGATGAAAAAAATTAAGATTCTACTAATGTTCAGTATTCTACTACTATTTATCCCAACTATATCGGCAAAAGCAACTGTGAAAAAAACGGCGGTCGGTGTATCAACAGCCTTTATAGAAAGAAGCGGCTCTACAACATTATCTGTATTTATTAGCAGTGATGAAAAAATTGCAGGCGGTTCATTCGATATACTTTATAATCCGGATCAGTTAAAAATCAATGCCTCGGATGTCAAAATGACGGATACACTGTCTCAATATCTAGTAGCCGGAGGGAGCGATGCGGCAGGGAAAATTTCTATGTCGTTTGCAAAATCCAATGGCAGTGTGATTGATGATACTGTAATGGAAGTGAAAGCCACCGTACTGTCTGCAGGTTATGGGAATGTACATAATCTAACGCTACAAAACGTGGAATTGTATAATGAACAAGGCAAGCGCATTACAACGCAATTAATAAATGGACAAATCAAACCATTCGTGGGCAAGGAATCCACGCATCCGAATTCAGTTGAAGTGGATAAGCCATGGCTTATTACATTAAGCAAACCATACAATCCGGCGACATTGAACACAAGCGCTGTCAGCTTAAAGCGTGGAACCACAGATTTTCCTATTGAATTAGTAGTAGCTAATGACACACAGTTCTGGGTAAAGCCAATTGGATCCTATATACGCTCTACGTATACATTAGAAATTACGGATCAGCTTCGGTCAATTAATGGTGCAAAATTAACTCAGCCAGTACGGCTTAAGTTTAAGGTGAATTGAGGTGAAGGATATGAAAAATATAATGAATAAAGTTTTATTATTTCTACTAGTGATGGTCGCAGTCGGAGTATCAGATTTTATGACAGAGTCAACATACGCAGAGATACTGGAAGTCGGCGAAAGTCGTTCACTCGGTACAACAGTAGAAGTACCGATTACCATTCGGGACACTTCGTATTTAACGTCAGGAAACTTTGTGATCACTGGGCCTCCTACAGATAAAGGAGTTACGTTGAAAAGTTTCCGACCAACATCAGCTTTTGATGATCAAAAATTCCGGACGAGATCAATTATCACGAATAATACATTGGATTTAAACTTTGTTCCAATTTCAGGAAAAGAAGAACGTTTGACTGGAAATAAAATGATAGTAGGTTATTTAGTGTACGAACTCTCATCTTCATTTAAGGCTGGGGATTCTGTCGATCTTTCCATTACATCGTTAAACATGAAAGGTCGTTTATTTCAAGATGTCATTGTGACACCCATGAACGGAAAAATTGTGCGTAAGATGCCAGTCGGTGACGTGGTAGGGAATAATAAGCCGACTTCCGCAGCGGCTATCCGAATCCTACAGCATTTGACTAATCCAATTACAGATCGTGAAGCTTTCTTGTCTGCTGATGTAAATGGAGATGGAGTATTGACTCAAGAAGATGCACAAATCATCCTAGACTATATCGCAGGCACGCGCTCTACATTCTTGGCAGTTCAATCTAAAGAGTTTGATAACGCTGTATTAAAAAGCGAATATAGTGAGCAAGTAACGGCTATGAATGGTCGTGCACCTTATTCATTCAAGCGCTTAGGTACTCTCCCTGCAGGCTTGATATTGAATGAAAAGACGGGTGAAATTAGCGGATTACCAACTCGTGCAGGAACGTTCATTTTCGATATTCAAGTAACTGATGCAGTCGGTGATATAGAAAAACGGAAATTCAGTATGCAGGTCATTGATTCTAATATCTTGTCCGTCGAAAAACCACTGCCAATCAACGTCAAATTGAACGGTACTCCTGAACTACCAACAAAAGTGAATGTCACGTACAAAGACAAAACAACAGGCAAAGAAGCAGTCAGCTGGGGACCAATAGATACATCGAAAATCGGAATAGTGATTGCGAAAGGGAAGATTGGGGACAGCGGATTTACGGTAAGTGTTGAAGTCAATGTCGTCTCGACAAATTACTTAAACGACGTAAAAGTTGCCTTTGTGCAGTTCTTGAATCTCCATACGATTAAAGTCGATGTGTCGACAGACGTTTATAAAGTAACGGTTAACAATACGTATAACATGCATTTTGAAGGAGATAAGAAATTCAGCTTAATCAGTTCGAATTTCCCGGCGAATTCAACGGTCACATTCCGTATGTATGATAAATATGGAAATCTCCTTGAAACAAAGCAACATATTTTAAAACCTAATTAACTACACATAGCCATCTTCTCTGATCGATAGATAATCAGAGAAGATGGCTTTTTTCTGTGATAGTATAGAAAGAAACGCCCAAGGGAGATCCATCATATGACTCATTCACAAGAAAAACACGTCCTAATATACGGGGACATTTTTGTAGACTATATCGCAACAGATGAAACGAACACCAAATTCTCTACATTCCTCGGCGGAGCAACAATCAATGTAGCAGCGGGTATCTCCCGCCTAGGTGCAAAATCTTCATTAATCACCGTAATTGGAGAAGACGAGGACTCGGTATTTGCAGAAAATCAGCTGCGTCAAGAAGGAGTCGATATAACGTTTGCTGTCCGTTCACCAAAGAAGAAAGTCAATCGTGTTTATGTGCATTTGACTCCAGAATGCGATCGAGTATTTGTAAAATACATAGACGACACACCTGATCTTCAAGTCCAACCGAGTGATTTACAAGAACAAGCTTTCCAAAATGCTTCAATTTTACATATATGCTCCGGTACGATGTTCCAGCCAACCGCTTTGGCAACAACGAAGAGAGCTGTCGAATTGGCAAAAGAACACAATCTTTATCTCTCAGTAGATCCTAATATACGTCCGTTACGTTGGGAGAGCGAGGAGAAATGTCGAGATACGATCCTTTCATTTTTAGATCAAACAGACTTACTTAAACTTACCGAAGAAGAACTCGTGTTTCTTATGCAAGAATCGAGTATAGAAAAAGCACTAGAGCGACTGTCCGCATATAAAATTCCTGTTGTCATGCTGACGATGGGCGAAGCGGGGACTCTTGCCGTCATTGAAGGAGCACAACATCATGTAGCGGTTGAACCCATCGATCCCGTAGATACAACAGGAGCAGGAGATGCTTTCTTAGCGGGTGTACTTCGCGGTCTTCATCTAAATGGCAAGCCAGAATCACACGAAGAAATGCTTGCACATATCGAGTTCGGCAATCAAATGGGGGCGCTATGCGCAATGAAAGTCGGTGCGCTTTCCGCGATGCCGCATGCTGATGAACTGGAGTGATGTAGTGATGTAGCGATTTAGATTTTGACTTAGTGATCATTCCTGGTCTGCGAGCGCTCTGAAAGCTATATACAGAAAATAAGAAACCTATTAATAAAAGCATCAGACAAGAAACCCAGCCAAATAGAACAAAAAAATGTACACAGTGCGCTGTGTACATTTTTTTGTTCTTTCAGGAACCATATCTAATAGTACAAATATCTTCTACATCAATCATCTGGACTTCCGAATCACCAAATGGTTGAAAGTGGACGGTACGAATTTTTCTGTCGAATTGTAAGTAGTAT
The DNA here is from genome assembly GCF_002743135.1 of Sporosarcina sp. P18a. Lineage (NCBI taxonomy): Bacteria > Bacillati > Bacillota > Bacilli > Caryophanales > Caryophanaceae > Sporosarcina > Sporosarcina sp. P18a. Next base: position 131,206 of record NZ_PDYQ01000002.1, on the reverse strand, counting down.
CCGTTATGTTGTACTTCCTTTGAATCCTTCAGTGTAATTTCAACGGGTGAGCCCATTGTCAAATCAACAAGTATATGAATAATTTTCTTTTCATCATAACATCGTGCTTTTCTTCTCGGAATATAGGGCACGTCATAATCATGATGTGGTCTAAACCTTTTAGATGACATGTTTTTATGCACCTCCTTCTCTCTTTAGCGTATGTAGAAATTGGTTAGAGAACTGTGCCGCTTCATTGGAAATATGCAATAAGAATGAATTGGTGTATATATTGAAAGAAAAAATACTAAAAGTCATATTTGCAACGTCGGTAGGGATAGTTGAACTAGAGTAAATTGAATTGCAGTATGTCTTTTGTATTAGTTCGTATGATATAATTGAGAGAGAAAAGTCATTCGAATCCATTGGGGAATGGAAGAGGGGGAACCGTATGTACTGTCCGAAATGTGGTCATAAAAATACAAAAGATGCGAACTTTTGTGGGGGCTGTGGTAAGGCGATACGGGCGGTGCGCAATACTAAACCTATTTTCGTAATGATCTTGGTATTATGGATCGGTGGGATTAGCTATGGCTATGCGACAGATTGGAGTTTTCGCTGGCCGACAGAAACGATAGCATCCGTTAAAACAAAATTTGTTAGTAAAGATGAAGCCGAATTGAAGATTAAAAAGGCGCCTACTGTTGTCAATGAAACGAAGAAGCAAGTGAAAGATAAAACAGAACTCATTAAAGAATCGTTGCCGAGTGTTTTTACCATTAGTACAGGAGACGGTTCAGGTTCAGGTTTCCTGTATAAGGCTGGTGGCTATATCGTGACGAATGCACATGTAGTCGCAGGCTATACCGACGTGACGGTGAAGAATTCTGTGGGTGAAGATTTTAACGGTACTGTCATTGGAATTTCTGATCGTTATGATATCGCGCTGATCAAATCAGAAGCGAATAAACATGTGAAACCATTTGTGACCGAGATGAAAGAGACTCCTATCGGTACGGAGGTTATTGCGTTAGGGAGTCCAAAAGGTCTTGAGAACACCGCGTCTATTGGGTATTTGACCGGTTTGAATCGTGACATGGAAATGGATTTCATTTATGAAAAAATCTATCAGATTGATGCACAAATTGATCACGGCAGTAGCGGCGGTCCGTTGCTAGATGCCACTACGGGTAAAGTGATTGGCATTAATTCCTTACTCTATAAAGACAATACCGTATTCGGGTTTTCTATTCCGATGCATAGTATGCAAAAACAGGTTGACGACTGGATTGACGAGCCAATGAGCAATAAAGCGGTGGCTGCGTTATTCAACGTCTATGATGATTATGTGCCGGAGTCGTATCAAGATTCGGATGATACTTCGTTTGACTATGAGGACTATGGTGGCTATGACGACACAGAAGAAGATGAATCTGTTTACGAAGAAGAGCCAGAAACAGAAGAGTATGGGCAAGATACGGAAGTGGCGGATGAAGAGGTAGAGTATTTCATTCATGATTTCAGAAGTCAATATGAAGCGGCCATCGACCATAACGATTACGATTATATTGCACCCTATATTGCAACTGGAAGTTCAGCTGAGAGTGAGCTACTAGATTTCTTAAATGACCTATCCGTGAAAAATGAGTTTTATGAATTCATTGATACGTCCGTGACTGATGTGATCTATACTAATCAATCGATTGAAGTGTATACGTATGAAACAGTGAATTTCACAAAGGAAGACGGAACGGTGCAGTTTTTGGAAAAGAAAAAGTTGTATACAGTGGTGAATGATGAGTATGGTGATTATCAAATTCAACAGATTTCCAATCAATAAAAAGTTGTTGCAGTGTCCGAGGTCTGGTACTGCAACGGCTTTTTTGTATCATAAGAAGTAAGATATATCAGGAATTCTAAGGCTTGAATGGTAGTGGAATATGCTATAATTTGCCTAGAGTAGGAGGCGATCATTCATGGAGCATAAAAATTCAGAGCGTTTTCTCATTGCATTTAACCGAATCGATAAATCGTTGATGAAGATTACAGATTTGCCGAACCATTTTTCATTCTCAAAGAAGATTGATAGAGCAAAAACACAACATGCTTTGGTTGCTCATTATGAAGAGGATCTACGGGAGTTTGGCAGTTTACGTAATGCGATTGTGCATAATCGGACGGGGTTTGATTATGCTATAGCAGAGCCTCATGATGAAATTGTAAAACTGATTGAGAGTATAGATGAAAAATTAGCCAATCCGTTAACAGTCAAAGATTTATTCTCCGGCAAAGTACATATTGTGCAAGCAGATGAATCACTCGCCACCGGCCTGCGTTTAGTAAGAGAATGGAAGATTAATCAATTGCCTATTTACAAAAAAGGTCGATTCATCGGATTAATTACCGCAGATGGCATTATGAATTGGCTGGCTGATCAGGAAACAGATTGCATTTCCCGGGAAATACCGACATTATTAGACGTATATGATCACGAGAAAAGAAGAAAAACCTATCGTTTCGTCAAAAGTTCCATGTCGGTGTATGAAGCAGAAGGGTTTTTTAGAAAGTCCATTGCTTCAGGGAAACGGCTCGAAGCACTGCTCATCACCGAACAAGGTGGTAAAGATGAGAAACTACTTGGCATCATTACGCCATTGGATTTACTGAAAATAGATGAATGAAGAGTTTAGAAAAGGTGAAATGGATGGATAGTGAACAGAATAAATTATTGTATGAGCCTGCGATTCATTTTCACAATGTGTCGTTTGAAGTAAGGGACACGAAGATTCTCGATGCGATAACCGGATCATTCCCTACAAATCAAATCACGGTATTGGTCGGTCCTTCTGGTGCTGGGAAAACGACATTATTGAAAATGTGTAACGGTCTGCTGAGTTCTACTACTGGAGAGATTACAGTACAAGGGCAGGCAATTCATGAAATGTCACCAATCGATCTACGTCGAAAAGCGGGTATGGTGTTACAAAATTCACCAATGATCGCCGGAAGTGTCTATGATAATTTGGCACTGCCACTACGTTTACAAGGCAAGAAGTTGAGTAAAGAAAAAGCGTTAGATATTTTAGATCAAGTTGGTCTTGAAGGTGAGTATCTCGAACGTGACAGCCAGTACTTGTCGGGTGGTCAGCAGCAGAAAGTATCGATTGCAAGAACATTATTGAATCAGTCGAAGATTTTATTGATGGATGAAATTACATCCGCGCTAGATCCGTCTTCATTGAATGAAGTGGAAGATTTGATTCGTACACTGCATGAAAAGCATGCCATCACTGTCATCTGGATCACGCATAATTTGGAACAGGCGAGAAGAATGGGGCAATATGCATGGATTATGGTGGACGGGAAGTTAGTGGATGCCGGCGAAATATCCGTACTTGATGATTCAGATATCCCTTCGGTCAATCGCTTTTTGAAAGGGGACTTTTCATGAGTGCCACTGCCTTATTCCTAACACTGATATTTGTGTTGATACCGTTAGTACTGTCCAAAACGCTTGGATTGCAGTTGGAGAAAGATACTATTATCGCAACGATTCGTTCAACTGTGCAATTAGTGGCGGTCGGCTTCGTATTAAAGTTTGTCTTTGATTCAGAAAGTTATTTGTTCATCTTTTTGATGGTAGTCTTGATGATCGGCGCGGCCGTGCAAAATGCGCGTAAAAAAGGAGAAGGTATTAAAGGAATCACATGGAAGCTGATTGTGACTTTTGTGTTGCTAGAAGTGTTGACGCAAAGCATCTTACTTGGATTCAAGATTGTCCCAGCTACTGCACAATATATTATATCATTGACCGGTATGGTGATCGGAAACTCGATGGTACTTGCGATTTTATTCCTCAATCGTTTCGTGGCGGAAGTAGAAGCGCATCGACCAGAAAGTGAACTAATCTTGTCACTTGGCGGCACACCAAAACAAGCGATACATAAGCAATTGATCCGCTCGATTCAGGCAAGTATGATTCCGACAATTGAAAGCCAAAAGACGATCGGACTGGTGCAATTGCCCGGTATGATGAGCGGTCAAATTATCGCTGGGGCCGATCCTTTAGAGGCTGTTCAATTTCAAATCTTAGTCATATTTTTATTATTAACAACTGCTGCATTAACAAGTGTTTGCTTAGGTTTACTCTCCTATCCAACATTGTTCAATGAACGCATGCAAATGCTACAACGAACAGAGCACTCGAAGTAACTCCTTTTCGAGTGCCTTTTAAAGTGATACAAGCCGATATTGCTTACGACTCGTAACAACAATACTATGGCGAATCCACGGAACTATCTAAGGTATTAGCCAAGCGTAGCTATTCGAAACTCGATATCGTTGCACGAAAGCCTACCCAACAAAGGAGCGAGGCTTTTTTGCCGTTCAAGAAATTTAGAGGTTTCAGCGGTGAGTAACTCATTATACGTAGACGTAACCCTCATCTGTTTTAAATATCCTGCCACTAGTACAAAGTATTCATTCTCATAAATCTATTTGACAATGATTATCATTATCGACTATGATATTACTTAATGAGAGACATTCTCATTGTATACAAGAAAAATGAAACGGGATAAAGAAGTTAGCAGGCGAGAAACATGATCTTCCTCGTTACGAGTGGTAGTTTACCCATAGTTGCAGCTGTCTTAAGCCTGATGATTGGCCCGGTGTCGCTCTCCATACAGGAAATTTGAGATGAGATCTTCGCTTTCCACGTGTGCTAGTCGGGGTTAGTCTCGTAATCACTGGTGTGTTAGTACAAGGTAATTCATCACGGTGGTAAGCACAAACTTGTCGCTGGCATTCCGATTGTGATCTATGCAGTGGAATAGGTCTCCACTGTATAGATGGCTTTCGGTAACCCGTTAGCACACACAGTATATCGCGTAAATACTTGAAAGCAAACTGTACACGTCTATTTATTGGAAATTAGCGTACAAAAGCCCACCATTGCTTTGCCACGCTAATTCCCAAACGCAACCCTCCCTTTACTTGCGGACATTCACGACATTCCAGCAGGGTTGCTTTCAGGTTGTTTCATTTGGCTGCTTTCTTTAACGAGGGCAGTTTTTTTGTGTTGAAATGTGATGAAGACAGACTGTGTTGTTGGGTTAGTGCTCAATCAATCGAGTGATCCGCTCAATGCCAATCGGGAAGCGCTCTATCCATCATGCAATCCGCTCTATCCCAAACAAAAAAACCCGCCACTTCACAAAGAAGTAACGGGTTCTCACTCTACTTAGAACAACAAATGCGCAATACCGGCAATGATTGGTAAGGCAATGATTGTACGCAACAAGAAAATGATGAGTAAGTCGAAAATATTCAATGGAATTTTAGTACCTAAGATCAAGCCACCGACTTCGGACATGTAAATTAGTTGGATTACGGAAACAGCTGCAATCGTAAATAGTGTAATAGGCGATGTAATGACGCCTTCCGCTAAAATAACAGGCAAGAACATGTCTGCGAATCCGACGACCATCGTCTGTGCGGCTTCTGCAGCCTCGGGTATCTGCAAGAAATTCAAGATGTATTCGAACGGCTTACCTAGAATACGGAATATACTCGTATACTCAGCCATTACTAAAGCAACCGTCCCGAAAGCCATAACGACTGGCGCCACGCCGAACCACATGTCAAGCACGTTCTGCATTCCTGCGCGAACTGTCTTCACAACAGAGCGTTGTTTTGAAGCTGTATCAAGTGCGCTAGTGAGTCCTAGTTTGAAGACGCTTGTTCCGGCAGGCAGTTTTTCGTCCTCTTCGGAATATTCACGATCGTCAATATACGTATTCTTAATAGAACGCAATGGATAAATTCTTGGCATAATTAAGGCAAGAATCACTCCTGTGAACAAAACCGTCGCATAAAATGGTAAGAAGTAGTTTCCAAGACCAACTTTGTCAATAATGACGAGAGTAAATGTAATCGACACAACAGAGAATGTAGTCGAAATAATCGCTGCTTCACGCTGTGTATAGTGACCATCCTCGTATTGTTTACTTGTAAGTAAGACACCAATTGTTCCGTCTCCAATCCATGAAGCCAGTGCATCAATGGAAGAACGTCCAGGTAATTTAAATAAAGGTCGCATAACCTTCACCATTAACGTACCGAAGAATTCGAGCAATCCGAAGTTCAGTAATAAAGGAAGCAGAAGACCTGCGAAGAAGAAGATACTGAACAAGAAGGAAACGAGTCCATCACCTGCAAGTAGTAGCCCGCCTGTATTCTCACTCCAAATCGCTTCAGGACCTAATTTATAGACGACCATGATGGCGAAGATGGCCCCTATAATTCGAGTAATTGTCCAAAACGGTGTAACTTTGAATAAGTTTGTAAAGAATGAAGGTCTGTTTGGATCTTTTTTAACAAATAGATAGAGTATGGATCCGAGTGCAGACACAATGATCAAACACATCATAAGTTGTGGAATAATCGGTTCCAATGAACCTGACAATAAATCCGCCAATTTGGCTATCGGTACTTTCCAACCCGCTGTAAAAGGTAGTGGAATCATGAACAATATAACGCCGAGTATAGACGGGATTAAGAATACTAGCCAAGTGCTAGCTGTATATTTTTTCAAGGTATTTCTCTCCTTGCACATAATCTTGTTGATGTATATTTATTCATTATACTGTTTAACGAGTCGATGTAAATACTTTAGCACAAAGTGTAACTTTTCAGTCAGCAAGCAGTCTATATGGAAATGGCATATGTAACGGCATAAGGTCGATAAAATCTATGTAGGATTACAGTAATCGGCAGCGCAAAAATGGATTTGATTGCACAAGCGGACAAGTTTCCTTTACAAGGCGAGGATGATTTTTGTTATCACGATAAGGATCAAATACTCCAAGTGCCTGTACAGGTTATGGATACGACAGGCGCAGGAGATAAATTTAACTGAGCGCTCGCTGGCCGACTGCTTCAGAACTAGTAAAAAAGGTAGAAAATCTTACAAATAGAAACGGGTAGAAATCCTTTTGTATCAGGCCTGATTGGCACTCATCTGTCACCATTGACAGGCATTACTAAAAATCTAACCGTTCTCCCTTTAAATTTTTGAACAAAAGGCGTATGCTATGGCAATAGAATGGATTACAAGGAAAAATGGAGGTAGATGTTGATGGTTTTTGGAGAGAATATCAAGGTCCGTAAACGCATCTTGCAGTTGATTGATGGCTTAACAGATGAGGAATTTAACGGAACACCATCGCATGGCGGCTGGTCACCCAAACAAATTGTAGAACATTTAGCATTAATGGAATGTCGAGTTGCTACAAACATCGCCCAAGAATTGAAAAATCCTGAGAGTTTACGTGTCTTCAAAAAACCGATCAGTGTATCGGCGAGTCCTTTAGTAAAGGCATATTTCATGGAATATACACAACCAACAGATATGCATCTTTCCATTCCAGAGATTAAAGAGAAGTTGCATGCATCCAGAAATTATTTACTGGATATCTATGAATCTGCCACTATTACAGAACTTCGCTGTAAATCACTAAAGCATCCGATTTTTGGAAATGTGCCGTTAATTCAATGGTTCCGTTTCGTAGGATTCCACGAAAAACGTCATCTACGACAGCTGAAACGTACAGTAGAGCAAGTGAAGTCGGCTCGGGTACCGCTAGTTTCAACGTCTAAATAATAAAAAGAGAACTTGTTGCCTCCTAGGGCACAAGTTCTTTTCTCATTTTACTTTGAATCAGCTATACTTTACTTAACCGTGAAGGAGGAGATGGAATGAATCGATACCGTTTTGATACCCCTGAAAAGCTGCGTGCATTGCTTTGTGAACTAGTAAGTTGGGATAGTCGTACGTTAACGGAAGGAGAGCGTTTCTTTTCCTGGAAGCTACAAAATAAGTTGAGCGAACTGGAATACTTCACTGAGAATGCTGATAATATTACACTTCATGATGCGGGTCTCGGGCGGCAAGTCGTGCATGCCCTTTATGAACATCCTGATGCCACAGATACGATTGTGTTGATCAGTCATTTTGATACTGTACAAACGGATGAATACGGAGCACTTGAACCACTTGCATTTCATCCGGAAGAGCTGACTAAGAAGTTGCTAGAAAATAAAGATATGTTGCCTGAAGCTGCGCGCCTTGACTTAGAATCAGGAAAATATCTATTCGGCCGAGGTACGATGGATATGAAGATGGGGTTGGCTTTACATATACAGTTGATCGAACGAGCAAGTATGGAGAATTGGCCTATTAATTTATTATTGTGTACAGTACCGGACGAAGAAGTGAACTCAGCGGGGATGCGTGCTGCCGTAAAGGAACTTGTACGCCTGCAAGAACAAGAAGGGCATCGCTTTAAGTTATTCTTGAACGGAGAGCCTTCATTTTCACAAGGACCTGCGGATACGAAAGAATATATTTACTCCGGGACAATCGGAAAGATTATGCCAGCCGCATTATTTTATGGAAAAGAAACGCATGTGGGTGAACCTTTAAAAGGGATTACTGCAGATTATATGGCGTCTTTTTTGACACAAAAGATGGAATGGAATCCTCTATTCCTTGAAATAGAGCAGAACGAATCAACACCTCTTCCTGTCACATTGCACCAGAAAGATTTGAAAATTCAGTACTCTACACAAACACCACAGCGAGCAGCTGCGTTATATAATGTCTTCCTATTCAAGCGGACAGCTGCTGAAATCATGAATATATTTGAACAAGTGGCGAATGAAGCGATGGCACAGTGTACTGAACATTATAAAGCGGTATGTGCACGTGAGTCGGCAGTGCCTCTAGGAGATATTCGTGTACTGCGTTTTGAAGAGTTATTAACATACGCTGAACATCAGTTAGGAAAAAATGAAGTAAACAGATTGAAACAGGAAGTGCTGTTGCAAGAAGAATGGGATGACCGTGAGCAATGCATACGTATTGTCGATACGCTCATGATGGCGTGCCAGGAATTAGGTCCAGCGACCGTCCTATTCTATGCGCCACCTTATTACCCGGCTGTTAACTCGTCTGACGATCCCCTTGTGAAGGAATCAATTGCGTTTGTGCAAGAGCGTGCGCAAGTATTTGATTTAACAATTGAACAAGTACATTATTTCAATGGAATTTGCGATTTGAGTTATGTGCATTATAAGGATGAAGAGGATCATTGGAAGGCGTTCGCAAAGAATACGCCAGTCTATGGTGCGACGTATTCGATCCCGTTTGAAGATATGCGCAAGCTAACTGCACCGGTGTTGAATGTGGGTCCGTTTGGTAAGGATGCGCATCAAAAGACGGAGCGGCTGCATATCGATAGTGCGTTCAGAGAGATGCCGGTGTTGTTGGAGCAGTTGGTGAAGAAGCTGGCGGGCATGAATCAGCCGAAGTCTAGATGAGGTTTCAAACAATTTGGGTCTAATGGGTAGAAGTGTTGGACCGGCGTTCGACGTAGTTTGGATACTAGAATTTGAAAGTGTCGCACTCTTGACCTGCATTGGTGCGTGGCTCTAACTGAATGAAAATCAACGTATTGATAGTACTGATAACGAATTTTATGCAAAGCAATGGGCATAGACAGGCTAACATCCTGTCTGTAGCTTCTTGCGAAAGTCATCTACCTGAGCCAAAGTTAGGCCAATGGATTCTCCACTTACAATGGCTCGCAAAACAACCTCCCCATTTCACACCCCACTCACTTTCATTCACCATCAAACACCACCATACATAGTACGCAAACGTGCATGTTTTCAACTTGCTTGAATTTCAGCTATACTAAGATTAGAAGCAATTTAAGAATAGGATGTGCCAGGATGAGTCATTTAGTGGTAGAAAAATTAACTAAAACAGTTGGAGAAAAAACACTTTTTAAAGATGTAGCATTTAATTTAAAAAGTGGAGATAAGATCGGTTTGATCGGGATTAACGGCACGGGAAAATCTACGTTACTCTCCATAATTTCGGGGCAGGGAAGTGCGGATACGGTGACAATGGATCATCCAAATAAGTTCCGTGTGGCATACTTGCCTCAAGAACCGATTGTCAATCCGGACTTAACCGTGATGGAAGCAGTATTCGAAAGTGATGCACCTGTTATTCGTACAAATCTACATTACGAGCATGCATTGCAACTACTAACCGAAGATCCTTTAAATGAGGAGTATCAGGAACGGTACTCATTCTATCAAAATGAAATGGATTCAACGGGCGGCTGGGATTTGAATGCATTAGCACGTACTATATTAATGAAGCTAGGTATCGAGACATTCGATAAGAAGATGGGCGAATTATCCGGCGGTCAACTGAAGCGTGTGGCTCTCGCTAAAGTATTAATTGAACCGGCAGATCTATTGTTGTTGGACGAGCCGACGAACCATCTGGATGTCGCATCGATTCAGTGGTTGCAAGACTTCTTACAAAATGTTCAAGGAGCAGTATTATTTGTTACACACGATCGGTACTTCTTGGATCAAGTTGCTACACATATTTACGAGTTAGCGGATAAAACACTTTATTCGCATACCGGAAATTACGCAGATTATTTGGAGTCAAAAGCACTGCGTGAAGAGATGTCAGCTGCTTCGGATCAAAAAGACCGTAATCGCTACCGTAGTGAATTGAAATGGATTCGCCGCGGTGCTAAAGCGCGGTCGACGAAACAGAAAGCGCGAATTGACCGCTTTGATGAACTTCAATCGAAAGTGAAGCAGACTGATGAGTCATTGGACTTTGAAATGGATTTACAAACGACACGTCTTGGTAAAAAAGTGTTGGAAATCAACAATATTACAAAAAGATTTGACGATAAAGTGATATTGAATGGTTTTTCTGCTATTCTACAAGCGAAAGAACGTATTGCGATTATCGGACCGAATGGTGTAGGGAAGACGACACTTCTTCAAATGCTGGATGGGACGACGATGCCGGACACCGGTGAAGTCGATATAGGCTCTACCGTAAAGATTGCTCATTTCCATCAACATTTGCCACCAATGAATGAAAACCAGCGGATTATTGAGTATATTCGTGAGACATCCAATGACATTGAATCAGGAGATGGTGAGCGATTGTCCGCGACACAAATGTTGGAGAGATTCTTATTCCCTTCCTCTGCACACGGAACGCCAATCGGTAAATTATCAGGTGGGGAACGTAAACGTCTATATCTATTGAAGTTATTAATGGAACAGCCGAATGTTTTGCTACTGGATGAGCCGACGAATGACTTGGATCTTGAAACGTTATCCGTTTTGGAGTCGTTCATTGATACGTTCGCTGGAGTAGTCGTGACGATTTCCCACGACCGTTTCTTCTTGGATCGAATCTCACGTAAGCTATGGATACTAGATGGTTCGGGAGAAATCGATGTACGTCTTGGTTTGTATTCAGATTATCTTGAAGAAAAGAGTACAAAAGACGTGAAGCCCCAAGCTAAAGTTGCGGTTGTTGCCCCGGCTCCAGAAGTTAAAGAACCTAAAAAGAAAATGACATACGCGGAAAAACGTCAGTGGGAAACCATTGAAACGGATATAGAAGGAATAGAGGAAAAAATAGCCGCGGTACAACAAAAAATGACGATTACGGGCTCAGACTATGATCAGCTTCGTCAACTGGATGAAGAACTCGTAACGCTGAATCAACAATACGAAGAACTGGTCGAGCGCTGGTCTTATTTACAGGAATTAGCCGATTAATTATATTGGAGGAGATTATTCTTGAAAATCAAATCGATTGAACCGACACCGAGTCCAAATTCCATGAAAATTATTTTAGATACCCCTTTGCCCGATGGAGTAAGCCATAACTATAAGAAGAAAGATGAGGCACAGGCACCTGAGCCGGTTCGTTCTCTTTTGGCTATACAAGGAATTAAAGGAATCTATCACGTATTAGATTTTATGGCAGTAGAGAGAATTGGAAATGTTGCGTGGGAATCCATCCTGGCCGAAGTACGTTCCGTTTTAAATGAAGACGGCGAATCGCTTGAACAAGCTGAAGAACAGAAGATAGACGAGCATTTCGGTGAAGTCTACGTTCATGTACAGACGTATAAAGAGATCCCGCTGCAAGTGAAAGTGTTCAACAGTGATGAGGAATCTCGGTTTGGATTAAGTGAACGTTTCATCCAAGCGATGGAAACCGTTCACCATTCTGAAGTTGAAAACTATATCTTACTGCGAAAATGGGTAGATTACGGAATTCGTTACGGAGAATTGCAGGAAGTGGGCGAGCAAGTTGTACAAGAACTTGAAGCCGCGTATCCTGAAGCACGCTTGCATGAGCTTGTGGAAAAAGCGGAAAAGGCAGACGGAGAAGCAAAAGTTCGTGGAGAGAAAGTGACATTGGCGGAATTTACTGTTCCAGAATGGGAAACGCGCTTTCGCTTATTGGATCAAATGCCAGATCCCGACGTTTCGGATTATCCAGTACTTACACTGGCACTTGAAGATGAGAAGATGTCCATCCGCAGATTGGCTACAGTTTACCTCGGTATGATTGAAGATGAAACAGTCATCCCGTTTATCGAAAAAGCACTCGAAGATAAAAGTTGGGCGGTTCGTCGTACAGCCGCAGACTGTATGAGTGACCTTGGCTATGTTGGTTTCGAATCCGCTGCGATCCGTTTATTACAAGATAAAAACAAGTTGGTTCGTTGGCGTGCCGCAATGTTCCTCTATGAATCCGGAACAGAACGAGCATTACCCGCACTGCACGAAGCAGAAAACGATAATGAATTTGAAGTGAAACTGCAAGTCCGTATGGCGATCGCTAGAATTGAAGAAGGCGAAGAGGCAAAAGGCTCCATTTGGCGTCAAATGACCGAAAGAACTAACTAATTCATGAAAGCCCATAGAGAGACGTTAAACATCTCAAATCCTTGACCTTGTCTACCAGACAAGGTTTTTTTATATGACTTTCAGCTAAAAAGGTATACAATTAGTAAGGACTAAAGGTATAATGTTAGTCTGATCATAATTTACTAGGAGGGCTCATGAAGTGAAGAAGTCTGCAAGTATTGCGATGAAACTCTCAGGACTAATTATCGCATTATTTTTATCACTATTTTTGGTATACTCAGTTGTTACCAGTTTCATGTTACATAAGCAAAGCATTAAAGATGCTGAGGAATTTGCATTGGAAAGTGCAAATAAAAATTCACTTGTTCTTAGTGCGAAATTCAATGAAACAAATGATATGTTACGCACAACTAGTCACATATTGGAAACATTACAAGCGACAGGTGATATGAAACCGGAGGAAATTATTCGGATCATCAAAAACAATTTGAAGAAAAATGAGGATGCTACCGGAATGGCGGCAGTCATTAATCAGTCGGCATTCGCTGAAGGAGAAGTCCTACCAAAGAACTTGCTAGATGAAAATCAGCAATTCATTCCATATGTCTTTAAGCAAGACAATACTACCGATGTAGAACCATTAAGTGGAATGGATGATTCTACAGCGAATAGTTGGTATACCGTTCCAAAAAATGAAGCACGTGCGATATTAACAGAACCTTACCCGTACGAAACAAATGGTAAAACGATTCTCATGACTACTATTTCCGTTCCGATGGTCGATGCATCAGGAAATTATTTTGGTTTGTTAACCACAGATATATCAATAGATTTCTTGACTGATATGGTGAAGACGATTCAACCAAAAGGCGGCTATGCTTCTATTATTACAGACGCTGGATATATTACGGCGAACAGTCTAAAGCCTGAACTAAACAATAGCAATATGGCAGATGCAATCGATTGGAATGCTGCTAAAGTAAATATTGATCAAGGTGAATTGGCAAGTATGTATGTAGATTCTCAGAGTCTAGGTGAACAAGCATTTAATGCCTTCTCTCCAATCAACTTAAAAGGAATCGATGAGAGATGGTCAGTACAAACTGTTACACCGAAATCTGAGATTTTGGAAACATTCACCGCTATTTTGTGGATTACAATTGTATCTGCAATCGTGATTGTGTTGCTGATGTCAAGCGCATCCACGATCTTCATTTATCGACTGTTGAAACCGTTGAAAACCTTACAGCAATCCATGCAAACCGCTGCTGCAGGTGACTTGACAATGATGGTAGATGAACAGAAAATTCGTCACGATGAGATAGGATTAGTAGCACTTGCTTATAACGATATGTTGCGTCAGACGAATGCGGCCTTACAAACCGTGCAATTGTCTTCGAGTCAGTTGAGTGATTCATCCTCGCAAGTTACGCATGCCTTCGAAGAGCTAGTTGCCGCGAATCAAGAAGTATCAGTAGCGACGGATGAAATTGCACAAGGCGCTTCTAAACAATCCGAAGATACAGAAGTAACAAGCCTACGAATTTCTGATTTAGCGGACCGTATGGATCATATCCACACGATGTTCATGACAATGAATCAGTTGTCTACAGACGCTTCTCATTCTGCTGAAAGTGGAATGTCAGAAGTGAAAAAGTTACGTGTTCATAACACGACAGCAAATGAAATGAATAAAAAAGTACAGCTTCAAATACAAACATTGACTACTAAAATATCATCTATTAATCAAGTCATTGAAACATTGCATGGTATTACTGCAAGCACGAATCTTCTAGCGCTTAATGCAAGCATTGAAGCGGCTCGAGCGGGTGAAAGTGGTAAAGGATTTGCGGTTGTTGCGAATGAAGTACGTCAGCTAGCGGAACAGTCCCGCAGAGAAACTGAAGTAATTCAAGAAACCGTGAAAGAAATCTTGTCAGAATCACAGCAGACAGTTGATGTCATTGAATTGAACATGAAATCCATGGACGGTCAAAATCAGTCCGTTACAGACACGGAAGAATCATTCGTACAGAACGCGGACATCATTGATCAAATTCGCCAATCCATCACGGAACTATCCGAGAAGCTTGCCGAAATGATGGAATATAAAGATGAAGCCATTCTAGCCATCCAAAACGTTTCTGCCATTTCGGAGCAGACGGCTGCCTCTTCTGAACAAGTGAGTGCATCGGCTGCCGCACAACAGAGTGAATTGGAACAAGTAGCAGATTCTACAAATCAAGTGAATGAGATCGCTGGGGAATTGCGAAGTGTAGTCGATCGATTCAAATTATCGTAATTCAATCGTGTAATCAGCAGAAGTGGCGTAGGCCACTTCTGCTTTTTGGGGGTCTGTTTTACACAGTACAGTTTATGATGTAAAAGGGTCTGCAGTTTTTTTTCTATGAAAACATGTGAGTATATGCAGCGACTTACGTAAAACATCCACCAGCCCTTCACTCGGAAAAGAATGTCACGATGTGGTCCCGATATTCAAAACCGTCAACTCCTCACTATTCTTTAACAACTCAATAAACACCTGCAACGCCTTCGTTTGAAACGGCGAGTTCGTCACGATAGAGAAGTGCCGCTTGAATGGCGTTCCTTTCACCGATAGCGTCGTCAAATCACCATAACGTAATTCCTTTTGTATCGCCCACTGTGACAGCAAACTAACGCCAAGCCCCGCTTCGACAGATTCCTTAATCGGTTGCGTACTGCTGAATTGCATAATACGCTTTGGATAAAATCCAGACTGGGAAAAGAATAATTCTGCCGCCTCCCGTGTACCTGAACCTTCTTCGCGTAATAGCCAGATCTCATCTTCTAGTGCCGTAATCGACTGCCTACCTTTCTTCTGAGTTAGTGGATGATTACTAGGCGTGACGATGTACATTTCATCTTCTGCAAAGTCTTCATTTTGAAGCGGTGTGGCTTCCTTAAAATGTCCTTCGATCAAACCGATGTCGAGTTGGTGAGTAATGACTAACTCCGCGATGTCTGCTGTATTTCCAATTGTGACTTGTGGTTCAATCGCCGGATAGTCTGCGACAAGTTTAGACAGAATATGAGGCAAGACGTATTCACCGAAAGTATAGCTGGCTCCAATGGCGAGAGGACCGCTAGCTTTATGGGCTAAGTCATCTACTAAGTTTTGCATTTTTGAATACAAGCCCGCGATTTCTTTTGCGTGATGATAGACAATTTCCCCAGCTTGGTTGAGTCGTACATATTTATTCGTTCGCTCGAGCAATCGTACACCAATGGATTCTTCGAATGAACGAATATATTGACTGACAGCAGGTTGTGTCATATGCAGTTCTTCTGCTGCTTTAGAGAAGTTCTTTTGCTCGGCTACCTCAATGAATACTTGCAGTTGCTGATCGATAGGACGGCAACTCCTTTCCATGTATATAGATTTACTTATCATAGCTATTATAAATAGTTATTTCTCTTATAGCCAGCTGTTTCCTATACTGTTACTAGGGGGTGTCATCATGATTTGTTCGAATATGACTCCAGAACAGCACGCACTACAACATCCATCTAAATGGAAATCATGGATCAGTGGAATAGCTTTTACATTTTTTATTGCATTTTTAGGTTATTTATTAGCAAAAGTACCAGGTTTCAATCATATCGGTCAACTGGCCTGCGCAATTATTATCGCAGTGGCATACCGTCAATTTTTTGGCTATCCTGAAATGATTCGAAGTGGAATTGCCTTCTCATCAAAGCGTTTGCTTCGCACAGCAATTATTTTATACGGTTTGAAATTAAATATAGATACCGTCTTAAGCGACGGGCTCGGCTTACTTGCTCGGGATGTAGGTGTGATCATTTTCGCGATATTCATGACCATTTGGCTCGCCAAAGTATTTAAAGCAGATAAAAATATCTCCTTGCTTTTAGGTGTCGGGACAGGGGTCTGCGGTGCAGCAGCCATTGCAGCAGTGGCACCGATTATTAAAGCGAAAGATGAAGACACTGCAATAGGTGTAGGAATCATCGCATTAATGGGTACAGTGTTTGCGATTGGCTACACGATTTTACGCCCCATTCTTCCACTCGATTCAATCGAGTACGGAATGTGGGCAGGAATCAGTCTACATGAAGTTGCGCACGTGGCTTTAGCGGGTGCACCGGCAGGAGAAGATGGCTTAGCAATTGCCTTATTGGCTAAACTTGGCCGAGTATTCCTCTTGGTACCACTATGCTTCATCTTCATTGCTATCATGAAACGTAAGCATACAGACGAAACGGGCGCTAAAATTGAATTTCCATGGTTCCTCGTCGGCTTTATCATTCTAAGTATTTTAGGAAGCTATGTGTTTGGTCACTCCATTCCTGTCTCAGATCACGCAATGGAAGGCGTTTTTACACTGACCACATGGTTACTAACAGCAGCCATGGTTGGACTTGGTCTAAACGTCAGTCTACGTGATGTAAAAGACCGCGCGATGCGTCCACTTGCCGCCATGACAGTCACATCCATACTATTATCCGTCATCGCCTATTTCATTATTTAATACACTATACTGATAAAAAGTCAGTCTACGAGTAACTATCTCGTAGGCTGACTTTTTCGTAGCGGATTCTATCCACAACTTGCCAGTAATAAAAATTTTATAAAACACGTCTAAACTAGTTGACTTTATTTAGTCCACCCCCTAAACTATTAATTATTGGTTTAGGGGGTGGACTACTTTGAAAAATCAGCTTCAAGAAGCAGTAGAACTATTTGAAGAAGTCATGATCTACGGTACAGAGCATGTTGTGAAAAACTTGGACGTTCCTATATGGAAAGATTACTCACCAGAACAAATCCACGTACTGAAAATACTATCTGCCTATGGTCAGCTATCCAGTGGACAACTGGCGGAGATTCAAGGCGTACATAAAAGTGCCATTTCGAGTCGTCTTAAAAAACTAGTCGAAAAAGATCTTGTACAGTCTGAAAAAGACGTAAATGATCAGCGGATGAATCGAATATCACTAACCGAAAAAGGTCGTGAAGTACTATCGATTTCAAATGCCGCAATAAATGAAAGCATCGAAAACTTGTTGAAAGATCAAATCGATGAACAGGAGCTTGAACAATTCATCAAGACATTCCGTAAACTGAAATCGATTTTAGTCACAAAGGAGAGATAAGGCGTGAAAACGATACTAAAATTTAAATGGCCTATTGCGATCGGTATTGTCATACTGACGGCTGTTTTATTTATACTAGCACCTGATTTGGCAAAGCAGGCGGAAAAAGCAGGTTCTTTCCAATTGCTAGATTCGGCAGATTCCCAGAAGGCTGCAAAAATGTTAGAAGATGCGGGACAAGCGGATGAAACCATTTCGCTCGTCTATGACCTCAATAAACCGGCAGATAAAGCAAAAAAACAGGAAATTTCTGCAACTGCCAAAGAAATCCGGGATGCCAGCAACATTGTAACGGATGTTCTAGATCCGTTTGATAGTGAAGAAATGAAAGATCAGCTCGTTTCTAAAGATCAAAAAACTGTATTGCTCCCCATCATGGTAGACGGTACAGATGATGAAATTATTCAATTGGCTGAAAAAATAAAAAGAGATATCGTATCTACAGAAGATACAGTGTATATGACAGGCGAAGTAATCATCAATCATGACGTAAATGAAAGTGCGCAAGAAGGACTTAAAAAGACAGAAATTATTACGGTGGTGTTGATTTTTGCTTTATTGCTCATTGTTTTTCGCTCGATTATCACACCATTCGTTCCGTTAGTGGCGGTAGGAATCGCGTATTTATTAAGTCAGTCATTCGTAGCATTCTTCATCGACTGGTTTGGGTTCCCAGTTTCGAACTATACCCAAATATTTTTAGTCGCGATTTTATTCGGTCTAGGGACAGATTATTGTATTCTGTTATTAAGTCGGTATAAAGAAGAATTACTAGCCGGACATGAAGTGGAAGAAGCAATTATCAACACGTATAGAACAGCTGGACGCACACTATTCATCAGTGCACTTGCGGTGTTTATCGGTTTCGCGGCAATCGGATTTGCGGACTTCCCGATATTTAAATCGGCAGTCGCAGTAGCGGTAGGGATTGCGGTATTGATGTTCGTTCTATTCACTGTCGTACCACTGTTAATGTCCATTTTACAAGACAAATTATTCTGGCCTGCAAAAGGCGCGGCTTCGCATAAGGATAGTAAATTGTGGATTGCTTTCAGTAAATTATCCGTTATGCGTCCACTACTTTCCATGTTCATCGTAGCCATCATCACAATTCCGCTATTATTGACGTATGACAATGATCTGTCATTCAATACGGTAGATGAAATTGATAGTAGTAAAGAGTCTGTCAAAGGATTAAATCTTATATCGGATGCTTTTGGTGAAGGGGATTCACTACCTGTACAAATCCTGTTAAAAAAAGATTCTCCAATCGTGAAAGAAGGGGATGTCACCTATTTAGAAGCGATTGCCCGAGATTTGGAGAAAGTAGAAGGCGTCAAAAGTGTTCGTACCGTTACACGACCGACTGGTGAATTATTGGAAGATTTATATGTAGACCATCAAATCGGTTTGATGGCAGACGGTTTAAAACAAGCGAATGATGGTATACAGGAAATTCGTTTAGGTTTGGCGACAGTTCAGTATAATTTACGCGACGCAGCTAATCAATTGCCTTCTGGCGGAACGGGCAGCGGCTTAATCCAAGCTGCAAACGGTATTGAGCAGATCAATGGTCAGCTAGCGCAAATTTCTGGCGGCCTCCAACAAGGTCTTCCTGCCGCGCAAGCAGCTGGAGGGTTGGATGCACTAGGTAAAGAGTTGGAAAAGATCAGTAAAGGTATTGCAGGCGCTGGATCACAAATCAACCAAAGTGGTTCGCAAATCGGACAATTAAAAAGTGGTTTGAAACAGCTAGGCAGCGGTGTCAAAGCATCCAAAGACGGTTTGGCTGAAGTGACGACAGGTCTTCAAGAAATTGCGGATATGCTTGACGATATGGCGGATACGAAAAGTGTGCGCGACACGGGTTTATTCATTCCTAAAGGAACACTTGATAGTGAGGAGTTTGCACCAGTCATGGACCGCTACACATTCGACGGTGAAAAAGGAATTTTGATGGAAGTGATCTTGAAGGAAAATCCTTATTCACGTGAAGCCATTTCAACGGTGAAAGATATTAAAGATACTGTGAAGCGCTCGGTCATCGGTACACCATTTGAAGATGCAGATTTAGCATTCAGCGGTATTTCGAGCATGAACTCGGACTTGAGTGATATTTCATCCGCTGACTTTACACGTACAGTAACCGTTATGTTAATAGGGTTATTCATCATTCTCTTCGTCTTATTCCGTTCAGCGATTATGCCATTGTATATGATCGGTTCATTATTGCTGACATATTACACAGCGATATCTATTACGGAATTGATTTTTGTCAATGGTCTTGGTTATGACGGAATCAGTTGGGCAGTTCCATTCTTCGGATTTATCATGCTGATTGCGCTTGGCGTAGATTACTCTATCTTCTTACTCGATCGTTTCCGCGAAGAGAGTATTGGGGGAATGAAGGTCAGGGAAGCATTGATGTATTCTATGGCGAAGATGGGTACTGTTATTATTACGGCAGCTGTTATTTTGGCAGGAACATTCGGTGCTATGATGCCTTCAGGCGTCTTGAGCCTCATGCAGATCGCAACGATTGTTATTTCGGGATTACTGCTCTATGGTTTAATTATTTTGCCATTGTTAATTCCAGCCATTACGATTTCGTTTGGACGCGGTGTTTGGTGGCCGTTTAGAGGATAAAGGAAAGGTGCTCAGCTACTGATTGAGCACCTTTTTTGTCTATGTTTATAGGACCAGTCTGACAGGGTAAATAAAGTAAAAAACGAATAGATAGGGGACTGCTACTAATGAAGTTACATACGGGGTCATTATATTGGGAGTCGACTTTTACAAAAGAAGGTTTTGCAGAAGTGAAACGTCAAGATCTATATGATGTCGCAATAGTAGGTGGCGGGATGTCGGGTGCGCTGACTTCATACGTATTAGCGAATGAAGGGTATACGATGGTGTTGATTGAACAAGAAGAAGTAGGTGGGGGGAGTACTGCTGCAAATACTGGTTTACTGCAGTTCTCCAATGATATTATGCTGCATGAATTAATAGAGCAAATTGGCGAGGAGAAAGCTGTGGAATTTTATCGGGCGTGTAAAGAAGCAATGATCCATTTGCAAGACGTTGCGGAACATGCACCATTTGATGTCCATTTCCACACACGCGAAAGTTTATATTATGCCAGCACTGAAGAAGATGTAGTGAGATTGCGTAAAGAGTTTGACGTGTTACAAAAGTATGGTTTTCCGGTAGAGTTTTGGGAACGTGAAGATATTAAAGCGCATTTTCCGTTTTCACAACCTGCCGCTATCGTGACGGCGGGGGATGCAGAAGTGAATCCTTTGCGTTTGTGTATGGGCGCGATACAGTATGCATATGAAAAGGGCATGGATATTTTTGAACATACCGAAGTACTCGGAATTCTAGATACAGAAGAACGTGTATTCATCCAAACGACGAACGGGGAATTTCAGGCAAAATCCGTCGTGGTCACTACTGGTTATGCACCGACTCCGGATATGAAGATTCCCCAAAAAGACGTAAAAGTTACATATGCCATCGCAACACAGCCAATAGAAGATTTGTCATTTTGGCACGATCGAATGATGATTTGGGAAACCAAACGTCCTTATTTGTATATGCGATTGACGGATGATCATCGTATCGTAGCAGGTGGCTTGGATCAAAATATGGATACATTACCGAGCTCAAAAGAAGAGATCGATAAGAAATTTAAGCAATTAAAAAAGGAATTGCAAGAGCTGTTTCCTAATCAATTATTCAATTTTGAGTATGAGTGGACAGCGTTGTTTGGAGAATCGACGGATGAGTTACCAGTCATTGGCCGCCATCCATTTGAACGGAATATTTATTATTTGATTGGTCTTGGCGGGAACGGAACGGTCTACAGTATGTTGGGGGCGTATTTATTACGTGATGAATTAGCAGGTACGTC
Organism: Sporosarcina sp. P18a; assembly: GCF_002743135.1. Lineage (NCBI taxonomy): Bacteria > Bacillati > Bacillota > Bacilli > Caryophanales > Caryophanaceae > Sporosarcina > Sporosarcina sp. P18a. Next base: position 109,377 of record NZ_PDYQ01000002.1, on the reverse strand, counting down.
GAATCCTAATGAATCTATACTAGAAATAGAACGTTAAAAAACAACTAGTGCAATCGTTCTTCAGCTACTTATAGCGTTGTGAATAGAAATAGGCTGTCGAGGAGATCATTTACATGACGTTCCGCGACAGCCTATTTTTTCATGATGGTGCTAATAACGATATGAAATGAGTAGAGACTTTACAATGTAATAACGCCCATAGCCATTGTAATGAGGAATAAGACGATACTGAATCCCCACATGATAACGAATGAGTAGCGAATATGCTTGCCCATCTCTAATCCTGCAAGTCCTAATGCCAGCCAAAGTGCAGGCGAGAAGGGGCTAACGAATGTACCTATAATATTTCCAACGATTAATGCATAGGCGATGGAAACGGATGGAACACCGAAACCGGAGACGACTTGCTCTACAATCGGCAGTAATGCGAAGTAATACGCATCGGTACTTAACAATAGATCGAACGGAACCCCGAATAGGCCGATGATGATGTGCAAATACGGTACAATGATTGCCGGCAACACTTTCACTAAATCGGTCGCTATCGAATCTAGCATATTGGTCCCATTCAAAATACCGAGGAACGAACCGGCTGCTAGAATGATTGCCGCCATTAGTAGAGCATTCGGTGCGTGCGCTTTAATACGGTCCATCTGTTCATTCACAGAGCGATAATTTAATGGAAGCGCGATACTGAATCCGACCATGAAGATAAAGCCTGCAGGTACTTTTCCCCAAACGAGTAAACCGATGACGGTTACGGCAATAATCACGTTAATCCATAACATTTTTGGACGCAGGAGAGAAGTGCCTTCTGATTCTACTTTTTGCTCGTCCACTTCTCCTAGTTCATCCAGTTTGTCATCAAAAACCCCACTAGCTACTTTCTTAGCGATAACTCGCTTTTCACGTAATCCGAGAATGAAAGCAACTGCAATTAGTAGTAGGAGACCGATGATTTGAATTTTAATAAGTGGTCGCCATAATTCCGTAACATCGACACCGAGTACAGCTGCTGCCCGTCCAAGCGGGCCGCCCCATGGAACCATGTTGACGATACTTGCTGAGATACCGACAAGTAGTAGCAGTAAATAAGGATTCATTTTCAACCTTTTATAGAGCGGTAAAAGCGCAGGGATCGTAATTAGGAATGTGGAGGCGCCAGAGCCGTCTAACTGTGCAATAGCAGCGATTACCACCGTCGCCATAGCAACAGCAATTACATTTCCTCGTGAAATTTTAATCATCGTATTAATTAGCGGGTTGAATACGCCGGCATCTTGCATAACACCAAAGAATAAAATCGCAAAGATGAACATAATCACAACGCTAATGACAGACTCAATTCCGCTGTTGAAAAATTCTCCGACTTCCTTGAAGTTGAATCCAGCGAAAAATGCACCGAAGATCGGAACGATGACCAACCCTACAATGGGTGTGATCCGGCCACTGATCAATAATGCGACGATAATAAAGATCGTTAGTATTCCAATAATACTTAACATAGCGATTTCCCTCCAATGGATAAAATGGTGAAAGAGTCTGTAAGCGGATACAAATCAAAGTATCTGAATAATTCCACTTAAGCTGTCCATAATGTACCATGTCGAAAAGCCGCTAAAAAGCTTGTTTACATAAGAACGATATAATTCATATTATGCGTTTTGTTCATTTTGTTCACGGTTGCGTATTTAGATTTTTCTATATGTCCGTTCAGGTCTACCGACATCTCCATAATGCAGCTGTGCTCCTACTACTTCAATCAATACAAGGTATTCTAGATATCGACGTGCAGTAGAACGGCTAACACCGGCTGCTTTACCTACTTGAACAGCAGTTATTCCTTCAGCGGGACTTTGAAGTAAAACGTTTTCTATCACTTCAAGCGTCAGACGGTCGATACCTTTTGGCAATGCGTCAGAAGCAGAATCCTGCCGCATCTCCGTGCCAAATAATACGCGGTCGAGATCTTCTTGGGAAAGTTCACTTTTAGATGACAGCAATACTTTCCTTGAACGGTACCGTCTAAATGCTTCTGCAAACCTCACAGGCTCAACAGGTTTGATTAAATAATCCAACACGCCTCCATGGAGTGCTTCCTCTATTATTTTAGTTTCTTTAGCAGCCGTTAGCAGCATAATATCCATTGCGGAGAATTCTCTTCGTAGATGCCAAAACAAATCTAGCCCTGGACTGTCAGGTATGTACACATCCAATAAAACCAGATCGGGTAGCGTCTTTGCCTGTTGCAAAAAATCGATAGTCTCAGAGGCAGTTCGCGTTTCTGATACGACTTCATAGCCGGTGATCTGTTCGACTAGTTGGCGATTAATCTTTGCGACTCGGAAATCATCTTCTACAATTAGTACTTGTATAGTACTGATCACGGGGATCCCTCCTTTAGTAATCTTTTGGTAATGAAACGACAAAATATGTACCGCCCAGTTCACTCGGTTCAATGGACAGCTGGCCATTCGCTGTGGCAATGGCATTCTTTGTTAAAGCCAAGCCGAAACCTCTTCCAGCTCCATCTTTTGTTGAGAAACCGTGGGATAAGACTTTATCAAGCGAAGCTTCATCAATTCCTGGACCTGCATCATCGATTTCAAACAGCAGATTTTGTCCGATATCAGTAAATGAAATCGATATGTCCCGGGAAATGGCGCGTTCGTCATATACAGCATCGAATGCATTATCAAGCAAATTTCCAATAGCCGTCAGCAATGCTTGGCGGTTTGCGTCGGAAAGTGTGGAATGCAATTGACTGTCAGGCTGGACCGATACATTAATTTGCAACTCACTTGCTTGATTCAGCTTTCCGACAAGCAATCCGCTAATATAGGGATCATCTATATGATCAAGTAGTGCGTCTGTCCAGTGTTGCTGGATGCTTGTTTCTTCTTGGATGAAGTCGAGCACTTCATCTTTTTTATTCAGTTGAGTTAGCCCCATGATCGTATACAGTTTATTTGCGAATTCATGTGTTTGTGAACGCAAGGCATTGGCATATTGTTGGATATGTGCCAGTTTTTTAGTCAAATTCTCAATCTCGGTTTTATTCCGGAAAGTAGCGACTGCACCGAGCAATTCATGTTCGTAGAAAATCGGCACACTGTTTACATAGACGATATGGTTACTAAAAAGTCTTTCCTGATCAAAAACTGATTCGCCATGCTCTAGCACATACGGTAAGTCTGAATTCGGGAAGCATTCATGTATAGGTGTACCAATCCAGTCGTCCGCATTCTGCTCTCCACCCGTCAATAATTTCAATGCAGCAGAGTTGACCATCGTAATCTGGCCATCTGTATTGATAGCGATAATGCCTTCATGGATAGAATGCAATATCGTTTCTTTTTGAAACAGTAAATGCGAGATTTCTTCTGGTTCTAATCCGAATAAGACGTTCTTGATATAGTTCGCAATGAATACAGCTCCGATGATAGCAGCTGTGCAAATGCCTAGAAGGACGAGCCAAATTTCTAGGCTATACTCCCAAATGATTGAATCAATAGAATCTACCAAGAAACCGACCGAGACGACACCGACAATTTCACCGTTTAAATAGACTGGAGCCTTTGCACGCAGTGAGTTTCCCAATGAACCGGTTGAAATAGAAGTATAGGATTCTCCATTATGCAACGCACGTTCATTATCTTCACCGATCATTTTTTTGCCAATCCGATCAGGACTCGGGTGTGCATAACGGATTTCTTGTTGGTTGCCCACAACGATAAACTCTGCGTCGGTCTGGGCTTGGATCTTCTGCACGATCGGCTGAATGATGGCAGAAGGATTATTCGATTCGAAAGCCTGGGAAATTTCAGGTATCACAGCTACACTTTTTGCTACACTGAGGGCCCTTTCTCCAATTTGGGCTTCTAATGTATCCGTGACGAAGTAACTCATAAATCCACCAATGATCAGAATAATCGTGACAGAGAGCGCGCCAATTAAGCCAATCATTTTCAAGTGGAGATTGACGAAGGGTTTGTTTTTCTTTCGATGGATGGATAAATCTTCTTTACGGATACGAATCATGATGAACCCCCGATACAGATGTTTGTACCTATAGAATACCATGTGGTGTGCAAAATTAAATAGTAAGGGTTATGTAAATAGTAGGGGAGGGCTATAGGGGAAGGAAAAGGCTTTTTCAATCAAAGCTCGTAGAATACCTAACGACAAGAGTGTTTAATGCACTACTGGGCAAGACAAATCAGAATAAATGATAGGTTATCTATATGAAACTTAGGGAATAATAGCTATAAAGGGAGTGAGTATATTGGAAATCTACACCGTTGGACATTCCACACATACAAAAGAAGAGTTTTTGACATTATTGGATGATGCAAGTATCGAGAAATTGGTCGATGTACGTGCATTTCCTGGTAGTCGTAAATTTCCGCATTTTCATGAAGATCGAATGACTGAATGGTTACCGGCACATGGTATTGCTTATAGACATTGTGGAAAATTAGGTGGACGTAGAAGGAAATCTAAAACTATTGACAATGAAGTCAACGAAGGATGGAATAATCAATCCTTCCACAACTACGCGGATTATACATTGACACCTGAATTCGAAGAAGGTATAGAGGAATTGATGAAGGAAGCTTCAGGCCAACGGATAGCGATATGCTGTTCCGAACGTCACCCAGCAAGATGCCATCGCTTGTTGATTAGTAATTGGCTCGCCACACATGGCATTAGCGTAAAACATATTATAGATGGACCTAAGGAAAAAACGTTGATTGAAGATCATGAAGTAGGTAAGTGGGGAGCTGAACCCGTTGTATCAGACGATGGAGAAGTGACGTATCCTCCTAAACAGAATGAAGATGAATGAAGTCAGTGCCTTTTGAGAAAAGGCACTGATTTTATTCATATAATGTTTTATCGTGTGATCCGTCAGCATGAAAGACCTTTAAAATACCTTCATGTTCGTTCACATACTTTTTTGCTTTTTCAAGTAATGCGGACTTGGTATCTTCTTTAAATAGTACATGATCACTTCCGGTCTTACTGAAAATCCATTCATTCTCGCGTGGTTTCACTTCGTAGTGAGGACGACCTTCACTTTTGCCTTGTACATACTCGTGTGCTTGAGCAGTTGCAATGGAAATCGCACGCTCATCGGAGTAATTTTCACGTAGCAAAGCGTTCGCTATTTCGATTGCTTTATTGCGTACTGCCGGATCCAGATTTTTCAGCGAAGCAGGATAATCATTTTTACTCCATGGCATACGATATCACCTCCTACTTCACAATTTCCCTTTTTTACCGAATATAAACGGTCTTTCACATAATTCCAGAACATCCTATATGGTGAATCGAATAAAGTCGAATGGTGTATAACTATAAAACTATTCGAAATCGTTTGATTATTAGTCAGATGACTGGTAATCTATAGACGGTAATATGAACTTAGCGACCGAGTTGTATAGTAAAAGTAACTTTTTTTCGTTTTGATCTCACTAGGGGAACCCTATGAAGATAAATACAAACTGAAGGAGTGAATGCATTGTCTTTGTCAGTGCAGCAACTATTGGAAAGCAAAGGGATTCAAGCTAAGCCAGAACATTTGAAAATCCTAGAAAGTCGCTGGAATGGGATGAAAAAGTTAAGAGGTACGCTAGAGAATGTAAAAATCGAGGACGCGGATATCGGGCTTCGAAATATTCCCGGAGGTGATCATATTGGCTAAAGATTTGATTCAGAAATCAGTCGAGGAATTGGCACCGCTTTTAGAAAGTGGATCACTATCACCAGTTGAACTAACGAAGGCAGTGCTTGATCATGCGGAAGAAACGCAGGATACGATTAATGCCTATATGACAATCTACCGGGATGAAGCCGAACACGCGGCGCGTGAAGCAGAGAAAGAGATCAAAAATGGAAACTATCGAGGCATGTATCACGGAATTCCGATGGCCTTGAAAGATAATTTATATTTTAAAGGTAAAGTGACGACCATGTCATCTAAAATTCATAAGGATTTCATTCCGGAAGACGATGCGACTGTAGTCAGTAAGTTACGAGACGCGGGTGTGATCTTTACCGGTAAACTAAGTATGCACGAATATGCTTGGGGAATTACGAACAATAACCCCCATTACGGACCGGTCAGAAATCCTTGGGATACCGATAAAATTCCTGGCGGTTCGAGTGGTGGTTCGGGAGCTGCTGTTGCGGTCGGTTCAAGTGTCGCGTCATTAGGTACCGATACGGCTGGTTCCATCCGAATTCCGTCATCAATTTGCGGTATCGTCGGATTGAAGCCGACACATGGGCGAGTCAGTAAATACGGATGCTATCCATTGGCATGGTCGCTCGATCATATTGGACCGATGACTAAGACGATTAAAGACGCAGCGGGAATGATGGATATTATTTCAGGATACGATGCAAAAGATCCAACTTCAGTCGATACTCCTGTAGGCCAACATTTGGAGAGAATAAAGGGCGATGTCACTGGTGTGGTTATTGGCGTTAATGAAGAATACTTCTTCAATGAAGTAGACAACGATGTAGATCAAGTGGTGCGTGGAACGATTAAAGCGCTGACCGATCAAGGTGCGAGAGTAGAAGTGGTTAAGATTCCAACACTTAAATATGCAGAGTGGGCAGAGCTGGTCACGTCACTTTCAGAAGCGTCAACTATTCATCACGAAGATATGCTGAAGCGACCGCAAGATTTCGGTGATGATATCCGCATGCTATTCGAGCTGGGGGAACTGCCATCTGCTGTCGATTATCTTCAAGCACAGCAAGTACGTCGTCAGTTGAAGCAAGAATTCCATGAAGTATTCCAGAAAGTCGATGTATTGATTGCACCTACACTGCCTGTAGTGGCCAGTAAAATCGGCGAAGATACAGTGGACTTAAATGGCAAGCAAGTGGACTTAATTGACAATATTATACGCTTTACAGGGCCTAGTAACTTAACAGGTAACCCTGCATTGTCAGTGCCGGGTGGCTTCAAGGGAGACCTTCCTGTAGGTGTACAAATTATTGGACCTGCCTTTTCGGAAGCCTTATTGCTGGATGTCGGTTATGCAATCGAACAGACAAATCCTATGAAAAACAGAAAACCCGCTTTACTAACAAGAGCATAAAATGAAAAAAACTCCGCGGTCAACCCATGGCCGCGGAGTTTTTCGTTATGTACTCGCTCTTCGACGAAGCGGTACAGACGATTCGACGTTACTTCTTCACTATCACAAACCCAGCTGCACCAAACTTCAACCCAAATCCGTTTGTGCAATTGCTGTTACTAGTAGTATAACCTAACAAAAGCCCAATAAACGCAAATCATCAAACTGTGAAGAATGTCATATTTCTGTAGTGTTTGGCATCAAATTGAGATAAATTACAACAACCTTACTACAACCTTACACTAACCTTTCAATACATTATATTATGCTGAATGTTCTGATTATATACATATAAGTCAGAATATTCAACTACATTAATTTCGAAATGAACATTGTAGCTATTCCGAAATAAATCAGTAACGACAGAATGTCGTTAATCGTAGTAATTAAAGGACCAGAAGCTACGGCAGGGTCTACTTTAAATTTATTGAGAATCAAAGGAATAACTGTTCCTGCAATTGTTCCGATAATCAGTGTAGCGACTAAAGACGAACCTACAACTAATCCAAGTGTAAAACTGCCTTGCCATACATAAGCAATCACTGCGATAGCGGCACCACAAACGACACCTAATATAATGCCGACAATTAATTCACGAAAGACTAAATGCAAGGACTTTTTCATATCCAAGTCTTCAGAGACTAGACCACGCACAACGACCGCCAAAGACTGAGTTCCTGTATTACCGGTCATGCCAGCAATCATCGGCATGAAGAAAGCGAGGGCGACAACGGCTTCCAACGTTGCTTCAAATTTGGAAATGATACTGCCTGAAACAAGTCCGATAAATAATAAAAGAATCAGCCAAGGAAGTCTACGATAGGCTGCTACGAAAGGCTTTGTATTGAAGTCTATGGACTTACCGGAAGCAAAAAGCATTTCAATATCTTTATTTGCCTCTCTAACAACTAAATCGAGTACTTCATCAGTGCGAATAATTCCTACTAAGACATTCTCTTCGTTGACAACGGGTAGTGAGACGAAATCAAATCGTCCAATCATTTTGGCTACATCGCCTTGATCCGTTGTATCGAATACTTTGGCGAGACCAGTTTCCATGATTTCTGTTACATTGCTATCTGCATGTGCGAGTAATAAATCCCGGTAAGAAAGTACACCAATTAATTGCTTTTCATCATTAATGATATAGACGTAATTTAAGTAATGGGCAAATGCTTCATAATGCTTAAGCTTTTCAATCGTTTTCTCAACGGTATATGACTGGTGAATCCATACATACCGCGTCGTCATAATACGTCCAGCGGAATCTTTCGGATATTTTCTATGCTGTCGAATATTTCTTTTTTCTTCGTGTCGCAAATCCGCTATGAGTTTCTCCACTTGTTTATCTGAAAGGTCGGTCAAAAGATAAGATAGGTCTTCACCTTTCATTTCTTCCAGTAGTTCAGTGGAACGAACTGGTCCTACTAAATCTAACGCTCGTAATTGTTCATTTTTCGAAAGAAAGCCTAGCATGTGTACTAAAGTTTCTTTATCTAGTACTTCCAAAAATGTAGTATGTCGTTTTAGCGGCAATCGTTTATATTGATTAGCGACTTCCGCAGGTTCTAGTTCACCAATTGCTTTTTTTAAGGATTCCAGATTACCATCTTTAATCAGTTGTATAATCGCTCGTGAAACATCGTCTTGATTCCGTGTCACTGGCATGTAACGCACCTCTCTTGTCTATAAATAGTTACGGTCATTCAATCATTCCCTCATATAGGGGGAAAGAAACCATAAGACATAATTTAAAGTCATTTTGGCCAATAAAAAAGCCTCCGTAGTGACTTCTTTTGATTTACAACAGAAAGTCTTTGCCAGTTGGCTCTTAATTTATGAATATACTTTGTTCTAGTTCTTATAGATAATGTTTTATGCTGTTTTATTACTACCCCGTTTTATCCAATTAACACTTGAAAACGTATGGAGCTACCCAAATGCAAAGTAATTTATGGGTCTTAAGACTTCATTTGTCATACAAATCTGACTAGAAACCTGCCATTTGTAACATAAGACGTACCAATGTCACGGCATTGTTTCACGATTGTAATCTTTTTGTAATATAGTCTTGGTAAGCTAAAGCTATTAAATCGTTAGGGGTGGCATATTGAAGAAATTAGTATTTGCATTGACAGTAGCCATGTTCATCACACTATTCACAAGCGGAATGAACGAAACGTCTGCTGCAGCATCAGTTCATACAGTTAAAAAAGGTGACACACTATATAAAATCTCACAACAACATAAAGTGTCTGTCTCAAATATTAAACAATGGAATAACTTAAAATCGACAGTTATTTATCCAAAACAAAAATTACGTTTAGTAAAGTCTTCTAAAGTGGCGGCTAGTACTCCGAAGAAACAAAACACACCTTCACGTTCAAATGGAGCGAATGTCTCTAAAGAACTTATGGTAAGTGCAACAGCGTATACAGCACATTGTAATGGTTGTTCAGGTATTACAAGAACAGGTTTGAACTTACGTAAAAATCCTGACTTGAAAGTCATTGCAGTAGATCCACGAGTTATAGAATTAGGAACTAAAGTCCACGTTGAAGGGTACGGATATGCTATCGCTGGAGATACTGGCGGAGCAATCAAAGGGAATAAAATTGACGTATTCATTCCAAATAAATCACGTGCCTACGAATGGGGACGCAAAAATGTAAAAGTAAAAGTATTGAACTAAGATATCGAAAGCTCACACATCGTAACTGCTGCGTGAGCTTTTTTGAATAGTGCGTACGATTTTTTATACTTTCTCATTAACAAAAAAACATGAAACCCAATTTATAGGCATCATGTTTAGGTTATGTGAAAGAGACGACTTGGTTTTTGCCATTCTCTTTTGCTTTGTATAGAGCAAGATCAGCTAGATGAAACAATTCATTGAAAGATTGCTCGCTACACATTTTATTGTCACTAAGCCCTATGCTAATAGTAAGTGGAATGGGTATCACATTAGAAGAAGTAGACAAAGACTCAATTTTTCTAGCGAGTAAAGAAGCTTTCTTTATTGCGTCTGCTAATGAAATGTCTTGCATTACTAAAACGAATTCATCACCACCGAATCGAGCAAGTACATCTTCTTTTCTAATTTCACTCATAGAAGTATGCGCTACGAATTTAATCGCTTCATCGCCAATTAGATGGCCATATGTGTCATTAATCGCTTTTAAATTATCGATGTCATAGACCAAGCACACAACGGATTTTTTAGTTACTGTTGCTTCGGTCAACCATAAATTAGTCGTTTCTTCCAAATACTTTCGGTTATAGATACCTGTTAAGTAATCCAAGTTTTCACTAGTTTTAATAGCAGAGCTTTGCAAACGAATTTGCAATTCGAGTGCTACTTTTACCCAGCAACTGTCTTCAATTTCATGCAGTAAATTAATGTATTCTTTCTGGATGATGGCTAATTCATCAAAGCTACACAGTTTTTCGGCTAACACAATGCGTTTTTGCTGAATTTCTTTTAGGAGGGTGTAATCTCTCCATTTTTCTTCTCGTTCTTTGGCGTTGGTATAAAAATGGAAGGCTTTTTTAGAATCACCTATAAACTCATAAAATCTGCCTTTCAAAATTTCAAGAACTGCTAATTCACGAGGATGATGGTCTATAGTAGGGAATTGGCTTAAATAATGTAGGCTAGTCATCGCGCAATTGGGGCTTTGTAGATTGATAGCGGATTCAATTGCGTATAAATGAGCTCGGATCATTAAAATTTCTCTGTCCACACCTTTCTTCTTTGCGAAAGAAATGGCTAGCTGCGCAAACTCCGAAGCTTTCTCGTATTGTTCTATTTTATTATATAGATGACTTAGCTGACTGTATGCCATGCTAATATATGAATAGTTTTCAATTTCTAGCGCGATGGATAGCATATCTTCTAGTAATTTTTGTCCCCTAGTATAATCCAATGCAAATGAGCTGACAAAATATTGCAAATAATAGGAGCGCATCCAATCAGACTTCTCGCCATACGAAATACATTGTGTGTGATGTTCTTCTATATGAAAAAGAACTTTTTCAAAATTACCAACGTAGTAATAGGATATAGCGCAAATGTAATGAGCGGATAAAACAGCTTCTTTATTTGAAAACAATAGACCTTTACTTAATAAATCTTCTGCGTGTCCAATGACTAGGTCATGGCGTCCATCATTTTTTACTTCGTTAATTTTACGCTGCACAGCGTTTATCTCATTTTTCCCCGCCATAGTTTCTCTCCTCCAATATAGGAAGTAACAGTCTCTTTACTAGTACATTCATCATGTTTTCTGTATTTGGAATACATTTACATTATATCATTTTAAGAATAAATAGATAGAATCAAATAGGCCATTTTAATGAATGTTTTATTTCATTTCCGTTGTTATTTAGTTGTTTATACCCCGACCAATAAAAGTATAAACGTCCTATTTCAAATTATGAAGTAGGACGTTGAATTATACACTATTAGACTCTTATTTTGATTGGATTTGTTTGAATAGAGAAATGAAGTGTTCTGGCTCCTCTTCAATTTCAAATGTAAAAACTCCTTCATTTGTGTGCAAGTAAAACAATCCTGATTGTCCTGAGAACGGGCGGTAGGATAAATCAAAAACATGTTGTAAAGGGAAAGTTCTCTGGGACGTCGTAATCCGATCTCGGAATAAACAAATCGTGTGGTAAGACTTTTGATAGGTTTGTTCTAAGCGGTCCACGACTCGGTTTATGGAAATATAGCTAAGCGAAAGTATGAACTGATCACCTGAGTTATTCATTAATTACCCTCCTGTTTCGTCACTAGCATAACATAGAGTATTATGCTCATAAAAACGTTAGGAATACTAAAAATCTAAATATGACTATAGAACCAATTCTTACGAGAGCGTTTTATTACACGAACAATAGCTACTAGTAAAAGAAATGTTACAGCGCCAATTGTGTCTAAATACACGTCTTGCATGGTTGCAGTGCGGCCTCCTGTAAAGTATTGATGCAATTCATCAGCGCACGCTAGCAGAAAGGTAAATAAAGCGGCCAATAATAAGCGCCCCGTACTTTTAGGTAATAGCCAATAAATTACCAAAGCTAAAAAACCAAATGTAAAGAAATGTGCAGCTTTTCGGATCAGGAATTCAACAAAGTGATAATATCCACGTTCATCAATAGAGATCGTTCTATTCCAATAGCTGAATTCCCACGTGGATAGGATAGCTTTCCCGGGTTCCCCCGGTAGCAACTCTTGTAATGTAGAGACAAGCGATTGCTGTTCATATGTCTGACTGGATGAGATGGATAGCCCGACTAATATGCTTATAAGTAAGAGAAGAGCAAGTAATTTTTTCATATGGGGATTGTATCATGAAAAGTAACTTCTGATGCAAGCAAGTTATATTTTTATTTGACATTACAAAGTTACAAGCTTGTTACCTGAATGTAATATGCAAGTTGTATAGTACATTCAGGTTGCTGGTTCCATAATCTGTACTAGCTATCCATCATTTGCCATTACCAATCGTGGAAAAGTATGCTAATATAAAGTGGAGTAGCTAGTAATCACTTTTTTCTTTCATATACTTTATTTATTTAATAGTCTGCTGGATTATTTAATGGAAAAGAGGGTATGAGAGTAAGAGAGTGGTTTTTCTGCTGCTCTACAACCAACCAGCAATCACGCTTATAAACGAACTAAAGGAGGAAATTATTTAATGAAATCACAATCAAAAAAGAAGTACAGCAAGTATCTAACAGGTGTAGCATCAGCGGCATTAGTTGCATCAGCGGTGGCACCAGTAGTCAGCGCAGCAGATTTTAATGACGTTGCCGACACTAACTCACATAAGGAAGCAATTGATGCACTAGCAGCAGAAGGTGTTATCAGTGGTTATCCGGACGGTTCATTCAAGCCTAATAAGACTTTAACGCGTTCTGACGTAGTAAAGTTAATGGGAAAATGGCTTGTATCAAAAGGTTATACAATTCCGACAGACTATAAAACAAATCCACGCTTCACAGATTTAACATCGAAGTCAAATGACGAATTGTTGCAATCAGCGGCAATCGTAAAGGATAACAATGTATTTAGAGGATATGAAGATGGATCATTAGGCGCGGCTGGTTCTATTACCCGTGAAAATATGGCGGTTGTATTAGTTCGTGCATATGATTCAGTTAACAAAACTGACTTATTATCTTACGTTCAAGGACAAGAATTTGATAAAGATGTAGTAGATTTGAATAAGGCGAAAGCTGAAGCACGTACTGCAATCGACGTATTAGACTACTTCGACATTACGAACCCAGCTGCACCAAACTTCAGACCGAAAGAAACAACAACTCGTGCACAATTCGCTTCATTCCTTTATAAAACTATTCAAGTAGAAGTATCTGAAACTCCAGAAGCTCCCGAAGTAGCGGAAATCACTGCTGTTACTGCAATCGGTGAAAAACAACTTGAGCTAACAGGTAAGAACTTACAAGAGTTGAAAGCTGAACAGTTGAAAATTGAAGGAAATGAACTGGCTTCATTCAAAGCGAACGAAGACGGTACAAAAGCAACTCTCGAGTTAAAAAACGAACTAACGTCGGGTAAAGAAATGACTCTTAACTTGACGACTAAAGCAGAAGCTGAAGGCGAAGAAGACGTAGTTACTTCTTATAAGTTCACGTATGAGTTTAAAGTAGAAAAAGTTACAGCTACTACTACTCAAGTGAAAGCTGAAGAGGCTGGTCAGAAGTTAGCGTTCAACGTTGATGGTAAGCCGGTTGATATGAAGAAATTAACGGATGCTGGTTATACGGTTGCGTTCCAGTCTACTAAACCGGATGTGTTCTCAGAGCAGGCAACTGGTACGTTGAAGGCACTTGCAGTGGGCAATGACTTCTCTTATAAAGTTGTTATTACGGACAAAGATGGAAAAAAAGTTGAATCAGAATTAGTAGATGTTAAAGTAGTAGACTTCGATGCTACGTTTGCTGACATTACGGAAGTTGAAGTTACACAAGCCAGCACAGTGGTGAACAGTGGTAAGATTTCACTTGAAGATGGCCAGGCCAATGTTAAAGTAACAAAAGCCGTAACACTTAATGGTGTAACGAAGGATAATCCAGCTGCAACATACACATCTTCTAATCCAAGCGTAGCAACAGTCAGTACGGATGGTAAAGTGACGCCAATCAGTGCTGGAGAAGTTACGATTGTAGCTAAAGTCGGCGATGTAACGAAAAACATTAAACTAACGGTTGGTGTGGGCAAACGTATGGCAACAAGCGCTACACTTTCATCTACTGAAGCTAAGTTAATCAAAGACGCTACACAAGAAATCACTGTAACAGTAAAAGATCAATACGGCGATCTTTTCAATGGTCAACTGACTGTAGAACCTAAAGATACTGACGTGGCAACTGCTACTGTAGGATCGACTGAAAATGGCCTTGCAACAGTAAATGTGAAAGCATTAAAAGCAGGATCTACTACTGTTCTAGTTAAATCTGGTGACGCAGTACTAGGTACAATTGCGGTATCTGGTTCAGAAGATAATGTAGTGGCTACTAAAAAGTTGGAAACCATCACTGCAACTGACGATCTAACGATTGATGCAATTGATGGTTCACAAGATGGTACAGTCAAACTAGCATGGAATAAATACAATAGCCAAGGTTTCCTTATCGGTAAAGATCTGATCCCGATGGCTCAATACAGCGTTACGTCTTCTGATAATACTATCGCGACAGTTGCTAAGGATGATAAAGGTGTTATAACGGTTCAAGCAGTAAAAGCAGGTACTACTGAAGTTCAAATTAAAGAAGGAAATATTGTAAGAGCGACGGCTACTATTACAGTAACGGATTCGACTCCAACTATTTCATCAGTAGTATTTGAAGATACTAAGTCCATAACTACTTCAGCTGTCGATATGCAAGTGCTTAAAACAGAAGGTATTAAATTAACATCAACGGAATTCACTCCAGGTATTGATGATGAGGGTAATATTTTCATTACGAACAATGACAAAAAAATTGAATTAGGTACAGTTGCAAAAAGCTATTCAGGTAGTACTAACGATGTTACCGAGTTACAATTAGACGGTGGTAAACTTGTTGGTACTGTAAAAGCTGGTGCGCAAGGTACTCTAGTAGTAAGTGTGAAGAATGAAGGACAGTCTACACCGGTTGGTACAAAAACGATCGAAGTAAATGTTCCTGCAAGCAACTAATCTAATTTCAGTTACACATCAATAATCTAGCAAGATCCAGCCCTAATCCTTGAGAGTCATTCAAGGATTAGGGCTTTTTTACGTTTAGTCAGCTACTTATCAAGGGTACAGGTACAGTACAGACAATTAGAAAGGAGTGAGGCTATGAATTGGTTGGAAGGAATTAATTTCACGACTTCATTGGTAGTGCTAATCATATTGGCGATCCCGATCAGTATTGGAATTTTTCTATATTTTTTTGATCGCAGTCAAAAGCAGCACGCAATCTTGCGCAACTATCCCATTTTAGGTAGAGTACGCTATATGTTTGAGAAGGCGGGGCCAGAGGTTAGGCAGTATTTATTCAATGATGACAACAGCGGCAAGCCATTCAGCCGTGAAGAATATTTACATATGGTGATGCCGGGGAAGTATTTAAACAGTATCATCGGTTTTGGATCTAAACGCGACTTTCAGGAGCCTGGTCACTACATTCGTAATGCCATGTTTACGAAGCAAAATGAAGAAATGCGTGTGGATAATGATTGTCTAATAAAAACTATGCGCTATGAAGTGGATACTGACAATTTATTCTCGCGTAAAGAACACCGCGAAGAATTGACAACATTGCCTTGGTTGTTACCTGAGGAAGATGCGATTGTATTAGGTCCGAATTGTGAGCATCCATTTGTCGTGCGCAGTTTGTTGGGGCAATCGGGGATGAGTTATGGAGCACTCGGAGATCATGCAATCACTGCGCTATCCAAAGGGATTGGTATGGCCCAAGGTGCTTGGATGAACACAGGGGAGGGTGGTGTATCAGACCACCACTTAGCAGGTGGAGCCGATATCATTGCGCAGATCGGGTCAGGTTTATTCGGATTCCGAACAGAAGATGGGCAGTTCGATATGAACAAAATAAAAGAGAAAGCACAAATACCACAAATAAAGGCATTTGAAATCAAGTTAGCCCAAGGAGCAAAAATGCGTGGAGGGCACGTAGAGGGAGAGAAAGTCACAGAAGAGATTGCGGCTATACGAAATGTGAAAGCTTATACTTCTATCAACAGTCCGAACCGTTTTAAACAGTTCCACGATTATCCAACATTGTTTTCATTCATTGAAGATATCCGTCACGCGGGTGGTAAACCAGTAGGGATTAAAATAGTCATTGGAGGAAAACAAGATGCTGAAGAACTGGCATCATATATGGCGGAAACAGGTATGGGGCCTGATTTTATCTCGCTAGACGGCGCGGAAGGAGGATCTGGGGCTACTTATCAAGACTTGGCGGATAGTGTAGGCTTACCACTTCGTTCTTCTCTTATTCTATTAGATGATGCGCTGCGTAAGTTTGAAGTGCGGGACCGAGTAAAAGTTATTGCATCAGGGAAAATCATCACACCTGATAAAGCAGCAATTGCATTGGCTTTAGGTGCCGATCTAATACAAGTTGCACGTGGCTTCATGATTTCGGTAGGTTGTATCATGGCAGAGCGGTGCCATACGAATACTTGCCCAGCCGGTGTTGCCACGACGGATAAAAGTTTACAGCGAGCGCTTGTAATAGAAGAAAAGAAATTCCGTGTAACCAACTATATTTTGACGATGAGGGAAGGGTTATTCCGAGTGGCTGCGGCTGCGGGCTTGGATTCTCCAACAAAGTTTGAACGACATCATGTAGTCTATAAAGACGAGCGTGGAAAAATCCATTCAATTGAGTAAAAAAACGACCTGATGAATGTTCATCGGGTCGTTTTATGGATTATATTCTTCTGAAACTATTGAATTTAGATTTCCAGTACGGATTGTTTAGGCTGACAACCTCTGACTTCTTGCCACCAGCATGAACAAATTTGTTGTTTCCAACATAGATTCCTACATGGGAAATCCCTTTGCGATATGTGTTGTGGAAGAATACTAGATCTCCAGGTCTTGGGGATTTAATTTTAGACGATTGATTGAATTGCCCAGTTGTTGTTCTAGATACAGACTTACCATTTTTCTTGAATGAATACTGAATGAATCCACTGCAGTCGAATCCTCTAGTTGTAGTGCCGCCGAAACGGTACGGAATTCCGCGCAAGTTCATTGCTGTTTTCACAACACCAGATCCTCCACTTTTAGCACTAGAAGCCGCTGCTACTGCCTTGCCTGTAGATCTCTTTAACAGGGAACTTGAAACATATCCCTTTTTACCGTTAATCTTTACTTTATACCACAATTGCTTACCTGCATATTTTTGATGTGTCAGTTGGACACGTGTACCTTTTTTCAATGTAAAGACTCTTCTATGTTTGGTTCCAGCATCTGCTCGAACATTCGCATTATGTACTGTTATGTATGTACCACTCTTAGCTGTCGCTTTACCTGCTGCATCGGCTGTCCCGCCAGTGAATCCGACGAACATGGCGGATGCCATCAAAATTGAACATAAAAACTTTTTCATGAATAATTCTCCTCCGAAACATTATATATCACTCTCTAGCTGCAAGTTATATCTTACACGACAGCTTACAGGGTAAACATTACGTTCATATTAAGAAGGGGTTACAAGAATAGCGTTTTGTAAACAGATTGTAACAAAGCAAAAAAGCAAAAAAGCCTTCCTGTAGGAAAGGAAGGCCCATCACGAAAGTACTCATTCTCTAGGGAAAGCAGCAGAATCTTCATGCTCGATTTGTTCGGATAATACGGTACGCTCTTCTTTAGAAGTTAAATTATTTGTCTGAATGCTCCCAGCTTGGCTAGTTGACTTCAACACTTCAGGATGTGCAGGGTTTTGCAGTGGTTCATATCCGCCATAAGACGGTTCAGATTCTATATCTTCAATGAATGGAATTGTTGTTTTAGTGGAATCGGTGACAGGGCTAGGCGCATGATTTGATAATCTATCTGTTTGGAACGTCTTGTCTTTCGAATATACACTGAAAGCCCAACCTTCATCTACATATAACATCATGCCACCGTGTTGAACTTCTTCGTAATAGCGGTCTACTTGATCCGTATCCATCCCGATCCCATACATCATTTGTTTAATATGATTTTCACCTGTTAGGAAATCCATAAAGCGATCTGTCCACGTAACATATGCGGAGTACACGTCTGCACCTGTTCTACTGCGTAGCATAGCTACGTCAGTTTCATTTTTAGCAATTACATAAATATTATCATCGAGATAGCCGGTCACTTTTAATTCTTCTATCTTGCTTAGAAGGTCAGCGTCGTTATAATACACACCAATAAATGTTTTGCTTATCAGTTCATCCATTGTATAGCCTCCCTCATTATAGTTGCTCTATATAGCATACCCGTTTATCATTCTTCAAAAACCTGGTGAACGTTGACGGAAGATTGGTGTGTGGAATGTAAAACGGTGCACTAAATTTCTTTCTAATATAGTCTTCACTACGCTGTCAGTTACCTAGGCGATTGCTTCCGCTGAGATTGCTATACTCCATGTGAAAATAGCACACTATCTACTCTTTACTATTTGTTCCACCTTCAAAATTCTCGTATATATTCTGTATCGGTCAATTGGTATAGATGCGAGAAAAAACACTGATATTTGAATATAGTCATTTAGTCACGCAACCGTTTAACTGCACGTTTCATAGTATCGGTTTATTTGTCAAGGTTTTACAGATATGATAGGATACACAGTATAGTTACCAAAAGAAAGGGTCGGTTTACCATGAAAAAAAGACAAATTATTGCTCCGCTAAGTCTATCACTTCTATTATTAGGAGCTTGTAATGCGGATACTGAAAAAGCTACAGATGTGGACAAGGAACAAACCGAACCAACTGAAAATGTTGTGAAAGAGCCTGTAGATAAATCTGAAACAACAACTACTAATGATGAGTTAAAAGAAGAGTTTGAGAAAGAAGAAGGGGTATCAGAAGTAAGTTTGATCATTACTGAAGATGCAGGTGGCTTTGTCTTGCTAGACTTTGAAGTAACGGAAGACATGAAAAAAGAAGAAGCTGAAAAAATAAGTAAAAAATACTATGAACGTCTTGAAAAAGAATACCCAGAACATAGCGTTGATATCCAAGCGCGCAAAAGCGGAGAAACATTTGTACAAGAAACAAAAACAGCTAAATAATGAAAGAAAAAATACCGTCCTTACTGTAGGGCGGTATTTTTTAAGAAACAAACAATCTGCAGGGAATGGTCTCTGCAGGTTGCTTGTTTGGTAATTAACATTCGACACGATATCTATTCATCAGTAAACATTTAATACTATTCAGATAGTTACCCTCTACTCAGCTGGATTCGCTACACGAATAGATGAAACTTCTTTACTAGAATAGCGATTACTAATTTTTGCAACAGAAATGTAGAATGTGAAAGCAACGATGATACCAACAATCCAGGCAATATCCAAACCGTTCATGGCCTTAGAAAGTGATCCTTGATATATTTCTGTATTGATAAAAGGGACTTGACATACTATTGTTAATAAATAGATTCCCATTGTTTTGTTATTCAGCCTACCGAATTGTCCGTCCTTCTTCATAAATTCTTCATGGTGAAAGCGTCTTTTCAACACATAGAAATCTGTTAAATTGATAACACTCCAGGGAATGATAAAGAATAAAACGAAACCTAGATAAATTTGAAAGTTAGACATAAAGTTACCTGCACCTGCCGTGGCGGCAAAGGCAATAATAATTCCGATAACGATGGAGGTGAGGATACGTAAACGTGCAGAAGTCCGAAAAGTCCAGAAATTGTTGGCGATTGATAACACGATAATACCCGCGCCATAGATATTTAAAGAATTAATGATTAAAACACCTAATGACAGTAAAATGACGATGACATATCCTGTTGCACCCATGTCTTTAATTTCTGCCATGACATTGCCGTTGACAACCATTGTTGCAATCGCTGCACCGATTAACATCAACCAGGCAGAGCTCAGAAAGCTACCGCCCGCTGTATAGAAGAATGTTTTACGGGCTTCTTCAGAACGCATGAATCGAGAGTGATCAGATACATATGGGCCATATGTAATCTGCCACGTTACACAAATGGAAGTCGCTAGGATGAAAAGTGTCCAATTAAATGTACCTTGACTCAATAAATCCATCGACAATTGACTCATAACTATTACTGAAAGCACTACAAAAATAATTGTATATACGATTGTGTAAAGTTTCATATACTTCTGAATAATATTTTGTCCATAAATAGCTAGTAAAACCATTGGAATCAAACTGATAAGGACAGTAACATTGATATTAAATCCAAGTGTTTCTTGTATACCCTGTGCTACTAAGATGGTATTCATCGCGCCATAGCCAAAATACATCGTCAGAATAATTAACATAGGTAAAATAACACCAAAATAACCAAACTGTGCGCGGCTTTGCAAGACTTGGGGAATACCTAATTTCGGACCTTGCGCGGAGTGCAGTCCCATAATTACGGAACCAATTGCATGACCTAATAGAATTGCCAGCGCTGCCCACCAGAAACTAAGTCCGATCATGACAGCGAGTGCCCCTGTTACTAGCGTCGTGGATACAGTACTTGCGGCAAACCAAGTAAAGAACAATTCTCTCGGATTACCTTTCCTCTCACTTTCAGGGATAAATTCAAATCCTACTTGTTCAATTGACTGTTGTTTTGTACCCATTTAAACGCCTCCTTAATATAGTAAAAAAGGGAAGTGACCCTCGTTAGTAACCAATGTAATATGGCCTTTTCTAATTTCTGATTGCCGGACGTAATGTTTGCCAAAACTCTTGCTGTATTTCTAAGATTTCGTCAATAGTCTCTTTTTGATTGGAATAAAGTTTGTCAGGATACCCCTGCGCACCTGCTGTGTAAGGATCAGTTACGTCTGTGGCCAACCCGCTCAAGCGCTCAATAATTTTCAGTGTGCAAAATGGCACATATGCATTACTGTATCCTCCCTCGTGGCATAATATAATTTTACCGCCACAATGGGCATCTGCAATACGTAGCATGATATCGGTCAATTTTCCAAAACCTTCGGCGGTCATCATCATACGGCCGAGTGGATCAAACATGCCAGGATCCTGTCCTGCTGAAATAATAATCAGTTCGGGTTGGAATTCTGCTGCAATTGGTTCAATGATTGTTTCAAAGGCATGAATATATCCTGCATCACCTGTCCCAGGAGGCAATGGAATGTTGACATTGTAACCGCGAGCCTCTCCAATACCGACATCTTCTTTATAACCAGTATTACTAGGGAAGCTCAAGTCTTGGTGGATAGACAGGAACAAGACATTCGAATCATCATAAAATGCCTGCTCAGTACCATTACCATGATGCACATCCCAGTCTAAAACGAGGACACGTTTTAACCCGTATTTTTTTCGTGCGTATTTTGCGGCAATCGCGACATTATTAAAGATGCAGAATCCAATACCTTTATCACGCTCAGCATGGTGACCTGGTGGACGAGTCATCGCGTAGACATTATCCACTTCGCCTTCCATGACAGCATCGACTGCCCGAAGCGCGCCACCGGTAGATAAAAGCGCGATTTCATAAGACCCTCTTCCCACAATGGCATGATCGCCTGCATCGCCACCTGTCGTATCACTGAGTAGCTTTACCTTTTCCACATATTCGGCTGTGTGAAATAATTCAATTTCTTCTTTAGTAGCAGAACGAGGTTCGATCTGTTTTAGTTTTTTCATTAGTCCGCAACGTGCGAGTAAGTTATTTACACGCCTTTTAGTTTCTGGATGTTCGACAAATACGTCTGTCTGCATATAGCCGCCTGATGGTAAGTAGAGCGTTCCGCTTCCATTGTCATGCCAAAAATAACTTTCATCAAAAATATAACCTGTTTTCATAGGTATCCCTCCAGATAGAAATGATATTGTGATCGAGTGAAAAATGAATGAATATCAGTCACACGGTATTATAGTCAGGTTGTAGTAAGCGTTTTCATTGCTTGATAAAATAAAGCGCTTACTGAAAGTAAAACTATAGACAGTAAAACGATATATTTGAAAGGACTATAAAATGTGACATATTCGTGACGCTCAATCTCTTGTTTACTCACAATAAATGAATATGAGTCATATGTCAAGTGTATTTCGATGAAAAATCTGAATTGTTATTTAATGGTCAAGTAAAATTATATATTTAATTTTGAATGTAAGAAAGATAAGGAATTCATCACGGATTGTCAGAAAAGTATGCTTGCGATACAATAATAGAATCTATAGATAGAGAGTAGGGAATTCATTTGGGAAAAAAAACGGCTATTATACATTCAGCTATAGAAGTGTTTCAGGAACAAGGAATTGAAAAGACCAAAATTTCCGATATTGTGAAACGTGCAGGGATTGCGCAAGGCACATTTTATTTGTACTTTCCTTCAAAATTATCTTTAATGCCTGCGATTGCTGAGGTAATGGTGGCAAAAACGATGGATATCGTCAAACTTACTGTCGATGACAATGCGTCATATGCCAAACAGTTCGAGCAGATGGTAGATGCAATATATAAAGTGAACAAAGAATATTACGAAATATTAGCCGTTATATATTCCGGTCTAGCTTCAACCGAGCATATTCGTGAGTGGGAATCGGTATACGCGCCATTCTATGAATGGATCAGTGAAAAGCTTGATACAGCAAAAAAAGCAGGTGCAATTCGCCAATCGATCAAACCTGACCGGACAGCGAAGATTATTATCGGTTTAATCGAATCGACGGCTGAGCAAGTATTTCTTTATGCCCATCATGATGAAAATGAAGCGGACAGACAGAAAGAAGAAGTCCTCGATTTCATGTCTCATGCACTGCAATTTCAAACAGTGAAAGGTTAACATAGCAAAATGTTAGCCTTTGTGATAAAATGAATGACAATCAGTCAAGCAGTTTAAATTTAATTAAATTGGAGCGGATAGTATGAATAAAGCATGGCTATATGTTGCGTTAACTAGCTTTTTTGAATTAGTGTGGATCTTTGGCTTTAATACTGCGACTCACTGGTGGCATTGGATATTGATCATAGGCTTTATATTTGTGGATTTTCATTTCCTCACGAAAGCATGTGAAGGTTTACCAACGGGAACGGTCTATGCCGTATTCGCCGGAATTGGAACAATGGGTACTACTTTGATGGACGTCCTGTTCTTTGGTGAACATATTAGTATAGAGAAGATCCTTTTCATCTTCATTCTAGTTATGGGTGTAGCGGGATTAAAGGTAGCGGATGGACTGGATGAAAAGAAAGCGCTGAGGGGAGTGGAAAGCGATGGGTTGGGTTCTAGTGTTTTTGGCAGCACTAAGTGAGTTTGCTGGTGTCATAGGGCTAAAAAAATTTAGTGAAAATAAAACATGGTTTAACGGCTTACTATACTACGGTGGATTCGGTATAGCATTCTTCTTTCTATATAACTCCTTTAAGTATTTGCAAGTCAGTACAGCGTATGCTGTGTGGATTGGTGTAGGAACAGCAGGTGCCGTACTCATCAATATGCTATTCTTTGGTGAATCGAAGAGTACAGGTAGAGTTGTGAGTCTCATACTCATCGTCATCGGGGTAGTTGGACTCAAAGCGTTATCATAAAATATATCTTCTTTAATAGAAGGAGATGTACATATAGAATGGAAAACGGACATGCCTATGTTAACAGGCATGTCCGTTTTATTGTATCCGAAAGATCAGCTACTGAGTTTTATCGATTCCAAGGCACGTTTACGTATCTCGCGTTCTAACATTTGGATGAACTCCACATTTAGATGATGCTTTTGCGCCTGTTGGTAGGAATACAGTAACATTTGATCTGATAAATGCAACACAGTAGAACCGCCTCCTTTAGGATGAATTGATTGTAATCAGTCTGCATGTTTCTCTCTAGATGTTATATCTAACTTTACCAAACTTTCACAAAAAGAACAAGCGTTCTAACTGTCCACAGTACTAGTGGGTAAGCTGTGGGTAATATGTGAATGGTTTACATAAACTGCTAAGATACGCGGTGTATAATGTGTATAGAGTTATAAACAAAATGTAAATGTCGAATACTGTCGAGCGAAACTTGTCATAGAACTACTAATACCCTACATATTCAATGAATAAGTATCCACTCTTTGAATAAGAATAGTAGAGTATTGATTAAAATCTACAACAATCGATCAATGAATAGATAAGTTCATTTGAATTAAATAGGGCAATAAATCTACTCCAACTATGCGAAATAAAAGGATGAGGCTGGGACAAAACCTCAAAAGGTATGAAGGAGAAGACACCTCCATACCTTTTTTTACTCACTGAAACTTATTTATAAAGTTTAATTAGTTAGTAATCAAGAGTGTACCGAAGCGGAAAAAGGCCGACTCCTGCGGAATTCAGCGCGAATGTTGAGACCCCGCAGGAGCGCCAGCGACGAGGAGGCTCAAGCGCGCCTTTTGTAGCGTAGGGGAACGGACTGTTTTTTAAGTTATGTCCCAGCCTCATAGAAGGTACAAGCACAGATATCTGTTTGCAGAGTAAAGATATTACCTGTCCCTTCTTTATATTTAATTAAAGAGACAAGGTCGAATCAAAAAAAAAATTAGAAACTTCGATATGCAATATATCGCTATATACAGGGTGTGTAAGCGTATTCAGACGTTTTAAATTAGTCACAATTGATGAAAAACTTTAAAAATACGGTTGACCTTTATTCATATACAAGATATGATTACAGCAATCTAGTTCATAGCGGTGAATGTTTCACTAGCTGTTCAGAATATTCAACTGAATGCAATTAATGTAATTAGCAATTGATTCGTTCAATTAGTTTAGGAGAGATTGCAAATGAGAAGTGACATGATTAAAAAAGGAATCGATCGTGCACCACATCGTAGCTTACTATATGCAGCTGGTGTTAAAACGAAAGATATGAACAAACCATTTATCGGAGTGTGTAACTCTTATATAGATATCATTCCGGGACATATGCATTTAAACAAATTTGCGGAAGTAGTTAAAGAAGCCATTTGGGAAGCGGGCGGCGTACCGTTTGAATTTAATACAATTGGTGTAGATGATGGAATCGCCATGGGGCATATCGGTATGCGTTACTCATTACCAAGTCGGGAGTTAATTGCAGACTCGGCAGAAACAGTCATTAATGCGCACTGGTTTGACGGAGTCTTCTATATACCTAACTGTGACAAAATTACACCAGGCATGTTGATGGCAGCTGTTCGCACAAACGTCCCTTCAGTATTCGTTTCTGGAGGACCAATGGAAGCGGGTGTTTCCGCAACAGGCGAGACACTTTCATTGACTTCCGTGTTCGAAGGTGTTGGTGCGTACAAGAGTGGGAACATGACAGCTGAAGCGTTGCTCGACATTGAACAAAACGCTTGTCCGTCATGCGGATCTTGTTCAGGAATGTTCACTGCGAATTCCATGAACTCATTAATGGAAATGCTCGGTATGGCTCTTCCAGGAAATGCGACAATCCTTGCAACATCGGATGAGCGTCATCAGCTAATCCGAGACGCTGTAAAACATTTGATGAATTGTATCGAAAAAGATATTAAACCAAGAGACATCATCACAAAAGAAACAATCGACGATGCATTCGCACTCGATATGGCAATGGGTGGTTCGACTAATACAGTTCTTCACACATTGGCGATTGCGCACGAAGCTGAAATTGATTACAACATTGAGGATGTAAATGATGTAGCTAAGCGAGTACCTTACTTATCCAAGATCATGCCAGCATCTGATTATTCTATGCACGACATTCATCTAGCCGGTGGTGTGAGCGCAATTATCAATGAATTGTGTAAAATCGATGGAGCGATCCACAAAAATCGTATTACAATCACTGGTAAAACCATTTCAGAAGATGTTGCAGGACATGAAATTACAAATACTGATGTCATTCGAACGAAAGACGATCCATATAGTCCAGTAGGTGGTCTATCTATTCTATTTGGTAATATCGCTCCTGAAGGTTCCGTCATTAAAGTTGGGGCAGTGGATCCCTCTATCAAAGAATTCAGAGGCGAAGCGATTGTCTTTAACTCACAGGAAGAAGCCCAAGAAAATATTGATAATGACACTGTAAAAGCAGGTCATGTGGTCGTCATTCGATATGAAGGTCCTAAAGGCGGACCTGGAATGCCAGAAATGCTAGCGCCGACCTCAGCAATTATGGGGAAAGGGCTTGGTAAAGAAGTTGCATTAATTACGGATGGTCGTTTCTCTGGAGCATCACGAGGTATCTCTATTGGACATATCTCACCAGAAGCGGCATCCGGTGGACCGATTGCTCTTGTAGAGAACGGGGATATTATAGAAATTGATCTGACAAACCGTACAATTGAACTTAAAGTATCTGATGAAGTTCTTGCAGAACGGCGCCATGCACTGAAACCGTTCGAACCTAAAATTAAAAAAGGATATCTTGCTAGATATTCTCAGCTAGTCACTTCAGCAAGTACTGGCGGAGTCATGAAAATTTAATATACAAAACGTTGATGAGGTTAAAGTAGATAGAAATCGTATTCACAGAGAGCCGGCGGTGCTGCGAGCCGGCAATACAACTATTTGCGACATCCCCTCGGAGTGGATTGCTAAAAGGTATACCGATTAGGCAGTCCCGGGCTTGATATTCGGGCTCGTTAACAATGAGAAAGTACGGCCTTGGCTTGCTTTTTCATAAGGTGACAAATGTCACGAACTAGGGTGGTACCATGAAAGCTTTTTCATCCCTATGTAAAGAGAGAAGAATTCTTTGCGTGGGATGAAAAGGTTTTTTTTTAGGAGAAAATGTCACTGGCCAACATAAATATAGTTGAAAATTGTAAGGAGGAGTTCAGTATGAGTGCTGAAGTACAAGAAAAACAGACCGCATCTACGCCAAAGGAACAAACTAAGAATAATTTTGCAGATGGTTCTGCAATCTTGATTCAATCTCTTAAAGAACAGAACGTAGAAGTGATCTTTGGATATCCTGGAGGAGCTGTTCTCCCTATCTATGATGCGCTATATAACGACCCGATTCCACATGTATTAGCACGTCATGAGCAAGGCGCAATCCACGCAGCAGAAGGATATGCAAGAGTATCCGGTAAAACAGGGGTGGTCATTGCCACATCTGGTCCTGGTGCAACGAACTTAGTAACGGGAATTACGGATGCTATGATGGACTCACTTCCACTAGTAGTTATTACGGGCCAAGTAGCTAGTACTGTTATTGGGTCGGATGCTTTCCAGGAAGCGGATATCATAGGGATTACTCAACCTATTACAAAACATAATTATCAAGTGCAAAGTGTAGCGGACATTCCACGTATTATGCGTGAAGCTTTCCATATTGCTTCTACCGGAAGACCGGGACCAGTCGTTGTTGACGTACCTAAAAATGTCGCAACAGATATCTTTGTTCCTGTCGAAAAAGAGAATAAAGAAGTGAATTTACCTGGTTATCAGCCAACTACTACACCAAATTATCTGCAAATTCAAAAAGCTTCGAAAGCTATCTCTGGTGCGAAAAAGCCAATGATTCTTGCAGGGGCAGGTGTACTTCATGCAGGCGGAACGGCCGAGCTAAAAGAGCTTGTCGAAACACATCGTATCCCAATCGTCAATACATTACTGGGCTTAGGTACAATCCATGGAGAACATGAACTTTTCTACGGAATGGCTGGAATGCACGGTACAGCAACTGCCAACTATGCACTAAGTGAATGTGATTTATTGCTCAATGTTGGTGCTCGTTTCGATGATCGTTTAACAGGTAACTTAGATGTATTCTTACCGAATGCACGTGTTATTCACATCGACATTGACCCTGCGGAAATTGGTAAAAACGTTGTGACTGAAATTCCTATCGTAGCGGATGCGAAAGAAGCTTTAACAGCATTGCTAAAGGCAGATTTCAAATCACCGGATACAGTAGAATGGATTGGCTATTTGAATGATTTAGCAGACAAATATCCGCTTTGGTATGAAACGGATGAGGAAGCTTTATTACCTCAACAAGCACTTGAGATCATACATCGGATTACAAATGGTGATGCAATTGTGACGACGGATGTTGGACAGCACCAAATGTGGACTGCTCAATATTACCGTTTCAATAATCCCGATAACTGGGTAACTTCAGGCGGATTAGGAACGATGGGCTTCGGCTTCCCAGCAGCAATCGGTGCACAACTTGCAAGACCGAAAGATCGTGTAGTTGCTATTGTTGGAGACGCAGGTTTCCAAATGACGGCACAAGAGCTTTCACTTCTTCAAGAGATGCGTATTCCCGTGAAAGTGATTATTTTAAATAACGGAGCACTTGGTATGGTACGTCAGTGGCAAGAGACATTCTATGAAGAACGCTACTCACAGTCACTTGTCCCTGTACAACCAGACTTTATTAAATTGGCGGAAGCATATGACCTAAAAGGATATCGCATCCACAATTTAGAAGAAGCTGAAAAAGTATTTACAGAAGCGCTATTATCTGACGAGCCAGTGCTGATCGATTGCCGAGTCAAACAACGTGAAAACGTCTATCCGATGGTTGCGCCAGGTAAAGGATTACAAGACATGATTGGAGTGAGTCCTCAGTGAAACGAATTATTACAGTAACAGTAATTAATCAGAGCGGTGTATTAAACCGTGTAACGGGACTGCTTATGAAGCGTCAATTCAATATCGAAAGTATTACCGTTGGTGCTACAGAACAGCCGAATAGATCCAAGATGACATTCCAAGTTCACGTAGAAGATGAAAACAAAATTGAACAACTTGTAAAACAGCTGCAAAAGCAGATTGATGTTATTACAGTGAAAGATATAACAGACAAAGCAATCGTGTTACGTGAGTTAGCGCTAGTAAAGGTAATCTCACCACCACAGATTCGCTCTGAAATGAATAGTATTGTGGAACCTTTCCGTCCGACTATAGTCGATTCCGGAAAGAATGTAGTAACTTACCAAGTAACGGGTGACCCAGATAAAATCGAAGCGTTTATCGATTTGCTGAAACCATATGGCATCAAAGAATTAACACGAACTGGCGCAACCGGCTTTGCCCGCGATATGCAAAAAGTTCAAGCACCACAGCTGTCGATTTTAAAACAATAACACACACTTAGGGGGAAATTAAAATGACAAAAATGTATTATAACCAGGATATCAATGAAGGACTATTAGAAGGTAAAACTATCGCAATCATCGGATACGGTTCACAAGGACACGCACACGCACGTAACTTGAAAGATTCAGGCTTCAACGTTGTAGTAGGCGTTCGTGCTGGAAAATCATTCGATCAAGCAAAAGCGGACGGTCTAGAAACACTATCAGTAAAAGAAGCTTCTGAAAAAGCAGATTTGATCATGATCTTACTTCCAGATGAAAACCAAAAAGCAATCTACGATGCAGAAATCGAACCAGCTCTTGCTAAAGGTAAGTCGTTAGTATTCGCTCACGGATTCAACGTACACTTTGGTGAAATCAAACCACCTGCTGATGTAGATGTATTCCTAGTAGCTCCAAAAGGACCTGGACACCTTGTGCGCAGAACATTCGAAGCTGGTGGCGGAGTTCCTGCACTATTCGCAGTGTATCAAGATGTATCTGGCCAAGCAAAAGACGTAGCTCTTGCGTATGCAAAAGGAATCGGATCTGCTCGTGGCGGCGTTTTGGAAACTACTTTCGAAGAAGAGACAGTTACGGATCTATTCGGAGAGCAAGCAGTACTTTGTGGCGGATTGACTTCACTAGTTAAAGCTGGATTTGAAACACTAGTAGAAGCTGGATACCAGCCTGAACTAGCTTATTTCGAAACATTGCACGAAACGAAACTAATTGTTGACTTGATGTATGAAGGCGGTATGGCTGGAATGCGTTATTCAATCTCTGACACAGCAGAGTGGGGCGATTTCGTTTCCGGACCACGTGTAATTGATGCAGATACAAAAGCACGTATGAAAGATATTCTTACGGATATCCAATCAGGTAAGTTCGCAAAAGAATGGATTGAAGAAAATAAAAACGGACGTCCTCAATTCAATGCAATCGAAGAGGCAGAAGCTAAGCACCAAATCGAAGAAGTAGGACAGAAGCTTCGTTCTATGATGCCATTCATCAACGAAGGAGCTAAATCAAAAGAGGAAGAAGTGGTTGCGAGTGAGAAAAATTGATCTATTCGATACAACTCTTCGCGACGGTGAGCAATCTGCAGGTATTAATTTAAATACAGTAGAAAAATTAGAGATCGCTCGTCAGCTGGAAAAGCTAGGGGTAGCAGTTATTGAAGCAGGTTTTCCTGCTTCATCCCCAGGCGATTTCGAAGCCGTTCAACGCATTGCCAATACAGTGAAAAACTCTACTGTCACGGGTCTTGCTAGAGCGATGAAGAATGACATTGATATTTCATGGGAAGCATTACGGGGCGGAGAACAGCCGCATATCCATGTGTTTTTAGCCACATCACCGATTCATATGGAGTATAAGTTAAAAAAATCTCCAGACGAAGTGGTGGACATTGCAGTGGATGCGGTCAAATATGCCAAACAGTACTTTCCACTCGTTCAGTGGTCAGCAGAAGATGCTTTCCGATCTGATAAGGAATATCTAGTGCGTATTATTAATAAAGTAATTGAGGCAGGGGCTACAACTATTAATGTTCCGGATACTGTAGGCTATGCAACACCTGCAGAATATGGCGCTCTATTCAAGTACTTGAAAGAGAACGTAACAGGAATAGAAAACGTTAAGCTTTCCGCTCATTGTCATGATGATCTCGGTATGGCCGTTGCAAACTCTATTGCAGCAGTCGAGAATGGTGCAGATCAAGTTGAATGTACAATTAACGGTATTGGAGAACGTGCAGGTAATGCGGCATTAGAAGAAATTGCTGTAGCTATGCACATTCGTAAAGACTTCTACAATATGGAGACTGGAATCAACTTGAAAGAAATCAAAAAAGCTAGTCAGCTTGTTAGCCGCTTGACAGGGGTAGTCATCCAGCCAAACAAAGCAGTTGTCGGTAAGAATGCATTCGCTCATGAATCTGGTATTCACCAGGATGGCATGCTGAAAAACCGTGAGACATACGAAATTATTACACCGGAATTAATTGGTGAAACGGATATACCACTAGCGCTTGGTAAACACTCTGGGCGCGCTGCGTTCAAAGACCGGGCCATTACAATGGGGTTTGAACTGACGGATCTCCAATTAAATGAAGCATTTGATGACTTCAAAAAATTGGCAGACCGTAAAAAGGAAATCACAGAAGACGATTTGTTTGTTCTATTTACAGGACAGCAATTGGCTGATACGGATACACCTATTTATGAATTGCATAATGTTCAAGTTCAATACGGAACGAATAATATTCCGACTGCTACCGTTACAGCGACAGTGCCTAGCGGGGAAACAGTTACAGTGGCAACGACTGGTGCAGGTTCTGTTGAATCCATATTTAATGCACTAGAATTGGCCATTAAAGGTGAAGTACTCATTCTGGATTATCGTGTAACATCGATCGGTAAGGGCCGCGATGCACTGGGAGAGGCAGTAGTCAATTTAAGACATAACGGACTCGAGCTTACAGGCCGAGACGTAGCGCAAGACGTACTAGAAGCGTCTGCAAAAGCTTATTTGAATGCTATCAATCGTCAACTAGTTCGCGAACAATTGCGGAAAGAAGAGTTAATGAAATAAGTAACATAGATCAAAGGGATAGAGTATTCGATCGAGTGATACGAGATTGATCAAGGAGGAGAAGTTCTATGGAAAAGAAAGTAGCAGTATTACCCGGAGACGGCATAGGACCCGAGGTAGTAGCAGAGGCAGTTAGAGTATTGGAAGTGATCGGCAGACGTTTTAACCATACATTCCATACAGAATTTGGACTAATTGGTGGAGCGGCGATTGATGAAAAGAATAATCCACTTCCTAAAGAGACAATTGAGTTATGTGAGACAAGCGACGCCATTCTTCTAGGAGCAGTGGGTGGTCCTAAATGGGATCAGAATCCATCTGAATTACGACCGGAAAAAGGGTTGCTTGCGATACGTAAACATTTCGATCTATTTGCAAACCTTCGTCCTGTTGCAGCTGTGCCTTCTTTGATCCAAGCTTCTCCTTTAAAAGAAGACATCGTCAAAGAAGTCGATATGATGATTGTTCGAGAATTAACTGGAGGTCTATACTTCGGTAAACCGAGCCGTCATACAGATCAGTCAGCCGTTGACACACTTGTATATACACGTGAAGAAATCGAACGTATTGTCGACAAAGGTTTCGAGTTGGCTCGCCTGCGTAGAGGCAAAGTAACTTCTGTGGACAAAGCGAATGTGCTCGAATCCAGTAAGCTTTGGAGAAAG
This sequence comes from Sporosarcina sp. P18a, assembly GCF_002743135.1. Classification (NCBI taxonomy): domain Bacteria; kingdom Bacillati; phylum Bacillota; class Bacilli; order Caryophanales; family Caryophanaceae; genus Sporosarcina; species Sporosarcina sp. P18a. Next base: position 76,690 of record NZ_PDYQ01000002.1, on the reverse strand, counting down.
ATTGTAGAAGAGAAAAAAGCGCAGTATCCAGATGTGGAAGTAGAGCATCAGCTAGTGGATTCCGCAGCAATGAAATTAATTACAAATCCTGCATATTTCGATGTAATCGTTACAGAAAATATGTTTGGAGACATTTTGAGTGATGAAGCGTCTGTAATTACGGGCTCTCTTGGATTACTACCTTCAGCGAGTGTCCGTTCAGATGGTTTAGGTTTATACGAGCCAGTGCACGGTTCGGCACCGGATGTAGCAGGGCAAGGTATAGCAAATCCAGCAGCAACTATTCTTTCCGTTGCTATGATGCTGAAGTATTCATTTGGATTAGAAACTGAGGCAGCAGCAATTGAGAAAGCAGTGAATACAGTATTTGAAGAAGGTCACTTTACAGCAGATTTAGCTGGCAAAGATCAACGTTCATTAACGACTAAAGAATGGACAGATAAGATTGTAGATGAATTGGATCTTCAGTTCGTTTCGAATAGCATCATGTATTCGTATATTTAAAAAATACTGCTGTCTTCGTCTCGACATGCACATGAGGGCATACCGAAACTGGTGCGCCCTTTATGTGTAGCTAGAGAAAAGACTGACGAGTTGAATAAGACGCCACACATTATTATGGTAATGGCTTGGAAGGGGAAACAATTATGGCTAAAACAATTATTGAGAAAATATGGGATGAGCATATTGTGTACGAAGAAGAGGGAAAGCCTGACCTATTGTATATTGATCTTCATTTGATTCATGAGGTGACATCACCACAGGCGTTTGAAGGCTTACGTCTAGCAAACCGTAAAGTGCGTCGCCCGGATCTATGCTTTGCCACTATGGATCACAACGTTCCGACAAAGAACTTACCGGTAATCAATGACCCGATTGCCAAAAAACAAATCACGACACTTGAAAAAAACTGTGAAGAGTTTGGCGTTCAATTGGCAGATATGCAACATCCTGACCAAGGGATTGTGCATATTATCGGTCCTGAGCTAGGATTGACACAACCAGGAAAGACTATTGTTTGTGGTGATAGCCATACATCAACACACGGTGCGTTCGGAGCGATTGCGTTCGGTATTGGGACAAGCGAAGTAGAACACGTACTATCTACACAAACATTATGGCAAAGTAAACCGAAAACGATGGAGATTCGCGTGACAGGTCAAATCGGCTTTGGTGTAACAGCCAAAGATATCATTCTTGCGATCATTTCAAAGTTTGGAATTGGCGTGGGTACTGGACATATTGTCGAGTATACAGGTGAAGCAATTCGTGGACTCACAATGGAAGAACGTATGACCATTTGTAATATGTCAATAGAAGCGGGAGCAAAAGCAGGTTTAATTGGTCCGGACGAAACCACAATTAACTATTTACGTGGTCGTCGATATGCACCACAAGGCGAAGAATTCGAAGCAGCAGCTGAGCGTTGGCTTGCATTGAATACGGATGTAGATGCAGAATATGATCAAGTGCTTGAAATTGATGCCGATGAAATTGAACCATTTGTTACGTGGGGAACGAACCCTTCGATGGGATCTGGAATTTCGGCTAACATTCCAACATCTGCAGACTATGTATCGGAAACAGAAAAGTCCGCACTTCGTTCTGCATTGGAATATATGGGACTTGAAGAGGGAATGGCATTAACTGATATTGAAATTCAGCACGCTTTCATCGGTTCTTGTACAAATGCCCGTCTTAGCGATTTAGAAGCGGCGGCGAAAGTGGTAAAAGGTAAACATGTTCATCCAACTGTGACTGCAATTGTCGTACCTGGTTCACGTACAGTGAAAAAACAGGCGGAAGAGATCGGGCTTAATAAGATCTTCACAGATGCAGGTTTTGAATGGAGAGAGTCGGGATGCAGTATGTGCTTAGCTATGAATGATGATGTAGTACCAGCTGGCGAGCGTTGTGCTTCTACATCCAACCGGAACTTTGAAGGACGCCAAGGTGCAGGCTCACGCACACATCTAGTCAGCCCATCCATGGCTGCAGCCGCTGCCCTACACGGACATTTCGTAGATGTTCGTAAAATTGAAGCAGCTGTGCAAATTTGAGGAGGGTATTCAGATGGAACCAATTAATAAAATAGAGAGTGTACTCACTCCTTTAGATAAAAATAACGTAGATACAGATCAGATCATATCCAAGGAGTTTTTGAAACGTATTGAGCGCACTGGATTCGGTGAATATTTATTCTATCACTGGCGTTATAATGCAGATGGTACAAAAAATGAAGAGTTCGTGTTAAATGACCCCCGATATGATGGTTCAACTATCCTGGTTGCACATGATAACTTCGGTTGTGGATCATCTCGCGAACACGCACCTTGGGCAATTTTGGATTACGGATTCCGTGTAGTCATTGCTCCAAGCTTCGCAGATATATTCTACAGTAATTGCTTCAAGAACGGGATTTTACCGATTAGGTTGTCAGTTGCGGAAATTGATGAGTTTCTACAAAAAGGGAAAGAAGCCCCGTATACATTAACAGTTAGTCTTGAAGATCAGACTGTAACGGGAGAAGACGGTTCGGTGTATAGCTTTGATATTGATCCGTATTCAAAAAAGATGTTGTTGAACGGTTGGGATGAAATTTCTCTGACCTTCCAATATGAAGACAAGATTACAGAGTACGAACAAAAGCATGCATAACTCCAAACAGTTCATCGCTTACTTAGCATGAACTGTTTTTTCATGTAAATAGAAATAGTAAAAGTAAAGTGTAAAACGTTGAAACTATTTTTGTTTTTCTGCGTCTGTACGGTGGCAGTTTGCAGAATGGAGAAGTAGTTCTGTACGTATTACGGCTTCACAGTATGGAGGATTCTTCCTTTGTGATGAAAGTCCAAAAGAATGGATTGATATGCTATAATTGTCGAAGGAAACTGCATACTAAAACTAATGAATTCAAAGACGGGGGTTGATTTTAAAGATGTTCAGCGCATCAAAGAACAGTACATTCGCTATTTTCCATTCTTTACTTATCGCAGTGTTAGTATACTTCATTGTACTACCAATAAATGCGCAAGCAGAAACGGTAAACCAGCGTTTCTCCGATGTAAGCAATGAATATTGGGCAAAAGATGAAGTAACACAGCTCGTGGAAGAAGGAATCATTAACGGTTATCAAGATCTACAATACCGTCCAGGTGTTAGCATCAAACGTGGGCAAGCAGCAAACTTACTGACCGCAGCACTGCAATTACCTGAAGCTCCTTATCAGCCGATATTCAAGGACGTCAGCGCAAAGTCGTCAAACTTACGCGGCGCAATGTCTACGTATCAGGAAGGAATATTTAGAGGGAAGCCCGATGGTAATTTCGGTGTAAGTGATGAATTAACACGAGAACAGATGGCAAGTGTGTTGGTTAATGCATTTAAATTAAAAGATACAGGTGAAAAAGTACATTTTACAGATGAGCATAAAATTAGTGAATCTCACAGATATGGCGTAAAGGTACTTATGCAGCACGGAATTACAACGGGTAAAGAAGACGGATCCTTTGCACCGAAACTATCCGTTAACCGTGGTTCATTCGCTGTATTTCTACATAGAGCAATGATACAAGCAGGAATGCTCGAAAAAAAGCAACCGATTGTTTTCAATAAAACACAAACTATGGGGAAATTTGAACCTATTCGTTTTGAGCAATTTATTACAGAAGTACCCCTGACACAAGAAGGTAAGACGTACTTGCGTTCAAACCATTTCTTGTCTTTATCAGCTAAACGAGTAAAAGCACACGGACATGCAACCGATCATATTTATGTCTACGGTGTCAGTGAAAGAAAAAGTACGAGAGTCACTGTAACCAAGCGCGAATTGCCAAACGGTGATTACTTTACATTCGTAGAGTTGAGAAACCCTGACCGTCTGCCGATTCGTGTTGACTTGGTACGAATTGATGGAGATATTAAAACGAATACAATGGAACGTTTCGACAAATTCCCAATGAAAAAAGACGTGGATGATACATTCGGATTCGATATTGCCACTTCGCCAGTTGGTGTCCTTGAAACGATTTCGCAACAAGGTACTGGACAGCAAATGATATCAAAAACCTACCGTTCGCGTGAGCTTGAGTTAAAGTACCGTAATGGTGCGGTCAGCCGAACGCGAGAACTACAGGAAGAGAAAGAATCGTACAGCAATATTCTAATGGGCGATACTCGTGTATCAGTGTATGAGTTAAACTCTAGAGGATACGATGTGGTGGATCAATGGTATCTTGCATCCAATAAAAAACTCTTTTCGTCAAAAGAAAGATTGGATTCATGGCTTCGGGAGTCCATTACCAACTATAAAAAGCGCAATAAATGGTATACAGCAGAAGGGCCGTACAATAAGATGGCAACAACTATTGAACCTATGCCTGCTTCAGGGCGTGGATATGGTCGTAATTTACTTTTAGTAAAAGAAGATCGTGTCATGTTGTTGTACAATCAAACGAAAGAACGCTATTATGAAGATATTTTGCATAACGCCTTTACAAACCTAGCTGTCTTCAGAGGAAGTAAGCCTTATTGGGAAACTGAAGTGACTAGTACGTATTTGACGCATTTATATAACTTTACAGCACCATTCGTCGATACACGCTTCAATGAACAGATTGCATTATTCCTTTATCATGGTGGAAAAGCATTCAATCATAAAGACTACAATGAAGGTTTGCGGAACTATGCGAACTTGCTTGTTCAGCAACATAGAAAAGGGAACGTAAACTTCTTGTCTCCTACTGCATATTATATTCCCGACTACTTCCCGGCGAAATCTCAAGTGAAGACGCATACGTCAATGAACCATTTACTTGGCGGTATGAACATTCTCTTGCTTGCGTTCCAAGAGTTTAATGATCCAGTCTATTTGGAAAATGCTAGTGCTATTGAAAAGGCAATACGTTTCGAAGAAAAGAACTGGACCCGTTCAAATGGAGACATCTGGTACAAACGTGCACCGAATGGTCAGTTTTCAGGTACAGATTATGTTCATCTGACGTTAGAAGACTTGATTTATTCTTATGAAAAGTGGTCACAAATCGATCCGTCGAAAGCTAAAGTATTTGAGCGGATGATTAAATCGAAGGCGGGTTATTTAAACAGTACGAAAAAAGGTTACACAACCAAGATCAAAGAAGGTCTGAAACGTATCAATATGTCCAACTTATTGCCAGCAGGTAAAGAGTATACGGACGCATTATAATTATGAAACCACCATCTCCGTAGTTTAGGAGGTGGTGTTTTGTTGTTTGCTGAGTAATTGGGAAGGGGATGTTGATGGATGTTCTTCGATAGAGCGGAGTTTAGCCTACTAAGCAGATGAATAGAGCGGATACTAACGGGCATAGAGCGCTTGCCGGGGTTTATAGAGCGATAAAATAGTTTGATAGAGCGCTTTCGAGGGATCATAGAGCACTTCTGAGGGTTTATGAGCGGATATCGTGGAACTATGATCGTTTTCTCTTAAAGAAATAACACGAAGTTAATTGTAAGTGGAAGGCGAATGTCGATCAATTTGCATGCGTTTTGACAAGCATCTGTCTTCTGAATTCATTCATCAAACTAAAAACCACCATCTCCTAAGCAGGAGGCGGTGGTTTCTCTATCTAACTATTTAATTAACAAGCGTGACTAGATCGGAACGGATCCAGCCGTATGGTTCGTTGATTGGTTGCGTTCCTGGATTGATGTCCATACGCACTTTGTACCAAACAAAGCCATCTGCGCCTGTCGTACGATCCGCAACAATCAGTGGATAGCCGAATGCTACCAGACTGCCTGGATGCTTGGGCTTGTAGGAGAATAAAATATTATTTCTATTCACTGCCTCAGGGCTTGTCCGGATATTCACCGCTGTATTACCTGTATAGGAAATCACGGCTAATTGCGCTTGGTTTGCGTCTTTCTTACCGAGAAACTGATCGATACGCCACATATGGCCCGCAATCTTGCTCCCCCAGAAAGGATCGGATGCATACTTCATATTGAAGCCGACAGCTTTATTTCCTGGAGCGGCGCCATTGGCATACGCACCGAGTGGATTCGCATAGTTTAAGTTGATATAGCGAGTGATGAATGCATCGACACTTCTTGTAGGATTACCATAGACTTCACCTTTATCTGGCGAAGAGTCGAATACGCGGATACCGAAAATGTTATTTTTCTGCTGTGCATTGCCACTCATTCCGTAATCACTCTCGTGTATAGCTGTTGCTAAGATGAACATCGCATTCACATGATGCTGTTTCTCCATTTGTTTCACATACGTACCAAGTCCGATTAATTTCGACTTGGTTGTAGCGTTTTTATAGCGTGCAATACCTGTTTTTTGTCTCGCTTGTAATGCATCAGAAATAAAACGATCCAGTTCCTGTCCTGTGTAAGTAGAAGGCTGGCGTACTGATTGGAATTGGAAATACGGATAATAGGTAATCGTTGCCGAACCATTCAATTCCTTAAAGTGAACTCCATCGTTACTTGTATAGGTCTGTCCTTTTTTCATTGCAGGAGAAGCTGGACCTACTGTATACTCTGCGTAACTACCTTTATATTGTTTCGTATTGGCATCGTATGTACGATAATATGGTTGGTGAATGAGTAAGCCGTCACTGCTTACTTTATACTGGCTTGCTCCTTTAGATAATGGTGAAGGGACTAGATCAACTTCCTCGTGTTTTGCATAGTAGGTATAGCCACCTACATCCACTACAACGCGTTCTGCGCTACTGCCAACATAGTCCAGTTCATACCCTTTCTGAACATATGTCACTTCGTTTTTTAACGCCGGGTCGCTATATAATGACGTATACTGCTTTGGGTTTTCTGACGCAAACGCCTGACCTGACTTCATTTTGATGATGGTATTATTAACGGAAATTGTCTGAATAGTGGAAGAAGCATTGTAGGCAGCCAAAGCGTCTTCAAATGTGATGTATGACGCATTTGTTACATTTAGCTGACTGTTGGAAATCGAACTGACTTTATGGACTTTAGGATTTTCCGTGCCGCCAACATTTGTAGGGGGGCGGGTATTACCTTTTCCGTCAGCGACTGCGAACATACGGTATAAAAATGCCGAAGCATGAGCAATCGTTGCGTTACTTGTCGGTTTGAAATACCCTTGATCTCCACGTATGATGTTCAATGAAGAAGCCGCGGATACAGCAGGAATGAAGTTCGACGAGATTTTCTTGCTATCCTTAAATTGGACAGTAGGTGAATTGACAGGGATATCAAGGAAGCGGAATGCTTTAAATATCATTCCCGCCATTTGCTGTCGGGTAATCTGCTGATTCGCCTTGAATGTACCATCGGGATATCCTGCCAAAATTCCAGCGCCAGCAGCGTTTTGAATTTCAATTGTGCGGGAATGATTTGCCTTTAAATCCGTAAAGGTATATCTTGTCGAAGCAGGTAATGCGAGTGAACGTGCCAAATACGAAGCAAATTCTCCTCTTGTAACTGCACGGTTCGGATAAACATTCCCTTTTGCGTCCTTTTGGATCACACCTTTATCTATCCAAAATGTCAGCTCTTGTTGCATTTGATGACCAGTGAAATCATTTGCACTTGCCACCGGTGTGAAGATAGGAGAAGCAACCAAAAGCAAAAGTGTTAGTAATGTAATCAAACGTTTCAAATCAAAACCTCCTATATAAATCTCCTACTATTGTAGCAGAAAGGACTATTATTGGTAAGTACCTTTTGGTATATTAATAGACTATTGATATAATAAATTCCTATATACGGCGTAGCATTACTAGACCAATAGGATGAGAGGGCATACAAATTATGAAAAATACGCATGAAAGTGTAGATGCCAAATATAGCAATAAACGACAAACTACAATTATTTGAAAAGATGCAACGAATGCTTTCACTATTCCGTCCTAGATAGTGATATAATGCAACAAGGAACTAGCAAGCGTAGAAAGGGTTTTATAGACTAATGAATATATGGAAACAGCGATTAGAAAAACAATCTACAAGTACCATACTGATTGCAGTAGCTGTGATGCTCATTGCATTATTGCTACCGTCAAAAATAGCATTACTCGGAACGGCCTTATTTTTTGTCCTATTTTCTATTATTAAACCGCAGCAAAGTATTTTATTTCTTATTATCTACGTCAATATACGACCATTTTTGCTAGAAGTGAATAGTGGAATGAAGTTAATAGGAGATTTAATTATTTTTGTCGTATTTGCGTGGACATTGTTCCGTTACCGATATAATATCCGTTCACTATTTACATTCAAATGGTTTGAGTGGTCTTACTTCGCCTTTATTTTATTTGGCTCAATCATAGGATTTCTGAACGATGTCACTCCAACGTCTATTATTTTCCAAGTCCGAACATTTTTGATTATGTATTTGCTTTATTACATCATTTCAAGAATGACATTGACGAACAAATGGCTACAACAACTTGCGTGGGTGACGGTATGGTTGAACATTGTGATGTCACTTCATGGTTTGGTGGAAAAACTCTCTTTGCGTCAGTTACTGCTTCCTGAAGAATGGAAGTATAAAGTTTTATCTGCAACGAATGCAGTGCGTATTTATGGACTAACCGGTAATCCGAATTCTTTGGCATTGTCTCTATTTTTCGGAATTATCGGGATCATTTATTTGCAACATGTTTACCAGCAGAATAAATACAAATGGACATTCCGTGTCTTGCTTGTATTGTTCTTCGGTGTTCTAGTTCTGACTTATTCAAGAGGAACATGGATTTCAGCAGTAGTGTTCGGTATTGTCTTTATCCTGATGACGAGAAAATGGTATCTTCTGAAACGACTAGTGATTGCAGGCGTAGCATCAATTATCTTGATATATTATCCAGTAAACTTGGCTGTACAATACATAGCAGAGCTAGGTGTGACAGTAGATCAGAAGCCTAGCGGAGCTGGCAGTATCGGGGGACGCTTCGGTGAAACGTTTGATGAAAAGAACTTAGCCCTCATGACTGAGAGCGGACGATTCTTCTATATTAGTAAAGGATTTGAAATCTTCAGTGATCATCCGATAACGGGTACAGGATTCGGTTCATTTGGCGGCTCCGCTACATTATCATATGGATCACCGATTTATGATCACTATGGTATCAGTTCGGATATCTATGGAGGGAAGTATTTCTATTCAGACAATCAATATATTCAAGTCATTGCAGAAACCGGCATTATCGGAGTATTGATTTTCGCGCTCTTCCTGCTAAGTATGTTGCGGTATTTTTGGAAATCACGTCACACGAATTTCGGTGTGTTTATGATTGCACTATGGTTTTCAACAGGCGTTTCCGGAATGTACTATAATATTTGGGAACTTAAAATGTATACATTGTTCTACTTTATCTTGCTTGGCGCATTTGTCGCGTTTAGCAAGCAGCAAGACACATCGAAACCTACGAATGGCTAGTCCATTCGTAGGTTTTTTTAATGGGGTGAAGATGGGGGATTGGACAATGTTGTTCGAGATTCGCTCATAGTTTCAGTGTCCCGCTCAATGTCGTTTGGAATCCTCTCATAACAACCCCTAAACCCCTCTCAAACTCCACAATTCTTCTTTTCCTTACTTATTTCGTTCAAACGGTACATGAAAAAATAGGCCTTATTTGATAGACTAGAGATTGATAGGAGTAGGAAAGGTGGAGTTGTGTTATCGTACAAAATACTTTGCTGTCTCGCACGAAGCGGAAAGTAGTCGTTACCGCTATGTCGGCAGCTATGCTAATTTCATTGCCATTCTCAGCGGCAGCCAGCACGAAAGTCGTTTCCAGTTACCCCGTGTCTTCAGGTGTTACGTATTCTCATTATACATATTCAGCAAGTAGTCACATCAATCACATAGGCGTGGATCTCAGTGATCCGTTCACGAAATTAAAAATGGGTCTTCCCGCGCCTATTTCGAAAACTGCCCCCACATTGACATTGGCAAATCGGGATTCAAAAGAGGGCCATCGCGTTGTGGGTGCAGTAAATACTTCGTTTTTCGATATGAACACAGGTATGCCGATGTATCTGTTATCTGAAGGTAATGAAATCGTGAATGGCGGTGTCATCTCGAGTGCGAGCTCATTCTATGTCAGCCATCCGATTGCATTTGGAGTGACGCGTAACGGTCTTTCGGAAATTGATTACTTCAATCTAGGAATTGAAGTGGGAGTCAATGGTAATACCTTTCAAATGACCGGTCTTAACCGGGAGCGGCAAGCGGATGAAACCATTATCTTCACGCCACAGCATGTGAAAAGCGCAACGGGTTCCAATGAATATGGTATTGAATTAGTTGTTGAAACGAGTGCACCGATCACATCGACACATTATGGCCAGCAACTCCAAGGTAAAGTGGTCAAAGTCCGAGGATATGGAGATAAACAGGCAGTAACGATACCGAAAAATGGTTTTGTCGTATCTATCCATGGAAAAAAAGGATTGGAACGATTCAAATCCGTCGCTGTTGGAGATCCGCTATCATTGAGTCTATCAATCGATGATAAATGGAAAGACTCGGAATTCATGATGGCGAGTGGCCCGATGCTTGTGAAAGATGGTCAACGCCATATTACAATGGATACGAATAACTGGCGTGCAACAGCAAAGACGGCAAGAACCGCTATTGCGATCAGTAAAGATAAAAGGCAAGTTCATATGGTGACGGTTGATTCAAGGGCTGGATATAGTAACGGGATGACATTGATCCAATTTGCAAATTATCTTGTATCTCAAGGATATGATCGCGCATTGAACTTTGACGGTGGCGGGTCCACTACGATGGGAATTCGCAACTACGGTAGTAACCAAGTAGTATTGGCTAATCGTACATCCAATTCGACTCAACGGAATATCTCAGCTATTCTCGAAGCGGTAAGTACCGCACCAACAGGACAACCAGCATACGTAAGTGTTTCCCGTTCTCAAATGGGGGAAATGTTGGTCGGTGCAACTGCCGATCTGAAACTTAATCATGTATTGGATGCGCATTATAATCCGATTGTGCCGAATGCTTCTCAATTGAAAACAACGTCTGCAAAAGGAACGGTTGAAGGAACAGGTCTGACCTATAAAGCGGTTCAGGCAGGAGAGGATCGCATCAGCGTCAACTACGGATTAGCTGAACAATCTTTCCCAGTCACGGTCATTGACCAGCCTGCAAGACTCGACGTGAAATCTTCTGCAACAAGCGTCAAGCCAGGTGAGAAAATTACATTTACTGCTACTCCGGCAGATGCTTCCGGTAAACCGATCATCTATCAACCGCAACAATTAGTGTGGAGCGTTACAGATGCTATTGGTACCATCACTTCTTCTGGAACATTTACAGCAACAAAAGTAGGAAAAGGACACGTACAGGCGACTCTCGGCAAGAAAGTGATATCTGTACCGGTTGAAGTGAAGTCAACCGAAGCACCGCCTAAGCCCGTGCCACCTATTGTAGATAACCCGAGTAAAGAACTGTTCAAAGATGTACCATTGTCGTATGCTTACGCGACAGAAATCTATTACTTACGTGACCGTGGTATTATCAATGGAGATACTGACGGAACTTTCAATCCGGGTAACACGTTATCAAGAGAACACGCGGCTTTGATTTTAAGCCGAGCTTTCAATTTACCACCGGCTGAAGAAGCGCGTAAAGAATTCAATGATGTGCCAAAGACCCATCGTTATTACAATGAAATCAGTGCAATCGCCAATGCCAATATTGTAGGCGGCTATTCTGACGGGTCCTTTAATCCGACAGGACAGTTGACTCGTTCGCAAATGGCAATGATTTTAGTTAAAGCCTATAGTCTAGAAGGGGAGTCTGCGAAGGAATTCATAGACGTCTCACCACAGCATGGTGCGTACAAGCAGATTCATATTCTGGCAAACCACGGGATTACTACTGGAAATGAAAACGGGGAATTCATGCCAGGTAAGCCGGTCAACCGTGCCCAATTCAGTGCATTCCTATATAGGAGTATAGAAAAGTAAGTATAGAAGCCTTCCGATCCTTGACGTATTCCTGGATTGGAAGGCTTCTCTGTCTTTTGAATACACTATAAAAGGTCACTCTGCTATACTTATAGCAAACGAACTGCAGAGGATGGTATAAATTGAAAATAGGAATAGTAGGGAACTATGGAAATGATAATAACGGCGATGAAGCCATTTTATTGAGTCTTATTTCACAAATTACATCGACCTTTAATGTCCCAAGTGACGTTATTACGGTATTCAGCAATAATCCGAAGCAAACAGCGAAGCGCTATCAGGTGATGAGTGCGCCTTTATATTATAAAAAAGGTAACGCAGTGAAAACATTCGGTGCTACGTATCTTCAAAACAAAAAGATTGTTAAAACGTTCGACTTGCTGATTATAGGCGGTGGCGGAATTTTAATGGATCTGTATAAACGTGAAGCACCATTATACGGATCATACGCTATGATGGCTAAGAATTCTGGTGTTCCGTATGTCATTTATGGCTGTGGAGCCGGGCCCCTCAGCAGTGAGTTAGGCAAATGGTTCATCCGGTACATGGGTAAACATGCGGAAAGTATTTCAGTGAGAGATCCTGAATCAGCTGAACTTTTGAAGTCAGTTGGTGTACAAAAATCTGTAGAAGTCATAGGGGATCCGGCATTTTCATTAAAACGTGAGCGCAAAGCTACAGCTGATTGTCCGCTGAAAGTCGGCATTACAGCTGTACCATATTATCATGCCGGTTACTGGCCGGAGAGCAAAGAAGATATTTATCAACAATATATAGAAGGAATGGCGAGAAATTTAGATGAATTAGCGGCTAAACACCCCGTCGAAATCACATTCTTCGCTACCAAGTTCCCTCAAGACGCTGATGTTACGAAAGATATTCAATCCTTAATGAAGGAAGCTCAAAAAACTACTGTAATCGATCGAAATTTATTACCAGTGGACTTACTGCAAATTTCTGCCAAACAAGATATAGTAATTGGCACAAGACTGCATTCGTTGATCCTAGCAACGTGTACGGAAACACCTGTTATCGCAGTCTGCTATCACCACAAAGTGACGGACTTCATGAAACTTGCAGATCTATCAGAAGTGGCTATTCCAATTGGCGAAATGCATAAAGCGGACGACCACTTCTCCAAAGCTTTTGACTCGTTAGCGGCAGACTGGAACGATACGTGTACAAAAACCGCAAAACTTTCCGCTTCCTTATATGAGAAAGCGATGAAAGGGACCAAACAATTTACTGACGCGATAAAAAAAAACAAATAAAAAAGCATATGAAATGAATCATATGCGTTGACTGAAGATCCATCCTCAATGAATAGGTAGGGGCTTCAGTCTTTTTTATATTAAAATCCTAAAAGCGCTCGCACTTCATTCAAATACGTCTGACTAACTGGCAACTCCGTACCATCGATGAGCTTAATTACCAGATTCGAAGAAAAATCCCGTGAAATTTTCTCGATGCAATTCATATTAATAATGTATGAACGATGAATACGTAGGAAACATCTCGGCAAACGAAGGTGTAAATCTTTCAGCGTAAAACTAATATTATAATTCTCACCCGCTGTGTAAAACCATGTTTTTTTATGTAAACTTTCTATATAACTGACTTGATCTAAAGGGATCGGGAACCACTCATCCTCTTTCTTTCCTGTTAGGAACTGTAACTGATCTTTTTTCAGTACGTGGAAGTTAGGCGGAAGGATGATGATTAACGCGCCATCTTCTCCTTGTACATCAATAGGATAACCAATACCGAAGTAGGATGTACCATAAAGAGAGTTATCCATGATCACTTCCACTTTGCGCTGATTTTTGATCGTCACTTCGGCGATACTACCGGTCTGGATATGCTGCCCTTCTCTCAAATGAATATCATGCATACCTGGAACGTAGTAGATATAGTGATCGGAAACTGCGATAGCTATAGAAGCGTCTTTTGGAACCCAGTCCTCTAAAACAGAAGCGTATTGATTCAGAATTTTCTTTGGGATATCTTTATTTTCCATAATCTTCATAAAATCCCCTTTTTATATAGTTATAGTCCAATGTATGCCCTTTCATCCATTCTATCATTCTTTCATCCGCTAAAAAAGCCTTTTTGTCGAAATGGACTGACAATTCTGAAGTACTGTTATATAGTAATACATAACGAAGATAGCTGTTATGAAACAGACTGTAACAGTTAGCCGTTGAAAAATTGGGAAGGTGTGAAGATAATGTCAACAAGACAAGAACAAATTGCACAACTGGAGAAAAGCTGGGCTGAAGATAGCCGTTGGAAAGGAATCAAACGTAACTACACTGCTGAGGACGTAGTTAAACTAAGAGGTTCACTTCTAATTCAAAATACACTAGCTGAAAAGGGTGCTGCTCGCCTTTGGAAATCTCTTCATGAAGAAGATTTCATTAATGCACTAGGTGCACTTACGGGTAACCAAGCAGTTCAACAAGTTAAAGCTGGTCTACAAGCAATCTACCTAAGCGGATGGCAAGTTGCTGCTGATGCAAACCTTGCAGGACAAATGTATCCTGACCAAAGTTTATATCCAGCAAACTCTGTACCTGCAGTTGTTAAACGCATCAACCAAGCACTTCAACGTGCTGACCAAATCGACCATGCTGAAGGCCGTGAAGACGGATTTGATTGGTTCGCTCCAATCGTAGCGGACATGGAAGCTGGTTTCGGTGGTCCATTGAACGTGTTTGAACTGATGAAAGGCATGATCGAAGCTGGAGCTGCTGGTGTTCACTTGGAAGACCAATTAGCATCTGAAAAGAAATGTGGACACTTGGGTGGTAAAGTACTTCTTCCAACTCAAAACGCAGTTCGCAACCTATCTGCTGCTCGTCTAGCTGCTGACGTTCTAGGCGTGGATACAGTAATCATCGCGCGTACAGACGCTGATGCTGCGGATATGGTCACTAGTGACATCGATCCAGTAGATGCGGAGTTCCTGACTGGAGAGCGTACGCCTGAAGGATTCTACAAATCTAAGCCAGGCATCAAACAAGCAATTGCACGCGGTCTAGCGTATGCAGAATATGCTGACCTAGTATGGTGTGAAACATCTCACCCATCACTTGAGGAAGCACAAGAATTCGCTGATGCAATCCATGCGAAATTCCCTGAAAAAATGCTTGCATACAACTGCTCACCTTCATTTAACTGGAAAGCAAACTTGGATGATGCAACAATTGAAAAGTATCAAGTTGAACTTGGTAAAATGGGCTACAAGTTCCAGTTCGTTACACTTGCAGGTTTCCACACATTGAACCACAGCATGTTCGAATTGGCACACGGCTACAAGACTCGCGGAATGGGCGCTTATTCAGAGCTTCAGCAAGCTGAGTTTGACAACGAAGCAAAAGGCTACACTGCTACACGTCACCAACGTGAAGTAGGTACTGGTTACTTTGATGAAGTGGCACAAGTAATTTCTGAAGGTCAATCTTCAACAACTGCTATGTCTGGTTCAACTGAAACAGCACAGTTCTAATAGCGGCATTGCTTTACCGAACGTGACTTTTGGGAGAAAGTCTCGTTCGCTGCAACAAAGGGGTATTCATATGATAACGGGGTCACATCATCTTTCATCAGATGGAGTGAAATGTAGAGGGAATTGGATATTTACATCCAATTCCCTCCTTTTCTTTTATTTGAAAAATTTAGATAGTTTGTATAGTATAAGAGATATGTACTTCATTCAGAGGAGGAATTAAATGATGAGAAATAAAGAGATGCTGTTAATCCCTGGACCCACACCAGTAGTGGATTCTATTTATGATGCAATGGCGAGTGAGACATGGTCGCATACGGATCCGCGCTTTGTCAAAATCTATAAACATACTATTGATCAGACGAGGGAAATCTTTAATACAGACGGCGAGGTATTTGTAGTCGCTGGTTCAGGCACGATCGGAATGGAAATGGCAATTGTGAATACGGTGGCAGAAGGGGAAAAAATTCTCGTCGTTAGCCAAGGATATTTCGGCGACCGCTTCATAAAATTGGGACAAGCATTCGGTGTTCAAGTGGATGTATTGCAATCCGAATGGGGTCAGCAAGTCTCCCCTGAAGAAATTGACAAGAAATTATCTGAAGGTACTTATAAAGCGGTAACTGTGACACATGCAGATACTTCGACTGGAGTAAGGATTGATTTGGAAGCAGTTGTGCCGGTTATTAAGAAGCATGGCGCTCTTGTCATCGTAGACGGTGTTTGTGCAACTACTGCGATGGATGAGGACATGAGTAAGGAATACGGTGGAGCAGGCAACACAATTGATATCGTCTTGACAGGGTCACAGAAAGCCATTGGCGTTCCACCAGGCATTGCGCTTGTCGCGTTTAATCAGAAAGCTTTGGAAGCTCGTGCGGCTATGGAGCGTGTGCAAGCTTACTATTGCGATATTTATAATTGGATTCCAATCATGCACGATCCTTCAAAATATTTCGCAACGCCTGCTGTAAACTTAGTGTATGCGCTAGAAGAAGGACTACGTATCGTATTAGAAGAAGGGCTAGACGCACGTATTCAACGCCATCAGGCATTCGGCCGTGCTGTTCGACAGAGTCTAGCAGTCTATGGTATGAAGGCGATTGCGTCAGAAGAAGTGGCGGCGCCAACATTGAGCTGTATTTTGTATCCTGAAGGTATTGATGACGGAAAGTTCCGTTCGGCTATGGCGGAGAAAGGTACGGTTCTATCCGGCTCACTCGCTCATTTGGCTGGAAAGGCGTTCCGTATCGGACATATGGGGAATACGACAGCGGATATGTTAGAGAAAGCAGTTATGCAAATTGGTGAAACGTTGAACGAGATGGGTCATAAAGTAGATATTTCTAAGGCACAAAATGTTTTTGCTAAAGAGGTTAATCAGCTGATTGGCTAATGAAATGATCCGTTATGGGGAGCTTGCTTCTTATAACGGTTTTTTTGCTTGAGAAGTGGGGTGAGGAGTTGGGTAATGAACCATAACTTGGCTCATATCAGCGCAGAATCGCCAGTCGTCCAACAATAGGAACATATAAAAAGCCTCCCAGAATATATCTAGGAGGTGGATGACATTATTGCTTGCTGTAATATTGATATAGACCTGTGTAGATCGCATCAGCATAAATATTCAAATACTGTTCACTTGTCAACTTCGCAAAGTCCTGAGAATTTGTAATGAAGCCTAACTCCACAAGCACAGCAGCTACGTTATTATTTTTGATTACATAGAAACCTTTATTCTTTACACCACGATCAGACATATTCGCCTTTTGCACAATATTACGCTGGATGAATGAAGCCAAATCGCGACTTTCTGTTGCATTTACGTTGGAAGAAGAATCATAGAAAACTTCCGCTCCTTTTGCAGCAAAACCTGCTGCGTTCACATGAATGGAAACGAATGTTTCTGCAAAATTCTTCTTGGCAAAATCCGTACGTGCTTGGAGCGAGTAATACGTATCATTGGAACGCGTCATTAACACTTTAGCACCAGCATTCTTTAACTTCGCTTCGACTTTCTTTGAAACGTTCAGTGTGATCGTTTTTTCGGATTGACCATTTTTGCCTGCGCCTGGATCATGTCCGCCGTGACCAGCATCGACAACGATGATACGATCTTTCAATGGATTACCTGTTTGATTCAACAATTTCAAATAGGTCTTGTGCACATAACCGGTTGTGCTACCAGTGCGAATCTTTGCCCAGTATCCCGAAACGGACAAGACTTCTACTTTTTGGCCTGATTGAAGCTTACCAACAGTAGGTGCACTAGAATTACCTGCAGAACGCATATTTAAATTATTGACAGTCACTTTACCCATTGTTTTCGCAACGGGCGTCGGCTTCGGTGTAGTGACAGGTGGTGGTGTTGGTGCTGGTGTATTCGGTTTCGCTTCATTTAGATTAGTTGTCGTAAAGTATTCATGGATATAACCTTCTACACCATTGATATTTACTTTCAACCAAATGCCTTGATTGCCTGTTACTTCTACTACTGTACCGTTAGGCAACACATGGATAATAGCAGAAGACTCAGAAGGTGCGCTACGCACGTTCAATGGATCTGAATCATCACCAGTGGCTACGCGCACATACTTCACGCTTGATTGTTGGTCTGGAGTTTTAACAGTCAATGCGAACTGCTTGTCCATCGCACGTGCAACGAATAATGCAAATTGTTTACGTGTTAATAAATTATTCGGTAAGAATTTCTTATTGTCGCCTTGTGTAATACCTGCGTAATACAAACCATTGATACGATCAGCGTATTTGTGATTTTTCACATCATCCATGCCTAGAGGTTTTTGGCTCGTTACTTTTTCGGATAAGTTAAACGCCACTGACATCGCGTAGGCCATTTCATCGCGTTTAATTTCTTCGTTCGGTTTGAAGTTGTTTGCATCAGTATTAGGGAAGTATCCTTTTTGAAGGGCAATGTTAGCAAACTTGTATTGTTCACTAGTTGTCTTCAGTCCGTTAATTTCCATGTTTTTTAATTGTGTATTTTGTGTACCAGTTGCCATGACGAGCATCTTCGCAACATGTGAACGTCGTAAGTTATCTTGAGGATTGAATTTAGGTGTTTGATTAATAATCCCTTTTTCCGCTATGTAATGGACTTCTTTGAAATATTCACTGTTGGCGGGGACGTCGGAAAACTTGAAGCTTGCAAATGACTGAAGAGGTGAGAGAGCTAAGATAGTTAGCAGCAACAGACCGACTGTTGCCCATTTAAATTGTTTCATGAGATCCTCCTTAATATATAATGTATTACTAGACTCATAGGTTCATTTTACCAGTTATGAAAACTAATTACTAGATATTTTCGTCATGGTTCGTAAATTAGAAATAGTATAATTATGATTCTTCATTACTACTTAAGGAGAGGTGGTACGGAAGTGGGAGATAGAGGTGAATTAAGAGAAAACCGAATGTTCTAGTTTGAACATTCGGTAGGATCATCAATTATTTATACGCTCGATGAATTTATTTAGTTGACCGACTGATACTTTATCTGACAATCCAAATGTACCGTCTAGGTAACCAGTTGTAATTTCGTGATAGAATAAAATGTTGATATATTCTGTTGCCCAGTGTCCAGTGGGAACATCAGAGAATTTCGCAATAGCAGAACCTCTTAATTCAAATGCTCCGACTAAAACTTTTGCCATTTGAGCACGAGTTAATTCTTTATTTGGATTGAAGTTACCTGCATCGCCAGAGAAAATATTCGCTTCAGCGACTGCGGATATTGCTTTATAGTGGGGATTTGATTCATCCACGTCGTTAAATGTCATAGTAACAGTTGTCATATCAAGATCTAACTTTTCTGCAAGTACCTGTGCAATTTCACCGCGAGTGGCATACACAATTTCTTTAACTGGAGCAGACGCTGCAACCTTGTTCTCTGTACTTACATTATCAGTGAAGTTCGCTACGCGACGTGCACCGATATAACGGCTCTTCCAGTAGTATGGATCATCCAATGAGGATACCATGACGCCTTTACTAACAGAAGCATGAATAAAGTTATTAGCCCCTACATAGATGCCGACGTGTGATACGCCGCGACCTGACGTATTGAAGAATACGAGGTCACCAACTTCTAGATTGCTTTTAGCAATAGAAGTGCCGATTCCGATTTGCTGACCAGTCGTTCTCGGAATAGAAAGGCCTTCTTCATTGAATACGTATTGCGTGAATCCTGAACAATCAAAAGCCGTTGGGGTTGTCCCACCTAAACGATAAGGTGTTCCCATATATTTTTTTGCGGTGCTTACTAATGATGTTGGTGAGTTTGCGGAAGCAAATTCTGGTACGAATGAAAAGAATAGTAGACTTGCCATGACCAGAGTGAATAGACGTTTCATGCTGTGCTCAAATTCCCCTTTCACGCAATCACTGTTGCGCTTTGTAATCTAGGAATATGTTAGCACGAATAAACATGGGAATTATTACATTTATATTACAAGAAAATTACACGCTGACATATGAATGAAATGTTCATATGAATAACTCACGACATTTCCCCTAATCAGAATAAATAAGATAGTCAGTTTATGGACGTTATGACGTTATATACGCGTAGTATGTGGTATAATCATTCAACATATCAAAGTGCTTAGTAGATTATGACAGTAAGTAATAAAGGATGAGTTATGCGTGCCTAAAGTAGTAGTATTTAGTAATATGTATCCTTCCACGGAGCATCCAACCTATGGAATTTTTGTGAGAAACCAAGTGGAACAATTAAAAAATGATGGCGTAGATGTGAAAGTTATCGCCATACATGATCCCGGTAAAGGAAAGATCGGGAAGATAACCAACTATCTTTCATGGGGAATACAATCCCTTCTATACGTTTTACAGCATAAAAAGAAAATTAGTATCACACATGCGCATTACGCGTTTCCTACTGGAATAGTATCGTTGCTTGCAAAGAAATTATGGAAGATCCCGTACGTTGTGACAGTGCATGGTGGAGATTTAGATAAAATGGCAAAAAGAAGTGAACGTATCGCAAAATTTACGAAACGCATTTTACAAGAATCTTCAGGGGTGATTACCGTTGGAGAGAAGTTGCGAAATGATGTCATTACGGATTATGGAATAGCCCCTAGCAAAGTAGAAATCATGAGTATGGGGGTGGATACGAGTGTCTTCAAGCCAATGGCTCAAGAGGAAGTTCGGCTTTTACTGGACGTGCCGTTGAATGAACGTGTAGTGCTTTTTGTAGGAAACGTTATTGAAGCAAAAGGTGTCATGGAATTGATCGATGCATTTACACAATTACAAGAGACCTATGACGATCTTCTTCTATATATAGTAGGTTCGCAAAAGGACCAGCGTTTTACAGCGGAAGCGTTAGAAAAAGTCGGCAACAACTCGGGCATTCGCTTTAAAGAGCCTGTCAGCCAGACTGAACTTGCGAAATGGATGTCAGCAACCGATATTCTCGTGTTACCTTCTTATCATGAAGGTTTTGGCTTGGTGGCGCTCGAAGCGCTTGCCTCGGGAGCCAAAGTCGTAGCAACGAATGTGGGAGGCCTTCCTTATTTGTTAAAAGACGATGTCGGAACGTTAGTCGAGCCACGTAACGCGCAAGCCTTGGCTGCTGGACTCGAAGAAGCACTTGCGAATGAAGTGACAAGAGAGCAACATGAAGTCACGCAACAAGTGATTCAGCAACATTCTTCAACAGTAATCGTCCAAAGGTTGAACGATATCTATGAACAGAATGGAAAGGATCTTCCAAATGAGTAAATTATTCAAGATCATTGGCACTGTCGCTATCATTAATATTGTCGCCAGATTGTTTGGTTTCGGGCGGGAAGTCGTGATTGGCATACAATATGGTACTTCGACAGTAGCGGATGCCATCGCGACAGCGTATACGATTCCGAACTTCATTTATCTAGTGCTCGGTGGAGCGTTGACGACTGCCTTTATATCGATCTACCATTCAGCGAATATGGATAGACCCTTATTTGTACGCAAAGCGTTCACGACAGTGGTGATGACTGCTACACTCGTTACATTAGTACTTATCGTTTTGACGAATCCGATTTTAAACCTATTCTTTAAAGAGTTAAGTGAGGAAGACTATACATTAGTAAGAAATCTCTTCCTTTGGATGATGCCTTCTTCTATTGTATTGGTCATGTCAACATGGATGAGTGGATTATTAAATATCAATGACCGCTTTCAGTTATCAAGTCTCGCGATCTTATTGTATAACGCAGCATTTGTTGCGGTGGGCTTTGCGCTAACAAAATGGCTGGGTCCCGAATCCTATGGCGTGGGCGCGATGGTCAGTGCGATCCTAATGGGGCTCTTCCTGTATTGGGGTATCAAACGTGCAGATCTTTCCTCTCTGAAACCTTCATTCGGCATGCCGACGGATATTAAGAGAATGTGGTGGCTCGCCCTGCCCATTTTATTCGGTGGCGCATCATTGCAGTTTTACTTCATTATTCACCGTATTGCGGCGGGGGGATTAGGGGAAGGTGCGATTTCTTCTATTAACTACGCATCGAAACTGACGGGCTTTCCACAAGCGATTCTCATGACGGCTGTGACGACGGTTATCTATCCGATGCTCGCGAAGAAAGAAGGCGAGGGGGATACAAATACGGTCAAGGCGCTTTACAAGAAAGGCATGCTCTACATGGTCGCGTTACTATTGCCAGCGACGGTGTTCTGCTACTTCCTAGCCGAGCCGCTCATCCGATTAGTATTCGGTTATGGGAATTTCGATGAGAAGTCCGTTATGCTGACGGTGCCGGTGTTTAAAGTATTCGCTTTGTCGATGTTTTTCTTGGCGGCCAATACGTATGTCACTCGTTTTTATTATGCAAAAGGTAATTCGATCACACCTATTATCTTTAGTTTGATCAGCGTGTTTGGAATTAATATTGGTATTATTTTTGCGTTTGTTGATCAGATGGGTGCGCAGGCCATTGCATATGGTACTGTCATCAGTGCTGCAGTGAACTTCCTTTTACTTGCGGGGTATGCTCGGTTTAAATGGAAATTGTAATGATATGAAAAAAGCTTTCACTCAGTTGAGTGAAAGCTTTTTTGTGTTGGCAGTGCAACTGAAGAGGTCGCTGTCCTCACTAACACGCTGCTGAATAATTTATACGGTGAACCAGACAGGACTTAGCTTAGTTTCATTGTTTCGCCTACCACGACAGTTCATACACTTCACCTTTAAGCAATACTGACCACTTACTAGCTCAAATCCAAGACTCATTGCATAAAGAAGTTATCTTCACCAATTTTGTCATATAAACCACTCCGTTTGAACAAGTTTACTTTCTCGGGAGGTACTTTCTTAAATATAAGTCGTTTGTTTTGGCGGTCTGCTTCGTCGAGCATGGCGGAAAGGGCTGCTTCACCAGTGGCATCGATAGCTGTTAGATTTTTCATGTCCAAAATAATCGTCTTCTGCTCAAGATTCAATAATTCAGGATATCGATCCTCGAAGTATTTGGCTGTACCGAAGAACAGAGGACCAGAGAGTTTGAATTTGATCAGCTCAGATTCATTTCCCGTAGATAACTTGAATTTTTCAACCTCTGATAGTTTACTCTTTTTAATATCCAATGAGCCGCTCATCTTGCGTAAGAATGACAGGGCAGCAAGCAAGATTCCGACTTCGACTGCGATTGTTAGATTCACGAATATGGTCAAAAGAAAAGTTGTCAGTAACACAAGTGAATCACCCGAGCGTAACGAAGCGATTTGGGCGAAGGCCTTTCGTGAGCTCATATTCCACGCGACGAACATCAGAATGGGTGCCATTGCGGCCAACGGTATATAAGAAGCATAAGGTGCAAATAGTAATAAGAAAGCTAAGACAAATAAACTTTGCACAACACCGGAGATCGGACTGACCGCGCCAGAACCGATATTTGTGGCGGTACGCGCAATGGCACCGGTAGCTGGGATTCCACCGAATAATGGTGTAATGATATTGGCGACACCTTGACCGAATAATTCTTTCTTGGAATCATGCTTGGGTACCTTACTTTTCATTCCATCTGCAACGACTGCGGAAAGCAACGATTCGATTGCACCGAGTGCAGCAATGATTAAAGCAGGTTGCCATAGATTCACTAGTTTAGCGAACGTGATTTCAGGAAAATGAAAACTTGGCAGATGTTGCGGAATGCCACCGTATGCTGTCCCAATCGTTTCTACTTTACCTGGGAAGAACAACATCGAGCAGATAGTAGGAACCAACAGCGCAATAAGGAGCAACGGAATTTTGGGAGCGATTTTCGGTAATAGGAAGATGACGACGAGACCGATTGCGGCAGTCAGGATACTAAAAGTATTGACGGTATGAAATTGACGAGCGATTTCCACCATGCTTTCATGGAAGAACTCTTTTTTCTCTACTCCCGTCAATCCAAAGAAGTTTTGGAATTGTCCAGTAAAAATAATCACTGCTATCCCGGCAGTGAATCCGATTGTCACCGATCGCGGGACGAAATGAATGAGATTACTGACACCGAGAAAGCTCATAATGACCAGAAGAATACCAGCGAGAAATCCAGCGATCAGGAGATCTTCGTAACCGTATTGCAGTACAATAGCTAGTAATATGGGAATGAATGCGCCAGTAGGGCCAGCGATCTGGTAACGTGAACCGCCTAGCAACGCGACTAAAAGTCCAGCAATAATCGTAGTATAAAGCCCGTATTCCGGTTTCACACCGGAAGCAATTGCAAAAGCCATCCCAAGTGGAATGGCTACAATTCCAACAGTAATCCCTGCAATCAAATCCTGCCGGAAGCCCGCTGCATTATAAAGTAGATAACGTGGATCTTTGAACATGTTTGTTCACTTCTTCCATTTTTAGAGTATATATACAACACTAATTATACCGTATGCATAAGGTCTATACAAGGAATGTATAAATGTTCCGTTGTTGAAGAAGATAGTATCGAATCGTATAATTGAATCCAATATACTTTAATGTTAAAGTATATAGTATATAAATTGAATTAAAGATTTTAGGATACACTAAGTTGATTGGAGAGGAAGGCGGCGTGTGCAATGATGTGCTCCTAACGCTTCGCTTTTACTCGCAAAAGCCGTTCTTCGTGACGGCTCTTCCAGCGGGAACAGCACGAGCTGAAAGCCCCGCAGGTAGCGTAGCGGACGAGGATATTGAGGCCGTGCCCGCGGAACGCGTCCGCCTGGAACGGAAATCAACGGTTCCCATGAGATTACTACTTCTTAAGTTCAACTTATATAGTAACGACAATAAAGGAGAGATATAGGATGAGCAGATTACAAGACAAAGTAGCATTCATTACAGGTGGAGCATCCGGTATGGGTGAAATGATGGTAAAGCAATTCACGGCAGAAGGCGCGAAAGTAATTGCAGCTGATATTAATACAGCAGCACTTGAAGAGAAGTGGGGCGGTCAGGACGATATTCTCCCTATCCAATTGAATGTGACTGAAGATGCAGAGTGGAAAGATGCTATGAAAAAGGCTGTCGATCATTTCGGTAAAATTGATATTCTTGTGAATAATGCCGGGATCTCAACTGAAAAAACTGTAGACCAAATCACGATTGAAGACTGGCGCAGACTTTCAGATATTAATAGCTTCGGTACATTCCTAGGCATGAAGCATGCTTCAATATATATGAAAGAAGCGAGAAAAGGTGCAATCGTTAATATTTCTTCTTATACTGCTTTGGTTGGTATGGGCTTGAATCCATATTCTGCATCTAAAGGCGCGGTACGTGCAATTTCCAAAGCAGCGGCGGCGGAATATGGACATGTAGGAATCCGTGTAAACACAGTATTCCCAGGAGTTATCGAAACACCGATGGTTGCAAATCTTGAAAAGTCTAAGGCTCAACTTGATATGTTGATTAAAATGACCCCACTCCAACGTTTAGGTCAACCGGAAGATGTGGGGAATGCGGTACTCTTCTTGGCATCGGATGAAGCGTCTTATATTACAGGTGCGGAGCTTGTGATTGATGGTGGTTATTCAGCACGTTGAGTAAAACAATAAATAAAACGGGTTGTCCTACAAGTCATTATGACTTACAAGACAACCCGTTATTTATCTTACGTCTACAAAGCGTTTAAAGCCCATAAAATGTGCGTTCCAATAAGAAGAATCGAGTGAGGCGACTTCGATAGCTTTTGTCCCCGCATGAATGAACTTATTGTCTCCTAGATAAATACCGATATGTGAGATGCCGGGACGATATGTATTTTGGAAGAATAACAAATCACCCACTACCGGATCTTTTATGAATAGAGAACGGTTATAGAAACCGATCGTATCTAATCGTGGAACTTTAACGCCAGCTTCGTTGAATGCATAAAAAATGAATCCGCTACAATCAAATCCTGCCGGGGTTACACCAGCCCATACATATGGAGTTCCTAGCAAAGGCTGCGTAATAGCTTCTAATTTTTTACCTAGCGTCTGGCTAGTAATAGGGGGATTTGGCTGTGTCACTGGCTTGCTAGATGATAATGTACCCAATGAATTAGTAGAAGAAACAGTTTTTGAAGAGGTTGCTTTATTTTCTACTATTAGTCTCTGTTTAACTTTGATATCATTAGAAGTAAGAGAATTCAGACGTTTTAGTTCGGTTACCGTAATCTTGTACTGATTGGAAATCTTGTAAAGAGTATCTCCTGCTTGCACAACATGCGTTTTCGATGCGGCGGCAACACTGCCAACTGAGATGCTTGTTGCAAGCAAAAAAGAGGCGATCGCGGCTAGGGCAATTTTCTTCATTTCGACGTATCTCCTTTTAGTATACTAGATTTGGTACTTTGTACTGCAGAGTATTAATTTGTTATTAAACCTATAAACCTATCATACAATACACTATTGGATATTAAACGTATCTTTGGAACTATCTTTACTTAGTAATTTAATAGTTGGTTAGGTTTAATACGTGTGAAAATACCCTGAAATTTATTTTTGTGGACTTGAAACAGTTCTGAAGACTTGCTACTTGTTCATGACGATTATATATTTTATAAGAAATTGCTGAGGTTTATTTTATCGCACCGTGTAAATTGTGGAAAAAAGCCCGTGAATAATCCGGATAATACGACGGATTATTTAGGGCTTTTCTGCTGTTTAAGAACGTCCAATAGGCCAGTCAAATGGAATGGATCCAGGAGGAGAGTGCTTAATGATATCGATCATCGGTATCGTATACGCGAATAAAATCAATACAATAGTAATACCAACCCATAAATACCAGTTCTCCAATATTCTCGGTGATTTCTCAGCATCTACTTCTTCTTCAGCGATTGGATATTCTTCGTAACCACGTGGAGCGAAGAATGCCAATTGAATGAAGATGTAGAACATCAATAGAATACCAACGAATAAAATGGTTCCGCCGACAGCCTGCCATATCTGATAGCTGATCCATGTAGAAACTTGATCTCCACCTGCGTACTCAGAGAATGCTGAACGACGTGGTCCGCCGATTAACCCTTGAATGTGCATGGAAGTTGACATGATGGTCATACCAATTGCCCAAATGAACGTCTGAATGATACCTAATTTATTCAATGTAGGAGTCAATCGGCGTCCAGTCAAGTGAGGGATCAACCAATACGCAATACCGAAAAACGTTAAAATAACGGTTGTTGCAACTGTTAAGTGGAAGTGCCCTGTTATCCAAATCGTGTTGTGAACAAGCGAGTTTACTTGGTGAGAAGCGTTAATGATACCGCCTGCTCCACCTGGAATAAATGCCACCATACCCACGAAAGGTGCTAAGAACCGAACGTCTTTCCAAGGAAGTTTTTTGAACCAGCCGAATAGAGATGTATAACCTTTTCTTCTGCCTGTGATTTCAAATGTCGCGAATAAAGAAAATGCAGTCATCAGAGAAGGGATGACTACCATGAACGTTAAGACTACTTGGATGAACTTCCAAGTTGGATCAATACCTGGCTCAGTCAATTGGTGATGGAATCCGACTGGAATCGAGAACATCAACAATAAAATGAACGCTAGTCTAGCTAACGGATCGCTGAATAGTTTTCCGCCGATGATTTTCGGGATAATTGCATACCAAGCCATGTAGGCAGGTAATAACCAGAAGTATACGAGCGGGTGACCGAAGTACCAGAATAATGTACGTGTCAATAATACGTTAACTGTTGCGACGTAGCCAAGTGACCAAGGCAAGATCAATACGATGACTGAGTATGCTACACCAAGTGTTGCAACGAACCACATAATCATATTGATGACTACCATGAATGCTAGTAAAGGGGACTTTTCACCTTTATGGGCTTTCTTCCATACATATAGTTGACGGAAGTTAGTGAAAGCGGCAATCCAGCTCCCTACAATGACGAAAGTCAGACCGATGTAGAAAATAGGGTGTGCGCGAAGCGGAGTATAGAATGTATACAATACAGAAGCTTCACCTGTTAAGATCATCCATGCAGATAACACCGTACCAACCAACATGACCCAGAATGAAATCCAACCCCACATTAATTGTTTGTCTGAAATACCGACTGTTTTTCCCATAAGAGAAAATTGGAAACCGACGATGAAGAACGTAGTCAAAACTAAACCGAGTATGACACCGTGTGTCGTTAGAATCGTATAGTAATCAATGTTGAAAGGTAATGTGTATTTACCAGAACGAACTAATGTCTGAAGCAGTCCCATCAATCCACCAATTAAAAGAGAGATAAATGTGACATGCATAAAGGCCATATACAATCTGGATTCTTTTTTTGAGAAATTAAATAATTCCATGAGTTAGTACACCTCCACTGTGCCGAACATCAAATGGTGACCGATGCCGCAATATTCGTTACAAACTACCGTGAATTCGCCGTTGTTTTTCATGACGGATTCGAAGCGACTAATATGTCCAGGTTCGACCATCATGTTGACATTTGTACCTGCCACTTGGAATCCGTGGACAACGTCTTTACTCGTTACTTGGAAAAGAACTGTGGAACCTTTTGGTACACGAATCGTCTTAGTAGCGGTTCCGTCTTCTTCTTTGCCGAGGTCATAGTTAAAAGCGGAAGCGACAATATTGACTACGTATTTACCGTCAGCAACTTCTGTCAAACCGAGATTATCAGGTTGGAATGATTCGTTCGCTTCGACGTTTTGTGGATCGATTGTTTCGATATGACTTTGTGGATGTGTTCCTTTCCAGAACGCCGCAAAGCCAATAATGAGTAAGAATAAAACCAATGATGCTAAACCGAACACAATCCATACTTTTTCATACTTATGCAAATGCATAATGTTTCCTCCTTTAATGCTAGTTATTATCTAGATAAGAATAATCCGTAAGCGCCGAACCACATAACAAGAATGACGATCCCGATGATCATCACCATGATCAGGGTACCTTTTAAATTCGCTTCTTCTTTTGGTTGATTTGTAGAAGATATCTTCTTGCTCAATACGGCCACCTCCTTGTCTAAATGGAATTCATACTTTTATCATAATACTAGCGAGGGAATAAAGTATTAGGGAAATCCCTATGAATAGAAGATTAAACGTAATGTTCACAATATGTTCAACCACTTTACATGCTTTTGTCATACGCACTTTGTTGTATTTATGATTTAAACTAGGTTGAAGGATCTGTCGGAATAGTTCGTTAGATTCACAAGGGAAATTAAGTGTAACAGTGAGTGAATTAGGGAATACGGAGTGAGGTCACATGTATTCAATGTTGACCGTATGTTGAATTGAAATTATAATATTATTAGGTAAAACCTAGGAAGCCGGTGTGTGAAATGGAAAATGTGAAATGGATAACAGTGGAAAACCCCGATGAAGGGGCCAAAGAAGTATTTAAACTGATTTCTGAAGAACTTCATAATAATAGATTGCATGTACTGGGATTGGCTACAGGCAGCACGATGATTCCGATTTACAATGAATGGACTAATTCGTCGTTAGACTTTTCAAATATTACCGCATTCAATTTAGATGAATACGTCGGTATTGACGCAGACAACCCGAATAGCTATGCATACTTTATGAATCAGCATCTATTCAGTAAAAAGCCGTTCAAAGAAACGCATATTCCGAATGGCATGGCTGAAGATTTAGATCAGGAGTGTAAAGATTACGAGAATAAATTGAATTCTAATCCGTTAGATATTCAACTTCTTGGAGTAGGGGAGAATGGTCATATCGCATTCAACGAACCAGGAACGCCATTTGATTCTGTAACACATGTTGCGACACTGACAGACTCTACACTGGGCGTTAATAGTCAATACTTCGAAAACGATGATAAGATTCCGAATAACGCATTAACGATGGGGATCTCTTCTATTGTAAAGTCGAAGAAGTTGATCATGGTGGCGTTTGGTGAGAAGAAGCGTCCGGCGATGGAGAAATTAAAAGCTGGAGAAATTACAACGGAGTGGCCGATTACAAAGCTATTGCGTCATGAGGATGTAATTGTGATCACTGATTTACAGCTTGATTGAGTAGAATAGAGTATTATTAGAGACTATCCTGGAAGTGCAAGCTGACTTCTAGGGTAGTCTTTTTTGTACAATACAATCAACCTAGTACATGGCTTTGCCAATTTTAGACACGTATATTTCAAGCGTAACATATTGTTTGTTCTCTGAAATAATCTTGTTACATTACTGTAATAATTATAGAGTTTGTAAAATGCTAAGATAAGTACATCTAAACAGACAAGTAAACTACTAAAAATACATACTATTATTGGAGGAACTTATGAATCTATTACAAAAAGTTATTTCAGTCCTAGCACTTACCACACTTTTAATCGTCTCGCCATTTGCGGGACAAGCAGATGCAGCGGGTAAAACAACGAATATCACAAAGACAGCAACTAGTTTAACGGGTATCAAATATCGCTATGGCGGTACGACTAGAGCAGGGTTTGATTGCTCAGGTTATGTTGGGTATGTATTCAAGCAAAATGGATTAAAAGTAGCAAGAACATCTAAAGCGATGTATGCATCAGGGCGTGCTGTAAAGAAATCAAATCTACGTAATGGTGATCTAGTATTCTTTAACACGACAGGACGCGGTGTTTCTCACGTTGGAATTTACGTTGGAAATGGCAAGTTCGCACATGCTTCTACATCAAAAGGTGTGCGTGTAGATAGAGTGAATGATACGTATTGGGGCAAGCGCTATATAGGTGCGAAGCGTGTTGCGGGTATATAATAGAAGAGACATCGATCTTCCTACGTGGAGGATCGATTTTTTTTGCGAAAAAATACCGGATAGAGAAGGGGAGACCCCATCTTATCCGGTAAATATTAGTTAGTTGCGTCTTGTGGAACGCGGATTGTCCAACGAGAGAAATCCGGTTCTTCTTTCTTCACTAATTCCTTAGGATAGATGAATGTCCAAGGAGTCGTGCTATTTGCTTTCACGGAAAGTGGAGGATTGAGGTCGAATGTTCCTCGTGCTACCAATTCTCCTGTTGCGTCAATCAATTCAAGCGGTAACTTTTCAATATTGATTTGTTTAGAGTGTCCGTTCCGAACGAAAACGGATGCTGCAATCGTACCTTCATCTTGTGATTGGATTTGGAATCCAGCGATATTTACTTCGCGTGGCTTCAATTTCGGAAGGTCGTTGACAATTTTAGATAGCGCTTCTTTTTGCTCAGCAGGGAGTTGTTCTTCCCATGTTGGTGCCAATTCCAATTGATGTGGCATCATCGAGTGAACGTTGAATGCAAGCTTCCAATTCGCTGCAGGGATTTCTTCTACTAATTGATCTTTCTTTTCGAAAACGAATACCCATGGACGGGCACTGCGCGCCGGGATTTCACCTAACTCATTCAAATCGAACTCCGCAGATGCGGCTGTATTGCCCTCTTCATCAAGTAATAATAGCTCGATTTCGCCTACAGTGATCGCTTGATCAAGTGAAGAACGGAAGAATGCTTTAACTAACCAGCTACCGTTTGCAGGTTCCAAATCAATATCGATACCTGATAAGGAGATTTGATTTGGTTTTAATGGCTCTAGTTCATTTGCTAGGAAACGAAAAACATATTCCTGCTCCTGCGTTAGGTTCCATTGCTCATGAAGAGATAATTCTGTTTCGATATCTTCATCGCCTGAAACAGCTTGGCCATTTTCTAAAATTTCTTCGGATTCAACTGTACTGTCCAATCCGGTTTTTTCGGTTTTTTTGAATAAATTGAAGAGTTTCATTGGGAAACCTCCTGTTCTGTATTGAGTTGCTTCATGAATGCGATAATCTCAGACGCAATATCCCGGCGTAGGCGTTGATAGTGCTTGGCGAATAACTGCAAGCCTTCACGCTGGTAAATACGCATAGGATCTTCTTGTCCGTATGAACGCAATCCAATTCCTTCTTTTAGACGAGTCATTACTTCCAAATGCTTAACCCACATCGTGTCAATATAGCTCAACATGACTTGTGGCAACAGTTGGCTCACTTGTTCATTATCAGTGAAAGTGTCAATAAATGCAAACAACTCTGCCATTTCTTCATCGTACTCTTTCATTATATCTGCGGTTCTATCTAATGAATTGGGAAGATTCACCGGCGTCAGTAAAAGTGCGTTCATAGTCCGCTCGATACGATCAAAATCCCAGTTATCGGCAATTTCATTTTCTGGACAACTATCTAACACAACGAACTCCACTGTTTCTGACAACATCGTCTTGAGTTTATCGAAAATGTCATCGCCTTCAAGTACGCGATTACGTAAAGAGTAGATTACTTCACGTTGATCATTAATGACATCATCTAATTTTAGATTATACTCACGCATAGAGAAGTGCGCGCCTTCCACGATACGTTGTGTTCGTTCCGTCAGTTCATCTACTTCAGGGTTCAGTACTTTACCATTCTCATCCGTACGGACCTTCGTCAAGAATTTCTCGAGTTCTTCAGGAGAGAAGCGTATGTACATTTCATCTTCTAAAGAAAGGTAGAATTGACTTTCTCCATGGTCACCTTGACGACCTGAACGGCCTCGTAACTGATTATCTACACGACGACTTTCATGTTTTTCTGTACCTAATACAAATAGTCCACCGTTTTCTTCCACGCCTTCACCTAGGACGATATCCGTTCCGCGACCTGCCATATTCGTAGCGACGGTAATATTGCCCGCTTGTCCAGACTCGGAAATCAATGAAACTTCCTGTTCGACACTTTTCGCATTTAATAGATGGAACTTCAATCCTTCATCACGTAAATACTTGGCGACTGCTTCGGACTGGAGAATAGATGTAGTACCGACCAATACAGGTTGTCCCTTTGCGTGACGAGAGGCTACTTCTTTTGCTACTGCTTTATACTTTTCTTCTGTCGTTCTGAAAACGCAATCAGGGGCATCGATTCGTGCACGTGGGCGGTTCGTCGGGATTTGGATTACATCCATATTATAGACTTCACGGAATTCCTTCTCCTGAGTTTTTGCAGTACCTGTCATTCCGCAAAGCTTTGGATACATACGGAAATAGTTTTGAATGGTAATTTGCGCTTGTGCTTTATTTTCGTCTGTAATATCGACGCCTTCTTTCGCTTCAATTGCTTGGTGAAGACCATCTGATAAAGTTCTACCTTCCATAATGCGGCCAGTGAACATATCTACCAATTCAATTTTTCCGTCTCGTACGATGTAATCGACGTCACGCTTGAAGATGACGAACGCACGGACAGCCTGGATGACGTAGTGATAAAGTGTTTGGTGATCTAAATCATACAAGTTCCCAATACCGAATGCTTTCTCGACTTTTTCAATACCTTTTTCGGTAAGGGAAGTTGCCTTTGTTGCTTCGTCAAAGTCAAAATCTTCATCTACTTTAAAGCGTTTGGCTAGGCGAGCTGCGATATGGTGAAGATCCGCATCGGCTTGCGTTTTGCCTGCTACAATCAATGGTGTTTTCGCTTCGTCAATCAAGACGCTGTCGACTTCATCGATAATAGCGAAGTGATAAGGTCGCTGCACCTTTTGAGAAGTGTGTTGCACCATGTTATCCCGTAAATAGTCAAAGCCGAATTCTGTTCCAACACCGTACGTAATATCTGCTTCGTAGGCGGCTTGCTTCGCTGGTCCTTGCATCATCGGAACATTCAATCCAACAGTCAATCCAAGGAAGCGATGAATTTGACCGATTTGATCAAAGTCTCGTTTTGCCAAATAATCATTGACTGTAATGACGTGAACGCCTTTACCTTCAAGCGCGCGTACATAGGATGGGAGAGAAGCGACGAGTGTTTTCCCTTCACCGGTCGGCATTTCAGCAATATTACCTTCTGTTAATACAGCACCACCGATTAGTTGCACATCAAAATGGCGCATACCGAGAACCCGTTTAGATGCTTCACGTACGACTGCGAATGCATCCGGCATAATGGTCTCGACAGTTGCGCCGTCTTCCAACTGTTGTTTGAATTGCTCTGTCATTTCAGATAGATCATCATCAGACATAGCGATATATTTAGGTTCTAGTGAATTAATCTGCTCCACAATTTTGCGGTATTTACGCAATTGTCGTTCACTCGTTCCAGTTCTACGTTTAAAGATTTTTAACATGAATAAGACGCTCCTTTATAAATCTCTATCTTAAATGAGAGATTCCTATCTATTTTACCAAAAGGATCGATAAAAGACTATCTATATATAGATAGAGAAGAACAATAGATTGATCACAATTTACCACATGTAAAATGGTTAAATCCTTGTTGTGGCGGTATTAATTAGGGTTTGCAAGTAAGCGAGTAAGGGAATAGATGAGTAATGCATGCTAAATGATGAACTCTAGCAAAAATTATGTTATACTACAAGGAGATATGTACTTAATGCTATTTGGGGAGGAAAGACATGTTATTCATTGCAATGTCTGTAGCTTTTATCGCTGCAATCATACTAACACCGCTAGTCATCAAATTCGCGTATCGGATCGGTGCGGTTGACCGCCCCAATTATCGGAAAGTTCACGCGAGAATCATGCCTAGAATCGGCGGGCTCGCAATCTTCGGAGCGTTTATTATTGGATATGCTATATTATTGCCAAAAGACGAGCACGCAGTAAGCATCCTAATCGGTGCGGTACTGATCGTCATGATTGGCTTTTTAGACGATATGCTGGAAATCACAGCAAAAGCAAAAATGTTAGGCCAACTAGCGGCTGCGTTAGTTGTGGTCCTATGGGGCGGATTACAAATTGAATTCATTAACTTACCGTTCCTTGGACAGCTTGACTTTGGGTATTTAAGTATTCCGATCACGATCATTTGGATCATCGGAATCACGAACGCCGTCAATTTGATTGATGGATTAGATGGTTTAGCAGCAGGTGTTTCCACGATTGCGCTCATTGCCATTACGGTAATGGCCCTATTAATGGGAGATGTCTTTGTTGCTGCTACAGCTTCCATATTGGCAGCTAGTTCGCTTGGATTCTTATTGTTCAACTTCCATCCGGCGAAAATTTTTATGGGCGACACTGGGTCGCTGTTTCTCGGATTTATGATTTCGGTACTGGCATTACTCGGATTTAAGAATGTTGCCGTTGTATCACTAGTTATTCCGATTATCATGCTAGGTGTTCCAATTTCAGATACATTCTTCGCGATTGTTAGACGAGTTCGCATGAAGCAGTCTATTACAGCGGCAGATAAGTCGCATTTGCATCACTGTTTATTGCGCGTAGGTTTCTCCCATAGACAAGCTGTACTTACGATTTACGGTATTGCGATTCTATTTGGAGCAGCCGCAGTATTGTTCTCACAAGCAACAGTGTGGGGCGCATTGCTTTTGATCTTCGTCATGTTGCTTGTGATAGAACTGTTTGTAGAATTGATTGGTTTGGCTGGGGCGAATTATCGTCCGTTGTTAAATTTAGTACGCATGATTGGTAAATAAGTAAAACGAGTCCTTGTCTGCTGCGAAGCGGATGAGGGCTTTTTTGTTGACCTTGGATAGTGAATTTGTAGTAGGGAGCGGAAAGGGGAATGCGCCGTTTCGCTACGTTCCAGGCGGACGCGTTCGGAAGGGCTCGCGGTGAGCCAACCAGGTCGCTTCGCTTCCTTTTGGTTGTCTCACCTGTCGAGCTGATCCTTCCCGAGTCGCCGCCTTGCACTTCGCTTCACTAGTGTTTCTTTCTTGAACTTGTATTTTGCACGTAAATAGATTCGATGAACAAAATTAGGTCAGTTAACAACTTCAATGTACTATTAAACTATTTATAGTCGCAAGGTAGGATTTACGTTCCAGGCGGCGACTACAGCGCGAGCTGAAAGCCCCGCAGGGAGAGCCGTTGCGAAGTACGGCTTTTGCGAGTAAAAGCGAAGCGTTAGGAGCACATCTTTGCACTCGAAGTGGACGAGGAGATTGAAGCCGTGCCCGCGGAACGCGTCCGTCTGGAACGTAAATCCCAAACCACTAGCTAATTACACTCTTTAATCGAACCTACTCCTTTTCCCTATCTATAACAAAAGCGATGAAACCAGTTAAGGTCACATCGCTTCTGAATGAACTATTGATAATCGGTTTGAGCTGATGCGGAGGATTGATCCGTGTCTAGCTCGGTTAGAGAAGAGGAGTCAGGGATGAACCCTAAATGGGATTTTAAAATCTGCTTTACTTCTTCTAGCTTCTGCTCATCTAATTTGTAATAGTACGTACCTGTCGACATATCGTCGTAGCCTGTCAATGTGATGGTATCAACGTCTGGTAGTCCGCTTTTAATATACTGAATAAACGACAATATTTGCTTGGATGTCATATCGGTCTTCATGTTATCGCCAAGCGCATTGATGACGTCCCCGTATTTTGTAATGGATGTAATCGATGTCGCTTCTTTGATCATGGCTTGTAGAATCATTTGTTGACGTTTACCGCGCTCGATATCATTATCCAGTTTACGAGTACGTGCTAAAGCCAATGTGTGGCGTCCGTCAAGGCGATGAAGTCCTGGCATTAGATGAATTGCATTTTTATCGTTTTCATCTTTTTCTATACGCTCGTATGGAACTTCAACTTCTACACCGCCGAGTGCATCTACCACATCGATGAATGCATTAAAGTTCATTTTGACGTAATAGTTGACTGGAACATCAAATAGTTCTTCAACAGTATCAATAGAGGCTACCGTTCCCCCGTACGCATGGGCATGTGTAATTTTATCTTTATAGTTTACCTGTGGAATATAAACATAGGAGTCACGAGGTATGCTGACGAGTTTGATGCTTTTGGTTCTAGGATTCAAAGTTGCAAGCACTAAAGCATCTGATCTTCCGTGCACTTCACGATCCTGGCGTGCTTCGCTTTCGTCAACGCCGATCAATAGAATCGACACTTTATCTTTTGCAGGTTCTACATATATTTCTGGCGGATCTTGCTTGGCAATAGGTTCATACGAACGATCTAGTACGTTCATCGCTTGGTTATGAAGCTTGAATGCATAAGTAGAAACAACTACGGCCGCGATGAAGAACGTAAATAATACTATTTTTAAAAAGCGCTTCGTTTTAGAAACCTTCTTTTTCCGATACTCTTCTCTTTTCATTTTTAACCTCCAGGGTGTGCGGCAGAAAAAAACCGTCAATGGCGAATCTATGGGAAGTTGATTCTGATGATAAGTTACACATCTTCACATAAAAATCCATAGTGACCAAATAAAATCAGACCTAATGCTCATAGGATCCACCTTCTACCATTATACCCGGTTTTCGATTGGACGTATAGTCAGATGTCGAACTCTAGGAATTTATGTCCGGTTGTGGCGATGATTGCCTGGCCGTTCGTTAATTCCATCATCCATTCCACAAAAATCTCTTGATCTTCTTCAGGAACATATAAAAAGAGTTCAACGTCCTCTTCATAGATGATGTCGTTTAACGGGTAGTCGGATTGCCGTACTTCGTTTTCTACTTTACCTAGCCATGTATAATCAATAGAAACTTTAACTAGTGCGTGTAATTTTCTTTCCACAACACCTGTTGCGGCAATGCCTTCAGAAGCTGCTTTGCCGTAAGCGCGGATTAATCCGCCACCACCGAGTTTGATGCCACCGAAATAGCGAGTGACGACAATCACGGTATCTTTTAGGTGTTGCTTTTTTAGAACTTCTAAAATAGGAAAGCCGGCTGTACCAGAAGGTTCACCGTCATCGTTCGCTTTTTGGATCTGGTCATGTTCTCCTATGATATAAGCTGAACAATTATGTGTAGCTGTATGATGGTCCTTTTTGATGTCCTGAATAAAGTCCAATGCCTCTTGTTCTGTCTCGACTCTCTTGACAAATGACAGAAAACGGGATTTTTGGATGACGAATTCACTCTCTCCGTACAGTTTTACGGTTTTATAATTAGCTCGCATTTGTCGTTCCCCCTACATTTGTAATATACTTATAATACTTTCTCATCATTAAAATGATATACTGTATAAGAAGTGTATAAGTATTTAGGCTAAACTGCAATAATGCTCACTTTGCAAATTTTCACATAAACAAGGGCGGGGGGGAGTTATTTGAGCGACAAGGCAATTGACATTCAACAGATGGAGAAAATATTTGGCAACATGGTTAATGTAATGGATCGTTCAAAAAGCGACATCTTCTTAATTAGTGAACAAAGCCGCAGAAGTTATGAAGAAATGCAAACAGAGTTAGCAGAAGTGAAAGAAAGTATTTCTCATGTGATAACTGAAGGGGATTCCCTAGAGAACCTATCACGCCATTCTAGAAAGCGTCTTGCTACTGTATCAAAAGACTTTGTAACATATAGTGAAGAAGAAGTTAAACAAGCTTATGGTGTGGCAAATGACTTGCTTGTACGCGCCTCCATTAATAAAATGGAAGAGAAACAACTTCGTGAAAGACGGGATGAACTTGAACGTCGACTTATGTTGCTGCTCTCTACAATTGAAAGAGCAGACCAGCTTGTTAACCAAGTAACCACTGTGATGACATATTTAACATCTGATTTGAAAAATGTAAGTACAGCACTGGAAACGGCACGCCATAAACAAGACTTTGCGATTCAGATTATCCAGGCACAAGAAGAAGAGCGTAAACGTTTATCACGTGATATTCATGATGGACCCGCGCAAATGCTCGCCAATGTCTTGATGCGCTCTGGTTTAATCGAAAAAACGTTTGTTCAGCAAGGTCCAGAAGAAGCAATGCAAGAGCTGTCTTACCTAAAAGAAATGGTTAGGGGAGCGTTATCTGAAGTGCGTCGTATCATTTATAATTTGCGACCAATGGCTTTGGATGACTTAGGGCTTGTTCCGACATTGCGAAAGTATTTATTGACCATTAGCGAATACGAGGCGCCACTAATCATTCATTTTCAAAGTAACGGAGCAGAAAAAAGATTTGCTTCCAATTTTGAAGTAGGTATTTTCCGTCTCATACAAGAATCAGTAAATAACAGTATTAAACATGCGAAAACTGATGAAATATGGGTGAAAATCGAATGGTTACGTGAATCGGTTAATATATTGATTAAAGACCAAGGCCTCGGCTTTGATACAAATGAAGTTAAAGAGAAATCATTTGGTCTCATTGGAATGCAAGAACGTGTGGAGTTATTGAAAGGAAAAATGAAAGTCACCTCGAAAGTCGGGGAAGGCACTTCGATTCTTTTTCAAATTCCATTGGACGAAGATCTGTAAGTAAGGTAATTACTGGGAGGAATAGGAAATGGAAGCGACAAAAATTTTGATAGTAGATGATC
Organism: Sporosarcina sp. P18a; assembly: GCF_002743135.1. Taxonomy (NCBI): domain Bacteria; kingdom Bacillati; phylum Bacillota; class Bacilli; order Caryophanales; family Caryophanaceae; genus Sporosarcina; species Sporosarcina sp. P18a. Next base: position 37,470 of record NZ_PDYQ01000002.1, on the reverse strand, counting down.
ACCAATTATTCCGTGAGGGCGTTAAACGAATTTTGGATTTTGAAGAATCGTTTAACGTAGTAGCAGAAGGCGACGATGGTGTCGAAGTAGTTGAATTGTATAGAGAGTATGAGCCAGATGTAGTGCTGATGGATATTAATATGCCACGCATGAATGGTGTAGACGCGACTGAGCAATTAGTGAAAGAGTTTCCCGATGCGCGCGTTATCATGCTATCCATTCACGACGACGAGTCCTATGTCACACATGCTTTGAAAACAGGCGCTCTCGGCTACATGCTAAAAGAAATGGATGCAGACGCAATTATTCAAGCAATCAAAGTAGTAGCAAATGGTGGATCATACTTACATCCAAAAATCACGCATAATTTGGTAACAGAATTCCGACGTTTGAGTGAGAGAGAACATAAAGGATCCTTCCAGCAGAACGACATTCGTCGCCCCCTTCATTTATTGACGAAGCGCGAGTGTGAAGTTCTACAATTATTAACAGATGGCCAGAGTAACCGGACGATTGGTGAAACACTCTTCATCTCAGAAAAAACGGTGAAAAACCACGTTTCTAGCATTTTGCAAAAAATGAGTGTAAATGACCGTACACAAGCGGTTGTTACAGCAATCAAAAATGGTTGGGTAGAAGTAAAATAATAATAGAATGAAAAAGGTCTTTGTACGTGGGAGGCCTTTTTCTCTACGTAGGAGGGTCATATGAAGAAAAAAGTGGCAGTCGCGTCCATGGCTTTAGCGCTCGTATTAGGCGCATGTGGTAACGCAGATGAAACAAACGAGAACCATCCAGAAACTAGTGAAGCTGCACCGGGAAATGGTGCTATCGATCATGGAGTAGACGATAAAAAAGTAGGGTTCAGCATGTCAGGCGACCAAGTGGAAGAAGCTACGGATGTGCCAAAAGAAGATAAAGAAGAAATTCTAGCGGCTTTTGAACGCTACATCGAAACATTGAACAATCAAGACGTAGAAGGTTATCTCGCTACACTTTCTACCGAAGGCTATGATTTGGAAGAAGAACGTCAGGCTATGGAAGAAATGCTTGAGAATACTACGATGAAACGTGAAGCAGAGAATGAAACGATTGTAAAATATTCAAAGGATAGTGCACAGGTTTTTTCTACGTTGAAAACGACATTCACGGACAGTGAGACAGGAGTAGAAAATGCACCCGAAGGCCGCCAAGTAACTGTCTTCACTAAAGAAGATGGGGCATGGAAAGTGTTCTCTATCCACTTTATTGGTGATGAACCAGGAAACGAATAATCTTGTTTTAACTATCGATTGAGCGACAAAACTTCCAGTGCTTACAACTGGAAGTTTTTTTATGCAAAATAAAGCCATACTAAGAGTACTTGCTTTTCTTCGCTAAAGGAATTATAATTAATTCAAGAACATATGTTCTATTGGGAGGCGATATCCATGCCTTTGATCCCCGCAGAGGCAATGCCATATTTGGAAAACTACATTTACCTTCCTATGTTATTGACGATTATGGAACGAGATCGTCGGTTACTGGAGGAGGTTCCGTTTAAATTGAAAAGTCCATATCTTAATTTATTGGACGAAACGATGAACACAGTTTCTGCTGATTTACGAACCACTGCTTTGTATTTACAAAAGCATAAAATGCGAGTGATACGCCATTCAACAGATGAACTATTTACGGAATATGTATTTTTACATGATGGCTATCAAGATATGCGTCGTTATTTGAATGTTCGCTTACGTAACCGGTCAGAAGAGTTACTGAATCTGTATATTAGGAAATTGTCGAATCAGAACTCTTCGGCTCCATGATCATATAATAGGAACTTCGCAATTCCTCTTGCGCATTTTCAAATCGTTGAAACAAAATATGTGATAGCGCCATTTGGCGATAAACAGTGGCTATCGAAGTATCTAATTGCATTTGCGCATCATTTTTTAACATAACGGTCACGCCGTCCTCGTGTTGAACAGCGTCTTTTACTGCATGATAGGCTACCCATGAGTTTTTATGTAACGTGGGGGACAGTAAAGGGAAAAATAATAAAGGCCGGTCATTTGAATGTGTCAGCATGATAGGTGGTTTTGGACGATTTTTCAAATCCGTTTTGGAACTGTTAATAATGGATTCAAAGTTGGAACGGTAATGCGCACAAGAATCTCTCATAATTTCTAGTGGAGTTTTCTCAACAATAAAAGTCCGGTCGCTTTCCACTACTTTTGTATAGTACGGATTTGCATGTTGTCCATGAAGTAATGCAAAAGTATGAAATGTAACAATATAAGATGATAGATAATGTGGATTAGCCATGTTGTTCCCCCCAGTTTTATAGGACCATATACGTATTAATTATAGTATAGAAAAAACTAAAATCAACTGTAATGTTGGAAAATAGTAAATATTCTATTAACATGGCGGGTATTATCGAATGGTCGTAGGGCGGGGAAGAAGCGACATTAATTAATGTTGCAAGCGGACACGTTCGCGTGCGACCGCACAGGCCAATGAACTTCTCTGCCGTTGCCAGCAGAACCACCATCTGATGAGCACATACGTACAGAAAAAGTATGTGCAAAACTACAACTCAACGCGCTTCTTACGCTTAAACACATCAAAATGTTATACAAGCTGCGCGTATCCCTTTTCTCCCTAAATCATTCATTCTAATTCAGCCGCTACTGCTATGGTGAAATATAAAAACTGAAGATCCCCATACCGTCGTAGGAGTGATCTTCAGTGTATTACTTTACTTCAGTTCTGATACTCAATCGCTGCCGCGCCTAATGTTTTCGCTGCTGCAATCATAGCTTTTTCATCAATGTCAAAACGTGGATGGTGGTGAGGATAGGCTTCTGCCGGACGGGCACCTGTGAAGAAGAAAGTACCCGGAACTTTTTCAAGATAGTAGGCGAAATCTTCTCCTCCCATTTGTGGTTGCATTTCTTCTACACCACTTAGATCCGCAATGGATTCAGCTACAGTTTTCAGGTAGGTTGTTTCTTTTTCATGATTGACCACTGCCGGATATCCACGGAAGTATTCTACAGTGATTTCACAATCGTGAGCCAAGGCTGTGCCTTCAGCTATACGCTTTATTTCTTGTTCCATGAAGTTGCGTACGTCATTGGTGAATGTACGAACAGTTCCGCCCAGAACGGCTTGGTCAGCGATGACATTAAAGGCATTTTCTGCGACGAATGAGCCGATGGATAGTACAGCTGATTCGATGGGGTCAACACGTCTTGAGACGACTTGTTGTAAGTTCATCACAAGCTGTGAACCGATTACGATAGCGTCTTTTGTTTGATGGGGAGATGCACCGTGGCCGCCAGCTCCTTGAATGGTAATATTGAATCGATCCGCTGCAGCCATGATCGGGCCTGAAGCATAATAGATGACACCCGATTCGAAAAGTGACCACAGATGCGTGCCGAAAATGACATCGACGCCTTCTAAACAGCCGTCTTCGATCATCGCAATGGCGCCACCTGGAGCCAACTCTTCCGCATGTTGATGGATAAATACGTATTCGCCAGATAACTCCTCACGCATTTCATTCATAGCTTTTGCTAATTGAAGGAGCGTGGCGGTATGGCCATCATGCCCACATGCATGCATGACGCCAGGTACAGTGGATGCGTATGGTGTATCTTTTTGATCTTGAATTGGTAATGCGTCAAAGTCTGCTCGCAAAGCAACGGTTTTCCCTGACTTCGCACCTTTGACTCTTGCTACGACACCATTGCCGCCTACTCCAGTACGTACTTCTACTCCGAGACGTTTATAAAAGTCAGCGATATAAGCTGCGGTTTTCGTTTCTTTAAATGAAACTTCGGGGTTCATATGTAAATATCGGCGAAACTCTACCATATCGTCGTAAGATTGTTCCAGTTTCTGAAATAATTGTTCTTTCATTAATAAAACCCCTTTCAAATAGACAAATAAGTCAATCAACTCGTTCAGTATAGCAAGCAGTAGGCCACATCGCAAACTACGTGTTTTAAACTTTTGGGTAAATGAAGTGACTAAATATCGTGTGTAAATTATAGGGGTGACAACTTTTACATAAAAAAGAAGGTCTGACGTCAAAACGTCAAACCTCCTCAGTAGGTGTTTTATAATGTGTAGTATATGGAGCGCTTGTGAAGATATGTTGTGTAGCACCACCTGCATCCTTGAATACCGTTTTATCGGATAATTGATTACCAGGGGAGTTATACCAGATGTCATACAAACGTCGCTCTGTCCATTGTGTCAGCAATGTATACGTATCTGATCCGATTGGACGCAGTAAGCGGTATGCTACGAAGCCGGGCATGTTTTGCAGTTTTTCGCCTAGGTGCTTGTACTGATGTTCGAATATAGGTTTGCCTTCATCTGTCACCGCGACGTTGTCCATTGCGAAGAATCCAGGTTCTGTCAGGTTACCGTAAGAACCTACCACTTCGAACTTCCTCGGCGTTTGAAATATGCTCTTGCCGTTCGTCTCATGTAGCAACAGCGTATTGCCGCCGCCATTCATTAAAAGTATTGACTCATCAGCATGTTGGTCTTTGATTTTCTCCATAAAACCCATCGTTCCAGTTGTCATATAAATATTCATATAAAATTCCTCCTTTGGCTAGTAACGATCGTCTGTGCTAAGTTTGATTAAAAGCACTCTTTACCAGTGTATGATTCTACCTATAGTAATTCCCTTAAATCTCCCGAATCAAACACTAATTGCAAGCAAGTTAGGAATGATTGTCTAAAGCATGGCAGAAGTGAGGGGTGTCCTAGCACAAAATTATGACAAAGGCGCAATTCACTATACATTGACCTGTCAACGGTTTATCATGAGAACGTATAAGAGTTACGTGAAAGAAATTAAAAATATGGAAAGAGGTATCTCTGAATATGTCAACTTTTAACGATACGCTATTACGTGCTGCGAGAGGCGAAGAAATTGAACACACGCCAGTTTGGTTCATGCGTCAAGCAGGACGTTCACAGCCGGAATATCTTAAAATCAAAGAAAAATACTCCTTGGAAGAAATTACGCATCAGCCAGAACTATGTGCGTATGTAACAAAACTTCCAGTAGATCAATATGATGTAGATGCGGCTATTTTATATAAAGATATTGTTACACCACTTGTAGGTATCGGAGTAGACGTAAAGATTAAATCAGGCGTAGGCCCTGTTATTTCCAATCCAATTCGTTCTGCGCAAGACATCGCAAACTTAGGCGAGTTTTCAGCAGAGGAGCAAGTTCCTTATGTTTTGGACACGATCAAAATGCTGACACAAGAACAATTGAATGTACCACTGATCGGTTTTGCTGGTGCACCGTTTACACTGGCGAGTTATATGATTGAAGGCGGCCCTTCAAAGAGCTATAACCTGACAAAATCCTTCATGGTGTCTGAGCCACAAGCTTGGTTCGCATTGATGGATAAATTAGCTGATATGACGATTAGTTATATCCAAGCACAAGTTAAAGCTGGCGTGAAAGCCGTGCAAATATTCGACTCATGGGTAGGCGCATTGAATGTATCGGATTACCGAATCTTCATTAAACCTACGATGACTCGTATTTTCTCAGAACTTCGTAAATTAAATATTCCATTGATTACATTCGGAGTAGGTGCAAGCCACTTGGCGAATGAATGGCACGACCTACCAGTTGACGTAGTTGGATTGGATTGGCGCTTGTCTATAAAAGAAGCTGGTGAACGCGGTATCACTAAACCAGTGCAAGGTAACTTGGATCCATCGATGTTACTAGCGGACTGGTCAGTCATCGAAGAACGTGCAAAGCTTATTGTTGAACAAGGTGTAGAGCACGGTAGCCACATCTTTAACTTAGGTCACGGCGTATTCCCTCAAGTACAACCTGCAACATTGAAACGCTTAACAGCTTTCGTACATGACTATAGTAGAGAATTACGTTCGAAATAACAATCCAACCATGAGGTGAAAATGATGACGAAAAAGAAAATGGGCTTACTCGTTATGGCGTATGGAACGCCAAACTCCTATGACGATCTAGTGCCGTATTACACGCATATCCGTAGAGGCCGTCCACCGGCTCCGGAACAAGTGGAAGATCTTCGCAATCGCTATGAAGCAATCGGAGGCATTTCACCACTTGCGCGGATTACAGATGATCAAGCGGACGCATTAGGCGCACGTTTGAATGAAGCACAAGACGAAATAGAATTTAAAGTCTATGTCGGTCTGAAGCATATTGCGCCATTCGTCGAAGATGCAATACAAGAAATGCATGATGACGGTATTACTGAAGCAGTATCTATTGTATTGGCACCACATTTCTCTACGTTCTCCGTTAAATCCTACAACGGTCGTGCACAAGAGGAAGCGGACAAGCACGGAATTACACTTACTTCTGTTGAAAGTTGGTACAAGCAACCGAAATTTATTGAGTACTGGGCGAACCAATTGCGTCAAACCTATGATGCGATGGAAGAGACAGAGCGTAAGAATTCTTGCTTGATCGTGTCTGCCCACTCGTTACCAGAAAAGATTCTGGCTAACGGTGACCCATATGCTGATCAGTTGAAAGAAACAGCAGAAATGATCACACAAGCAGCAGGCGTTAAAACATATGCACTCGGTTGGCAAAGTGAAGGGCAAACACCTGAACCTTGGCTAGGTCCGGACGTACAGGACTTAACGCGTGACCTGTTTGAAACAAAAGGATATACATCATTCGTTTACACACCAGTTGGTTTCGTATCGGATCACTTGGAAGTTCTATACGATAACGACTACGAGTGTAAAGTAGTATGTGACGATATCGGCGCAGCGTATCACAGACCTGCCATGCCGAATACCGATCCTTTATTCATTGATGCAATGGCTGATGCTGTAATGGATCAATTACACGCAACAAAATGAAATCAATTGGATCGGAGTGAAAAAGGACATGAGTGAACGAAAAAAAGTAGTCATAATCGGCGGCGGAATCACGGGTCTCGCTGCAGCGTACTATATGCAAAAAGATGCCCGTGAAAAAGGACTTCCCATAGACATCATCATGATTGAAGCATCAACAGAACTTGGTGGAAAAATCCAAACAGTCCGTCGAGACGGCTATGTAATCGAACGCGGTCCGGACTCCTTTTTGATCCGTAAACAAAGTGTAGACCAATTAGCGACTGAACTGGGTATAGGAGATCAGCTTGTCCGAAACGCAACAGGGCAAGCGTATATCTATCTGCATAATCAAATGCACAAAATCCCGGCAGGTGCTGTTATGGGTGTACCGACTGAAATCAAACCTTTCATTACATCCGGTTTATTTAGTTTGAGCGGTAAAATACGTGCGGCGGGCGACTTTGTATTACCACGTTCTGAAATAACTGGAGATCAGTCGCTCGGCAAGTTTTTCCGGCGTCGCTTTGGTACAGAAGTGGTGGAAAATCTAATCGAGCCATTATTGTCAGGCGTCTATGCTGGCGATATCGATCATATGAGTCTGGAATCAACTTTCCCACAGTTTTATGAAGTGGAAAAAAATCACCGCAGCTTAATTTTAGGAATGAGAAAGACTACTCCTAAACAACTTCCACAAAAGAATAGTCATAGTTCGAAGAAAACGGGAGCTTTCCATACTCTTAAAAATGGTCTGGATTCATTGGTAATAGCACTCGAAGAACAGTTGACAGATGTCAATGTTATGAAAGGTACGCGTGTCACTAGCATAATGAAACAAGACGACCGCGCCGTTCTGACATTGAATGATCAACAGCAAATCGTTGCGGATGCGGTCATCATGTCAACGAGTCATACCGTAGCGAGCCATTTGTTTGAACCACATGGTCTGTTGAAAGAACTAGGAACGATTCCGACCACATCGGTCGCAACTGTCGCTCTTGGTTACCCCAAAAAGGCGATGAAGAGCGATATCGATGGGACGGGTTTCTTAGTACCACGCAGCAGCAATCATTCCATTACAGCTTGTACACTTGTCGACCGAAAATGGCCGACAACTACACCTGACGAAAAAGTAATGGTGCGTGCATTCGTTGGACGCGTTGGGGAAGAAGCGATTGTCGACTTACCAGATGCTGAAATAGAGAAAATCGTTCGCAAAGACTTGGAAGATATTCTCGAGCTTGAAGGTGAACCGGATTTCTGTATCATAACACGCTGGAAAGAGGACAGACCGCAATACCGCGTTGGCCATAAAGAGAAAGTCTTACGCGCGCGGGAGGAAATGCAATCCGCGTTTCCGATGGTCGAGCTTGCGGGTGCGTCCTATAATGGAGTCGGTTTACCTGACTGTATCGATCAAGGAGTCGCAGCGAAAGATCAAGTGCTGGCGAAGCTATTTACGTAACATAATAAAATCCGTACAACATTCGTTGTACGGATTTTTTATGTTGTATGGTATGTGGATTTGAGTGGGAGGCGCGGTTTGTTATGGGGATGGGGCGGTTGTCGGTGAGTTTAGCGCGGTGTTGCAGTGGAATAGCGCGGTTGTCAGCGAGTTTAGCGCGGTGTTGCAGTGGAATAGCGCGGTCGTTGGCGATTTTGGCGCGGTCTGTCAGAGGAATAGCGCGGTTGTCGGTGAGTTTAGCGCGGTGTTTTAGTGGAATAAATAGCGCGGTCGTCATCGATTTTGGCGCGGTGTTTCAGGGGAATAGCGCGGTCGTTGGCGAGTATGGCGCGGTCTTTCAGAGGAATAGCGCGGTTGTCGGTGAGTTTAGCGCGGTCTGTCAGGAGAATAGCGCGGTTGCCAGCGAGTTTAGCGCGATGTTTCACATCATTGGCGCGTTTTGCCTAGCATAATACGAAAAATACCTTATCTATGTATCTACGCAAAAAAAAGCGAATATAGGAATATTCGCCGAAAGAAAGTTTTTTTATTTTACGTTGCAATGATTACATTGATTAGAGTAACACTCGTGCTGCTCTTCAATTTCAGTTCCACATGTCGCACAAACCTTCGCCGGCAAGTTCTTGAAAAACTCTACGATGCTTTCTACCATATCCATCCATCCCCTTTGTTTGTTGTATAACTCTTTGGTATATACACATTGTATTATAACAGATACCGGAAGTCAACATTTCATTTATTTTTCTGTTAAAATGGATTCAGGCCTATTGTGACGCGCTTTCGAGCTATTTTAGTGCTTCCAATTGTGAGAATTGACTGAAAATAAATTGTGACAATTTTGTGAGGAGAGAAGAAAATATGAAATTTATCGATAATCAAGGCATTACAGATCCACGTATTAACCTGGCGATTGAGGAATATGTGCTCAACACGATGGACGTATACAAAGATTCGTATTTGCTGTTTTATATCAATGAACCTTCCATCATTATTGGGAAAAACCAGAATACAGTGGAAGAAATCAATACAGAGTTTGTCGATCGTCACGGCATCCACGTCGTACGAAGACTGTCAGGTGGCGGTGCGGTGTATCATGATAAAGGAAACTTGAACTTTAGTTTCATTACGAAAGACGATGGGGAGTCGTTCCGTAATTTTAAGAAGTTCACGGAACCCGTAACAGATGCGCTTGCGAAAATGGGGATTAAAGCAGAGTTGCTTGGGCGGAACGATATTTTGATTGATGGACGCAAAATCTCGGGAAATGCACAATTCGCAACAAAGGATCGCATGTTTAGCCATGGGACGCTGTTGTTTGATACAGATATGGAAGGTGTCGTGAATTCACTCAAAGTGAAGAAAGACAAAATTGAGTCAAAAGGGATCAAGTCGATTCGTAGCCGTGTCGCGAATATTTCAGAATTCTTGGAAGAGCCCATTTCAATTGAACAGTTTAGACAAGAAATCTTGAATTCGATGTTCGACGGCGAAGAAAATATTGAGTATCGTGTGTTGACGGATGAAGACTGGACAAAAATCCGTGAATTGTCTGCGGAGCGCTATGGCAACTGGGAGTGGAATTACGGCCGTTCACCGAAGTTCAACTTGCAGCAGACTAAACGTTTTCCTGTGGGTGGAATTGATGTTCGCTTGCAAGTGGAAAAGGGCAGTATAGAAAACGTGAATATATACGGGGACTTTTTCGGTGTGGGTGATGTCCAAGAAATCGAAAATCGTTTAATTGGTGTGAAATATGAGCGCAAGGCGATCACAGAAGCACTGGAGTCTATGGACGTTGAGAAAATCCTTGGTGGTATTAAGCTCGAAGAATTTGTAGATGTAATCTATTAAGGGAAAGCGCATGTCTTGCGGGGCATGCGCTTTTTGTGTATGAGGATTCATTTATGTGTGATGGGAAATGCGCTATACTTAACATAATGAGAAAGTGAGGGGTCACGGTGAAACATCGAATATTTATTGTAGAAGATGATGTGAAAATCGCGAAATTGTTAGCGGGAACGCTTGAGAAATATCAATATGAAGTCGCAATTATACAGGATTTTGATCGAGTCGTGGAGGAATGCAAAGCGTATAATCCACATCTAGTGCTGTTAGATATCAACTTGCCAATTTATGATGGCTACTATTGGTGCCGTCAGTTACGACAGCATACGGTGTGTCCGATTATTTTTATTTCGGCACGCTCAGGTGATATGGATCAAGTGTTTGCGCTTGAAAATGGAGGCGATGATTTTATAACGAAGCCATTCCATTATGAAATTGTATTGGCGAAAATTAAAAGCCATTTGCGTCGATCGTTCGGTGAGTATTCACCAAATCAGTCGGAGCGCATGATTGTATCGGGCGATTTGACGTTGTATATAGAACGGATGACGTTACAAAAAGGAAAAGAAGAAATTCCACTTCAGAAGAAAGAATGCGTCATTCTGGAATTGCTGATGGGCGAGTCACCGAAAGTCGTATCGCGCGAAAAGTTACTCGAAGAATTGTGGGATGATCAATCATTTGTCGACGAAAATACGCTGAACGTTAATATGGCTCGAGTGCGCAAGAAATTGACCGATTACGATGTGCAATCTTGGATTGAAACGGTGCGTGGCGCGGGGTATCGTTTCATGCCGGAATCAGAAGTCGAATGAAAGCATTAACACTGTTCGTTAAAGAGCATGTATCGTTCATGCTGTTTCAGATCGGACTCGTATCGTTCATACTACTATTGTTTTGGCTTGACGGCTTTCGCAATCCGAATACGGCCATCTATTCGGTCGCGATGAGTATTTTACTTACGGCGGGCTATTTGGGAGCGAAGTTCATCATGCGACGTACGTATTATGCGAAGATCGTTGAAAAACCGAAGCAAATGGAAGATGCTTTGATTCGGCACATCATGACGCCCGAACATCGACAGACGACGGCATTTACGCGCGAATTATATCGCCTGTACCAACATGAGGTCCAGACATTATATGATAGACAAAATCGTCATTTACATTTCATGAATCAATGGGTGCATCAAATGAAAACACCGATTTCGGTCATTAATTTATTATTGCAAGAAGAGGAAGTGGACAAGAAGAGTCTCGAGCAGGAAGTGGGACGCATCCAAAATGGATTGGATATCGTCCTTGTCAATGCACGGCTTGAAACGTTTGAAGAAGATATGCAAATTGAGCGGCTATTGCTGAGACACGTCTTGCAGGAAGTGCTGAATGAGAACAAACGACTTTTCATTGCGAACGGTCTGTTTCCTGTGCTGAATGTGGAGGAACACTTAACGGTCGCGACTGATCGAAAGTGGATCAAGTTTATGCTCAATCAATTCATTACGAATGCAGTGAAATATACATTTGAAAAAGGTAAGAAAATACACGTGAATGCATTCCAGCTACCAGAAGGACTGTGTCTTGAAATTATAGATGAAGGAATCGGCATACCGGCATCTGATTTACACCGGGTGACGAAAGCTTTCTTCACAGGAGAAAATGGTAGATTATCTGGAGAATCGACGGGCATGGGACTGTATATCGCATCCGAAGTCTGTGAGAAACTCGGTCACCAACTGACGATTTCCTCGAAACAAGGAGTAGGCACGACAATCGCATTATTATTTAAAGATGGAGAGGCGGGTGAACAAGTAGATGACGCAACCGGTCGTTAAGATGGAAGATGTCACGAAGATCTATGAAGGAAAAGTCATACATCGTGCATTGAATAAATTGGATTTCGATGTGCAAGAAGGGGAGTTCGTTGCGATTATGGGGCCGTCCGGGAGTGGTAAGACGACACTACTGAACCTATTGATGGCCACGGATATTCCGACCTATGGCAAGATTGTCATTGGAGGCGTGGAACCGGAAAAGCTCAGTCAAAACGAAATCGCCTTATTCCGTAGACGGCAAATTGGTTTCGTCTTTCAGGAAATCAATTTACTGCAAATGCTGACGGTGGAAGAAAATTTGGTATTGCCGTTAACTCTTGATGGACTACCCGTTGAAGAAATGAAAAAACGTGTAGTAGATATGGCGAAAAAGTTGAATTTGGAAGATATTTTGGAGCGTCGACCGGATGAACTATCGGGTGGACAAGCACAACGAACCGCGATAGGACGGGCGCTTATCCATCAACCGCGCATTCTGTTAGCGGATGAGCCGACAGGGAATCTTGATTCAACGTCAGCGAAGGATGTACTCGAATTACTTGAACATATTAACCAGTATGAACAGACATCCATTATTATGGTGACGCACGATCCGATTGCTGCGAGCTATTGTGACCGCGTCCTGTTTATTAAAGATGGAGAGTTTTTCAATGAAATCTATAAAGATGAACGCCGGCAAACATTTTTCCAGCGTATCTTGAATGTGTTGTCATTACTTGGAGGTAATGTGAATGACTTTTCGACAGTTCGCTTACCGTAATGTCGTTCGTAACCGCCGGGTTTATGCAGCATTCTTCATGGCGAGTGTGTTTTCCGTCATGGTGTTTTTCCTCTATTCGATGCTGCTATTCCATCCATCGATTGAAAACACTTTTCTAAAAGAGATCTCCGCCCTTGGCATGGGAATAGCGGAAATCATCCTATTCATATTCACGCTGTTTTTCCTATTCTATTCGATGCGTGCATTTTTGCAGGCGCGATCGAAAGAGTTTGGGGTGCTGTTGCTTCTCGGAATGGCAAAACGTCAGTTGCATCGACTCATTTTCATCGAGACGATGTTGCTTGGCTTCGCATCGATCATAAGTGGAATTTTCCTTGGCTTCATGTTTTCGAAATTCTTTTTCATGATCGTCAAAGCCATTGTACAAATTCCGGTATTACCGCTCTATTTATCCTGGAAACCATTCGTGCTGACGATGGGTGCATTCCTTAGTTTATTCGCTATCATTTCATATATCGCACCTGTATTCATTCAGCAAGGACAGGTGTCGGATTTGTTACATGGGGATATGGCTGTACAATCGGTGTATTCGTACTCGAAAAGCCGTGGGATCTTCGGAGTGGTGCTATTGTTGCTCGCCTACGCTATGGCGGCATTCGTATCACGTTCGAGCATCATCAGTCTGTTCTTCCTACTACCGCCACTCATCACAGTCGGAACCTATTACTTTTTCACCGACACTTTACCGCTCGTATTGCATGCATTGCGACGGCAAAAGAACATCTTCTGGCGCGATTTTTGGATGATCTCAATTTCGGAAAGCATCGTACGTTTAAAAGAAAATGCGCGGATGTTCTTCATCGTGACGCTCGTTTCGACGATAGCGTTCATGTCCGTCGGCATTTTGGCATCGTTAACGTCATTCGCTTCGCAATATCGTGAAGTAAATCCGCTCGGGCTCATTTATAAAAGCTTGCCGCATAATGAATTCGAGTATCCACATATCGCACAATTGACCAATGAACTCGATCAAGCGGATCTTGATTACTGGGCTGTACGATTTCGTGTGCTTGAACAGCAATCTTCTTACACGAAAAATAAAGTCAATATCGTCAAGCTGTCTGATCTGAATGAACTGGCTGTAAGCTTTGGGGAAAAGCCACTTTCATTACACAGAGGGCATGCGTTGTTCTTGCCCGCAACAGCTGCTGCGGCCAATCAGTTGTCGACGGAATCGGTCAGCACTAAACTGGCGGACAGTGGCGTCTCACTCAAGATTGAAGGTGTGTATCCGTATAAATTGTTTCCGCCAAACGCACTTGGACTCAATACGATCGTTGTGAATCATTTGGATTTCGACCGCATTGAAGAACAAGCACATGTCAATGCACTGGCGTTTAATTATTATGCATTTAACGTAAGGGATTGGCAGAAGACGCGGGAAATCGGATTATCTATCCATGCCCAAGTGTTGGCTGGGCTCATGCTCGAACACCGTGACCCGGTGCGCTACGAGTTTGAGAATCCCGGGTTAAATTATTCGCATATCCGGATGACGTTCTCGTTGCTGTTGTTTATTGGATTATTACTCGCAGGCGTATTTTTCCTTGCGTCCGGCAGCTTCATTTACTTCCGGTTGTATACATCGCTTAGTCATGATCGACGGCAGTATGCGGTGTTGCAGCGGATTGGGATGACGGATAGAGAGTTTACGAAGATTGTCAACCGGCAATTGATTCCACAGTTTTTCTTCCCGTGGGGTGTGTCGTTCATCCACAGTGTGTTTGCGTTTATGGCGTTGCAGGTGATTTGGGATGCGCTTGCGGAGATTTCCATTGTCAAGGAGCTGGCGCTTGTGCTGGCAGGCTTTGCGCTGATGCAAATTTGCTATTTCTATCTGATCCGCTGGCGCTATATTTCACATATTAAGGCACCTACTTCTTAGGGAGGGGTGTCTTTTTTGACTGGTGAGTTACGTGGTGAGTATAAGGGGATTGAACTTATTTAATTTCAAGTTCAAGTACAAGTTCAAGTTCAAGTATTAGTGGAAGGAGTGAGTGGGTGGGGATTGAAGCTCCAGCTGCCGGACGCTTTCCCATGGGCTCGGCTTGAGCCGCTTCCCTCACTACGTTCAGTCCAGGGTCTCAAGCTTTCGCTGATCCTGCGGGAAGAGCCGTAACGAAGAACGGCTTTTGCGAGTAAAAGCGCAGCGTTAGGAGCACATCTTTGCACTCCCCGTCAGCTTCCGCTTCAATCCTACGTTGATAGTGGAGGTACGTAGGTCAATCATTGTAGATAGTGTGTGAATTGTTGTTGTCTTAGAACTTGTTGAAGTTCTAGTTCTAGTGGGAGTGAGCGTAGTTAGCATAAGGGGATTGAAGCTCCAGCTGGGGACGCTTTCCGGAGGGCGTGGCTTGAGCCTCCTCGTCCGCTTCGCTCCCTGCGGGGTCTCAAGGCGCACGCTTATCCTCCCGGAGTCGCCCCAGCTTCCGCTTCAATCCTACATTGATAGTGTAGATACGTAGGTCAATCACTGTAGATAGTGTGTGAATTGTGTTGTCTTTACACGTTATGTAGTTCAAGTTCAAATCTAATTCAAGTTTTAGTTATTCACTGATTACTAGCCAAACTTCAATGCACAACAATAAGTATCACCCACTAACATTGCAAGGGATTGGAGCGGCAGGCGGCGACTCCCGATGGATCAGCCTGACAGGTGAGACAACTAAAGGGAGCTTGCGACCTAGTTGGCTCACCGCGGGCCCATGGGAAAGCGTCCGCCTAGAGCGCAAATCCCTAACCCTTTACTCCGTCCAGCCTTACCTAATAAAGTAAATAAACAAAATTCCCAGTAAACTCTTGCCAATTAATTATTTTGTCAGTATAATGAACGAAATACTGAATGGTTATTCATTCACTTGTTAGGGAGATGAAAGCATGAATTTAGTTTCTAGTGTTCAACAGACAGCACAGAGCAAGCCAAGTAAAATCGCCTATCGTTTTATGGGGAAAGACACGACGTACGCAGAGTTTGACTTGTCGGTATCCATGTTCGCCAACGCACTACAAAACCTAGGGGTTAACAAAGGGGATAAAGTGGCATTTTTACTTGGTAATACGCCGCATTACCTGATCTCTCTCTATGCGACTATGCGGATCGGAGCAACAGCTGTGCCGATCAATCCACTCTATACACCTGACGAAATTTCCTATATTTTAGAAAACAGTGAAGCCAAAGCCGTTATTGCAATCGATCAATTACTACCACTTGTAGCAATAGCCAGCCAGTCATTCCCGACGATAGAGAACTATGTCGTCTGTGAAATGAGTCCGGATGCAGGGGAGAAATTAGCTGCGCTGAATGACGCAGTGAAGGCAAAAGTGCATCCATTTAGTGTGCTCATCAAGCAATCAAAACCGATGACGGAAGCGGTAGTAGTTGACGAAAATGAAAGCGCTGTCATACTTTATACATCAGGAACAACGGGACACCCAAAAGGTGCGATGTTGACACATAAGAATATCTACTCCAATGCACGTGACGTAGGAGACTATTTAGGCTTCTCCGAAACTGATAAAGTGGTGGCGACATTGCCTTTATTCCACGTATTTGCCTTAACGGTTGTAGCGAATGCACCACTCGTCAAAGGCGCTACTATATTACTTGAGCCACGCTTTAGTCCGGGTGAAATATTCCACGTAATTCGTGAACAAAAGGCCACGATATTCGCCGGTGTTCCTACTATGTATAACTTCCTTTATCAATATCCGGAAGGTAAAACAGCGGACTTTGAATCCATCAGACTGGCGGTTTCAGGTGGATCTTCACTGCCTGTATCTTTGCTTCATGATTTCGAAGAGAAATTCAATGTGCGTGTTTCGGAAGGGTATGGCTTGTCAGAAGCCTCACCGGTGACGTGTTTCAACCCGTTAGATCGCGATCGTGTGCCTGGATCTATCGGAACGAATATTATGAATGTTGAGAATAAAGTGGTCGACGAAAATGGTGAAGAAGTTCCTGACAATGAAGTCGGTGAATTAATCGTACGCGGTCCGAACGTCATGAAAGGGTATTATAAAATGCCAGAAGAAACTGCAGCTGTCCTACGTGACGGTTGGCTCTATACGGGCGACTTGGCGCGACGGGATGAAAACGGTTACTTTTATATAGTAGACCGCAAGAAAGATATGATCATCGTCGGCGGATTCAACGTGTATCCTCGGGAAGTAGAGGAAGTGCTGTTTAGCCACCGTGATATTGTAGAAGCAGCAGTCGTTGGCGTGCCGGACGCGAACTTCGGTGAAGAAGTACAAGCATATGTGGTGTTGAAGGAAGGTTCGGATGCTACGGAACATTCACTGCTTAATTATTGTGGGAAGCGTCTCGTGAAGTATAAAGTACCAAAGTCTATTGAGTTCTTGGATGAATTACCGAAAAATACAACGGGTAAGATTTTAAGACGTTCATTGAAAGATCAAATTAAGAGTTAATGAAAATGGAAACGAGTGATGGGAATTATAACCCGTCACTCTTTTTTTACGCATGTATTGCCAAAGCAAGTGCTGACTTGTTATGGTTTAGAGAGAATAGTAGGAAAACAGGAGGTATGAGATGAATAAACGAGTTGTAACGATTGAAGATTTATTTGAAACGAAATCTGTCACGAATCCCGTATTGGCACCTAACGATCAAGAAGCGGTGTTTACAGTGACGGAATTAAATAAAAAGGACAATGCGTACCACTCAGCTATCCATCATATCGATTTGCAAACGGGTGATGTTACGCGGTGGACATATGGTAAGCATCAAGTCAGTGCGCCGAAATGGTCTCCTGACGGCAAGAAATTAGCGTTTTTATCCAATCGCAGCGAAACGAATCAATTATACATTATGCAAAAGACGGGCGGGGAAGCCTATGCGCTAACGGACTGTAAAAAAGGAATCGATTCATTCGAGTGGTCGCCGTGCGGCAAGAAAATTTGGTTTACAGGTACGCTGAAAACAGGCGAAACATTTTCTACTACAGTACAGAAGCAAAAGGGATTTCCGCAACCGATCCGTGTGACGAAAATGAAATACAAAGCAGATTTCATTGGTGTAGTACCGCAAGACGAATATACACAAATCGGTTATGTTGAACTGGCCACGTGTACTATTTGCAATTTCACTATGGAACCATTTGATCATTCACTAGAGGCGGTTTCACATGACGGCAAGCAATTGGTAGTCGGGATCAATCGCAACGAGCAGTCGGATCATGATTTCAGTATTCCGTTCGTGCTGTTGGATGTGGAGACTAAAAAAGAGACAGTCATTCTCGATGAACAAGGCTTTTTCGGCGGTGTAGCCTTCTCTAAAGACGACCGCTATATTGCGTATACAGGGTATGACATGACGTTCCAAAACGTCACGCAGGCAGATGTCTTCGTCTATGATCAAACGAATGGTCAAACGATGAATTTGACAGCGGGAATTGACGCACCGATTGGAGACGAAAGTATTTCCGATCACTTGCAACAAGTGATTGCGCCAGGCGTAGTTTGGACGGAAGACGAGCAACTGTATTTCCAGTTATCAAGTATGGGAGAAGTGCGTTTATACGCGGCTACACTTGACGGCGCGATTTATCCTGCGACGGGTGAAGAAGAGCATGTTTACGGGTATGATGTGGCGAGAGATGCTGAATTCGCGTTGCTCACGGTTAGCACGATGACGAATCCCGGAGAACTTTATCGCCAAACGATAGCGACTGGTGAACGAATAAAACTCACTTCATTTAATGAAGACTGGCTGAAAAGAGTCGCGTTAGTTGAACCGGAAACGATTCATTATACGAATGACCATGTAAATATTCAGGGGTGGCTAATGAAGCCTGCGAACTTTATAGAAGGTAAAACGTATCCGCTCATTGTGGAAATTCACGGTGGACCGCATGCGATGTATGGATTTACGTATTTCCATGAGATGCAAGTATTAGCGGCGCAGGGCTATGGCGTTCTCTATGTCAATCCCCGTGGCAGTCACGGCTACAGTCAGGCGTTTGTTGACGCAGTGCGTGGCGATTATGGTGGCGGTGGATATGAAGATATTATGGCAGGACTGGATGAAGTACTGAAAACCGAAAATTGGATTGATGAAACGCGTCTTGGCGTGACAGGTGGTAGCTACGGTGGCTTCATGACGAACTGGATTGTCGGGCATACGAACCGTTTCAAAGCAGCCGTCACGCAACGCTCGATCAGCAACTGGATCAGCTTCTTTGGTGTTTCTAACATCGGTTACTACTTTACCGACTGGCATTTGAAAGCAAAAATGACAGATGTCGATACGCTGTGGAATCAGTCACCATTAAAGTATGCAGAGAACATCGAGACGCCTCTGTTAATTCTTCATGCTGAACGAGACTTCGTCTGTCCGATCGAGCAAGCTGAACAATTATTTATTACACTAAAAGATTTAGGGAAAGAAACAGAATTTGTTCGCTTCCCCGAATCCGATCATAATATGTCGAGGACAGGGAAACCGAATCTGCGAATTGCGAGATTAGAAGAGATTACCGGGTGGTTTAAACGGTATCTGTGAGGTAAGATGAAAAGGTATGCCTAAACGGCTATACATGAGAAATATTGTGTGTATAATGAGAGACGAATTATACTTTTAAATACTACTTGAGAAGAGGTTCTGCATGATGGAAGAACAACTACTGTACAGAATAGAGTCGGATTTTATCGGAGAGAAGAAGGTTCCACAAGACGCGTATTACGGTATACAAACACTACGCGCAGCGGAAAACTTTCCTATCACAGGCTACCGCGTCAATAGCGACTTGATCCGTGCGATTGCAATCGTCAAAAAATCTGCAGCACAAGCTAACCGTGACATCGGTCAATTGGACGCGAACATTGCAGAAGCAATCATCCAGGCGTCTGAAGAAGTGATCAATGGCGCATTGCGCGATCAGTTCCTCGTGGATCCGATTCAAGGTGGAGCAGGAACGTCAGTGAATATGAACGCAAACGAAGTCATCGCCAACCGTGCACTCGAAATTCTCGGCCACAAAAAAGGTGAATACGACATCATTAGCCCGAATACGCACGTCAACATGGCACAGTCGACAAACGATGCGTTCCCGACTGCGATCCATATCGCTACACTAATGAAAGTAGATAAGCTACTTGGCGTAATGGAATCCCTTCATAGAACCTACTTGAAAAAATCGATCGAATTCCAATCGGTCTTGAAAATGGGCCGTACACACTTACAAGACGCAGTACCAATTCGTCTTGGACAGGAATTTGAAGCATACGCAATGGTGTTACGTCGCGATATTGAACGCGTTCGTGTATCACGTGTCTACTTGTATGAAATCAATATGGGCGCAACAGCTGTCGGAACAGGCTTGAATGCTGATCCACTATATATCAAAAAAGTAGCAAGCTATCTGTCAGAAAACAGTGGTTTCGAATTGAAGTCTTCTACACACTTAGTGGACGCTACACAAAATACGGATTCGTACGTGCAAGTATCCGCAGCACTACGCGGCACAATGCTGAACCAGTCTAAAATCTGTAATGACTTGCGCTTGATGGCATCGGGTCCACGCACAGGTCTATCTGAAATTGCATTACCTGCAAGACAGCCAGGATCCTCTATCATGCCAGGAAAAGTGAATCCAGTTATGGCAGAAGTAATGAATCAAGTGTCGTTCCAAGTAGTGGGTAACGATATGACGATCGCGTTGGCATCGGAAGCGGGGCAGTTCGAATTGAACGTCATGGAGCCAGTGCTGGTGTTCAACTTGCTGCAGTCACTGAAAATCATGACGAATGTATTCGGCGCATTCCGCGATTATTGTTTAGACGGCATCACAGCGAACGTCGAGCACTTATCGGAGTATGTGGAGAAGAGTATCGGGATCATCACAGCGATCAATCCGCACGTCGGCTATGAAGTGGCATCAGAGATCGCGAAAGAAGCATTGCTAACGAATAAGTCGATTCGTGAGATTTGTATCGAGAGAAATATCTTGTCGACAGAAGAGTTGGATACGATTCTGCATCCATTCGAGATGACGAAGCCTGGTATTTCGGGTAAAGAGTTGTTGAAGAAGAAAATTATTCTTTCTAAGTAATAAGGAGTATTCGACTATGAAAGTGCATAATATTATGGAAGTTGTAGTACGCGACGTGATATCCAAATATAAAGACGAGTTGCATTTGCCGTGTACATGCGAACATTGCTTGAACGACGTACTCGCGATGACGTTGAACAACGTGAAACCTCAATATGTCGTCGATGAATCCAACAGCGCTTACATCCGCGCCGTCCACGAAGCCGACCGTCAAGGGGCCACTGCCATCTTGACGAAAGTCGCGTGGGCTGCGGGAATCGTTGGGCAAAACCCACGATGCGATAATATGAAAAATCCTTCCGAGTAAACTTGGAGGGATTTTTTATTTGAAATCCTAATGCTATTGGAAGGATTTGTTACTTATAGATGGGGTAGTAGCTGGCTCGCGCTCATAGTTGGCCGAGATCCGCTCAATCCAGCTCGGTTACCGCTCTATGAAGTATGTTTTCCGCTCTATCATTCCGTCGAACGCTCTATCCACCACGCTAACCGCTCTATGAAACCAATCCACCGCTCAATACCTCAAAAAAATCACTTCCCCTTTTAGTCACTTAAACAGTTCTTTCCTAAACATTTGCCCTTGAATTAGGTCTTGAATGTGAACTTAAACCTGACTTCAATGAGCAACACGAAGTGCCACCCCACTATAAGTAGGATTGGAGCGTAAGAGGGGGCGACTCCGGGAGGATCAGCGTGTGCCTTGAGATCCCGCAGAAGCGAAGCGCACGAGGAAGCTCAAGCCACGCCCTCCGGAAAGCGTCCCCCTCTGTAGCGCAAATCCCTTCCTGAAAACTAATTCAGCCTAACCACTCCAATCACCTCTTCACAGGTGCCAACTCCACCAATTTCAGGTAGAATAAATAACAGGAGTTGATCATATTGAAAACAGCGATTGTGACAGACACGACGGCGTATTTGCCGGATGACATAAAAGCAGAACATGGGATTCATACCATCCCGTTACTCGTAACTATCGACGGCAAAGAATTCAAAGAAGATGCCGACATTACGACCGAAGCATTCTATGAAATGGTACGCGGCAAGGGCCCGCTACCGAAAACCTCACAACCCGCAATCGGTGACTTCGAAGCGCTATTTAGCCAACTCGCAAAAGACTACGACGCGGTCATTACGATCCACTTGTCGAGCGGCATTAGCGGAACCTATATGGGCGCGTTACAAGCTGCCGAGCTCGTGCCGGAATTAGAAGTGCTAGCGTTTGATTCGGAAGTTTCTGCCTATCCCCAAGGCTTTTACGCGATCCGTGCAGCACAGCTTGCGAATGAAGGCGTACATCCGCGTGTGATCATCGAAGAATTGAAAGACATGCAGAAAGACGTCAAAGCCTATTTCATGGTGGACGACTTATCGCATCTGCAACGTGGCGGTCGTTTATCGGGTGCACAAGCGCTAGTTGGCGGATTGTTGCAAGTGAAACCAGTTTTACATTTCGTAGACAAAATCATCGTGCCGTTCGAAAAAATCCGGACGTCTAGAAAAGCGATGAAACGCATTTCGGACTTACTGTCGGAAGATGCGAAAAATCAATTGCTCGATGCAGTAGTGATCCATGCGAATCGCTATGACGACGCAGTAGAATGGAAGAAACAATTAGAAGAAAAACATCCGAACGTCGATTTCACGATCAGCCACTTTGGTCCGGTGATCGGCACGCATCTTGGTGAAGGCGCCATGGGACTCGGTTGGGTGAAACGACGCGGAACCTGAACAGGGGGAACTGCATGTCCGAACGAGACCAACTCAAGCAATTCTTGGCAGGGCGCATTTGGTTGCGTCATCTTTTGCCGTTTTCGGAAGAAGCCGTTGATAAAGCGATTCGTCAAGGCGATATTCATATAGAACAAGGCGTCACGACAAAAAAAGTGTGGCATGGTACGCACTATACTTGTCAGCGTTGCCACAATGAAAATCAAGCGCGCTTCACCGTATTTGCGTGTGCACAATGCGAAGCACCGTGCGCTTATTGTAGAAACTGTCTTAACATGGGACGCGTGTCATGTTGTTCAGAGCTGCTCACGTGGACAGGCACACCACCGACTTTCCCGACTAGCCACCGTATGAACTGGCAAGGGAATTTGACGCCTTCTCAGCAGAAAGCGACGAGTGAATTGCTTGAAAGTACGAAACAAGGCGTATCTCATTTACTCTACGCAGTGTGCGGATCGGGCAAGACGGAAATGCTGTTTCAACCGATTCATTATGTATTACAAGAAGGTAAGCGGGTATGTCTAGCAGCGCCTCGTGTGGACGTCATCTTAGAATTATTGCCGCGGTTGACGACAGCTTTTCCTGATACGAAAGTAGAAGCATTATATGGTGGGGCAGAAGTAGAACACGTTGACGCACAGCTGATCCTTGCGACGACCCATCAGCTCTATCGTTTTCACGAGGCGTTTGATGCGGTTTTCGTCGATGAAGCCGATGCGTTTCCGTATACGGCGGACGAAACGTTACAGCGAGCAGTCAGGAAAGCAGCAAAACCGAACGCCCCAATTCATTTCGTGACGGCAACGCCTTCTAGTCAGTTGCTTGCTATGAATAAAAAGCAAGACCATATCTCGGTTCTGGCGCGGCGCTATCATGGGCAGCCGTTACCCGTACCGCGAAACGTTGCGCTATGGAATTACGAAAAACAGCTGAAAAAGAAACGGATTCCTGCGAAATTACTGCGCTGGACAACGGAACGTCTTGAGAAACAGCAACCGTTTCTCATCTTCTTTCATCAGATTGAACTGATGGAAATCGCAGAACCGCTATTCCAGGAACTCGATGGGCGAATTTGCGCAGTCCATGCGGAACATGAAGACCGGAAAGAACGGGTGCAGTTACTTAGACAGAAAGCGGTCCCTGGATTGCTGACGACTACGATACTTGAGCGCGGCATTACCATTCCGAATGTGCAAGTGGCGGTTGTCGGAGCGGAGCAAACGATTTTCAATAAAGGCGCACTCATCCAAATCGGTGGGCGAGTAGGGCGTTCTGTACCGAACACGTCAGGGGACTTCATACTGTTTCATCAAGGCATCACATATGCTATGGACGAAGCGAAACGCGAAATTCGCAAGCTAAATCACACAGAGGTGCCACAATGACTTGCTTACTATGCGATAAGCCATTGCACGACCAGCCCACTTGGCAACACTTCCTCGGAATTCGAAAAGACGCGTCCGCCTGTCCAATCTGTCTGGAAAGATTTGAACGCATCGACGAAATCATACAAGACGATGTACTCGATTCTGTTCATTCACTCTATGCATATAATGAAGCAGCACGAGAGTACTTACATCAATTCAAGTTCATGCAAGACGTCGCGCTCGCACAAATTTTTGCCCCCATACTACGTACCGTATTAAACGACTCCAAAAAGATCGTCGTACCGATTCCGATGCATCCTCTCAATAAAAAGAAACGAACTTTTTCGCAAGTGGATGCGTTACTAGAAGCAGCGAAGATTCCGTATCAATCGCTACTTGAAAAAACAACGGAATCCGTCATGGGTGAAAAATCTCGCAGTGAACGTCTCGCAATGACTGAACTATTCCACATACCAGCCGATATACCTTATAATGAAGCAGTGTACGTGCTCGTTGATGATATTTATACGACCGGCACCACATTGCGTCACGCAGCGGAAGCGTTGAAACAGCGCGGCGTACATCGAGTGGAAGCAGTGACGTTATTTAGACCTATTAGAGAGAAGTGATGGAGATGGCGGAAGTACGAAATTGTCCGACATGTGGCAGTATGTTTAATTACACAGGACTTCGGGACGTATGTGGCACGTGTGCGCAAGCGGAAGAGGAAATGTATGAAACAGTCTATCGATTTTTACGTAAACGAGAGAACCGTGCAGCGAATATCGAGCGGATTGTGGAAGTAACAGGCGTGACACAGGAATTACTGCATCGCTGGGTTCGTAAAGGAAGACTGCAACCGGCATTGTTCCCGAACCTTGGCTATCCATGTGATAAATGTGGCGCATTAACATCGTCAGGTAAGATCTGTGCGAAATGTACGGAAGAGATTCAATCCGACTTACGGACATTTGACGCGGCGCAAGAACTCCGTGAAGCGATCAACGCGCAAGATAAAGGCACATATTTCACACAAAAAGACCGTAGAGGATGACATAGGAAACGAGCAGTTCGTACTGCTCGTTTTTTCGTACAAAAGCCTCTTAAAACTTCATGATATCTGCCGAAGTAAAGAGTAGGACCCAAATCCAACATAAGAATTGAAAGGAGCGAGACGTATGAAAATAGAAGGATTTAAACCACAAGCCGTCAACCCGTACAGAAATCAGCAAATGAAAGTCGATCAAACCAAACAAGCAGCACAAGTGAAAACGGATAAGCTCGAGATTTCTTCAGAGGCGAAAAAATTATCCGCTACTTCACCGATTGAATCGGCTAGACAACAGCGTGTACAGGAATTGAAAGCGCAAGTACAATCCGGAGAATATCAAGTAGATGCGGGTAAACTCGCTTCCACTATGCTGTCGTATTTTAATAAGCTATAAGGAAAGTAGGGTTACACATGTCCATTGAACCCATTTTGACAACGCTCAATCACCTAGAAAAACTGCATACGAGCTTGCTCCGTCTGTCGAACGATAAGACCGCATTGCTAAAAAGCGGCGACGTCGACGGGATTGACCAGCTGTTGAAGGAGGAGCAAGCTCACTTAGCAGCTATTATGCAAATGGACCAAAAGCGTGTACAGGAAGTGAAGCAGTACATAGCTGCACAAGGAAGTGCAGTTCCTGCTGAACCGACCATGACGCAATTAATCGAACTAGCAAGCGATCCGGACAAAGAACAGTTAGCAGAGGCGAGGGACCGTCTCCTGCATGCGATTCATGAGTTGAAACAGCAGAATGAACTCAATCAGCAACTGACCTATCAATCTCTTCAATTTGTGAATCTATCGCTGGACATGGTCCGTCCGCGTCCGGAAACCGTCAACTATTCGAAAAACGAAGTACAAGGGCAGTCACAAAGCGGAGCCAAAACCAAGCTCTCCTCATTCGACTCCCAAGCTTAAGGAGGACACAACATGCGCTCGACATTCATGGGACTAGAAACTAGCAAACGCGGATTGTACACACAACAATCCGCTCTTTATACGACAGGGCATAATATTGGGAACGCGAACACACCCGGTTACTCACGTCAGCGTGTCAACATGCAGGCGACTTCTGGTTTTCCAGGCGTTGGACTGAACGCGGGTACGGTTCCAGGATTTCTCGGGACGGGTGTAGAAGCAGGGAGCATTCAGCGGATTCGAGATTCATTTGTCGATCATCAGTTTCGTAGTGAAACCACGAAGCTTGGGTACTGGGAATCGCGTACGAATGCCATTGCACAAATGGAAGACGCGATAGGCGAACCTTCCGAGTATGGTTTACAGCAATCGATGAGCGACTTTTGGCAATCATTGCAGACACTTGCGACGAGTCCGGAAAATGGTGGGGCGCGTGCGGTTGTTGTGGAGCGCGGGGTGGCGGTAGCTGACTCGTTTAACTATATTTATAAATCTGTTTCTGAAATTAAAGGCAATCTAGGCGACCAAATTGACTTTAGTACAAATGATATTAACTCTTTGCTAACTCAAATTGGAGAACTAAACAAACAAATCGCCAACGTCGAACCGAATGGCTACTTGCCAAATGATCTCTATGATACACGTGACGGCTTACTGGACAAGTTGTCTAGTTATGTACCGATTGAAACGAGCTATGAGAAATCTGGTGGACGTGCTCTTGCTATAGCAGAAGGTACGGTGACGATTAAAATTAAAACGAATATTCCAGGAAAAACGATAACCGTAGTACAAAAAGACAAAGTAGCAGAACTTACTGTAGACGGCAAGGATCCGGAAAAACCGTTTCCAAATTTACTGACAGGCTTTACATTTAAAGGCGGACCGATTGAGGATCCTACTAAAGGTGAGCTGTCTGTTAACGAAATGGTCAAAAGCGGCGAATTGAAATCACTTGTGGACTCGTATGGTTATATAGATTCAGCTGGAAAAGAAAAAGGTTTTTACCCAGAGATGATGACGAAATTGGATAGAATGGCGAATGAATTTGCGAAGGCGTTTAATTTTGTACATGAGGGCGGTACGAACTTAAAAGGAGAAAAAGGTAAACCATTCTTTGTTTCTACAACTGACGCAGCGGAATTTTCTGCTAGCACTATCGCAGTAAATCAAAACATTAGGACGGATCCTAATCAGCTAGCGGCATCTACTTCAGACCCGATCAGTACAGATCCAGATAACCCGAGTGGTAACGCGGAAATCGGTAACGGTCAAAACGCTAAAAAACTTAGTGATGTATTCTTCGCTAAATTAGATGAATTAGATGGTTCGAGCGTTCAGGGCTTCTACGCGCAAACGATCGGACAACTTGGAGTCGAAGGGCAACAGGCGTTAAAAATGACGGAAAGCTCGGGTGTTTTACTATTAGCGGTATCAAACCGCCGTGACTCCATCAGCTCCGTCTCACTCGACGAAGAAATGACCGACATGATCCGCTTCCAGCAAGCATATAACGCATCTGCCCGCATGATCACCGTGATGGATGAAGCACTCGACAAAATCATCAACGGAATGGGCACCGTCGGCAGATAATGAAGGAGGAATTCTCATGCGTGTAACACAATCCATGCTATCTCAAAACATGCTGCGCAACTTATCAAGCAGTTATAATAATATGGGGAAACTACAAGAACAATTGAATACCGGCAAAAAAGTCAATCGCCCATCCGATGACCCCGTCGTCGTCATGAAAGGCATGGGCTACGGCATGCAAGTGAACAAAGTGGAACAATATCAAAAGAATATGGGCGAAGTGAATAACTGGCTGGATAGTTCGGATGATGCGCTGGATGGGGTAGGACAAGTATTGCATCGAATGAAAGAGCTGGCTACGAATGCTGCTAATACCGGTACGATGACAGAGACAGACCGAAGAGCGATTGAAACAGAAATGAATCAGTTGCGTGAACACTTACGTGATGTCGCCAATACTAAAGTAGGCGACAAGCACATATTTAGCGGCAGTATGACGGATAAACCACTTTTTAATAAAGGGACGGGTAAGTTTGAAGATGGAAATTCTTTTTCTGCAAATGTAGAAATAGAAGTATTCGACGGCATAAACTTACGAGTCAGTACAGATGTAAGTAAAATGTTTAAAGAGATTGATGATATGTTTGGAGAAGTTGAGGGTATGATTGCGACAGGAAATGGCTTCAGTGGCTTAATCACTTCTATTGACAGCAAGTTAGATACTGTATTGTCCAAACGTGCAGACATCGGCGCACGTTCCAATCGTGCAGAACTTATGCATAATCGCTTGGAAATGCAAGAAGGCGCTGCAAAAAAGCAACGTTCGCAAAACGAAGACGTGGATTATGAAAAAACGATTACGGACTTGATTACATCAGAATCGATCCATCGTGCCACATTGTCAGTTGGCGCTAGAATCATGCAGCCTTCTTTAATGGATTTCCTACGCTAAATGACGTGGCGGACACTAAGCAAGTGTCCGCTATTTTTATATAAGAAAGTAAGGGAGTGATAGAAGTGAACATTCCACAGCTTCAAATCCAAACGACACCGGCCAAGATTGATCTACAAGTGACGAAACCTGTTCAAGAAATTCAACAACCAAAAGCGACGCTGAGTATTGAACAACCAGCAGCCATTTTGGAAATGTCGACCACCCGACCGCAACTATCACTCGACACAACGGAAAACCGTGCGGATCTTGACCTGAAAAGCGTGTTCCGCCGTACTGCCGAGAACGCACAATACGGCATGCAAAAAGTACAAGAAGGAGCAGCTCGTCGCGCGCAAGAGGGCCAGCAACTGATGAAAATTGAGAACGGTTCAACGATAGCAGATATTGTGAAACAGAACACAGAGAAACCAATGGCCGAACTTCAAGTGAAATTCGTAGGCGACCGTACCAAAATCAAAATGAGTTTTTCTGAAGGTTCACTGGATATCAATGTGACGCCACAGAAACCGAAAATAGATGCCCAAATAAATAAACCGATTCATCATTACACACCCGGGAAAGTATCTGTAGAGATGCAACAGTACGGATCGATAGAGATTGATTGGAAAGTTTAATAAATAGAACGGTACGTAGTAAACTAGCACAACATTGAAGAGGAGAGAGAAGTAGTGACACAACCACTAAAAGAAATCGCAACAAAATTTCACAGTAAAATAGAAGTAGATTTATCGAAAGCATGGCACTTCCCGAAAGGACTTCCAGGATTCGAGGAGGAGAATGAATTCGTCATCTTGCCAATCGGTGAGAATCAACAATTTCAAGTATTGCAGTCGACGAAAGAAGCAGGTATAGCATTCGTCGTAGCGAATCCATACAAAATTGTGAAAGAGTATGACTTCAAAGTAGATGATCCGACAATTGATTTACTAGAAGTGAAAAGCCCAGAAGAATTGATGGTACTCGGTATTGTCTTCATTAAAGAACCATTTGAAGATTCCACAATTAACTTACAAGCACCACTTCTATTCCAAACAAACAACAGAAAAGCCAAACAAATGGTGTTGAATGATAAGCGCTTTCTTATCAAACATCCAATCGATGAAAAGAAATTGGATGAAATGAAAGAAAAAACAACTAGCAGAAAGAGCGAATAATATGTTAGTACTCTCACGCAAAGCGGGCGATACGATCAAAATCGCAGATAATATAGAAGTGAAAATTTTGGAAGTGAAGGGCGAAACGGTGCGGGTGGGGATTGAGGCGCCAAAGTCAGTGGATATTGTACGTGGTGAACTCATTGAATCTATTAAAGAAACCAATGCCGAATCATTGACGTTGGATATTGACTGGTATAAAAACTTGAAGGATAACTAGTAAATCGTGATTACATCATCAAGTTATCCAGTGCAAGTCACCTAATCTCCACATTTTAGATAAATAGAAAAAAGATTTCACTAAACTGCTAAACACTCTAGTCACCCGTCCGATATTAGTAGTGTAAGCGGCAGAGAGCGTCCGGCCGGCACTCAAAACCGTCATACAAATAAGGGACACAAGGACGTGTACCCAACAAACACTCAAGGAGGAAATTATTATGATTATCAATCACAACATGGCAGCGATGAACACGCACCGCCAATTAGGTGTCAATAATGCAAATGCAGCTAGTAATATCGAAAAGCTATCTTCTGGTTTGAAAATTAATAAAGCAGGCGATGATGCAGCAGGTCTTTCTATTTCTGAAAAAATGCGAGGTCAAATTCGTGGGTTGGACATGGCTTCAAAGAACTCACAAGATGGTATTTCAATG
Organism: Sporosarcina sp. P18a; assembly: GCF_002743135.1. NCBI lineage: Bacteria > Bacillati > Bacillota > Bacilli > Caryophanales > Caryophanaceae > Sporosarcina > Sporosarcina sp. P18a. The sequence goes on along the minus strand of NZ_PDYQ01000002.1, from coordinate 7,238 downwards.
ATTCAAACTACTGAAGGTGCACTGAATGAAACACATGATATTCTTCAGCGTATGCGTGAGCTAGCTGTACAAGCATCAAATGACACAAATGTTACTGCAGATAGAGAGGCAATCGGGCAGGAACTGACAGAATTAGGGAAAGAAATTACACGTATTAAAGAAACTACACAATTTAACGAACAAAACCTACTTGACGCGACTGCTGGTGATGGAGCAGGTGCTGTTGTTTTTCAAGTTGGTGCTAACAATGCTCAAAGTATGGACGTAGACTTTACTACAACTGGTGTTGATTTAACAGGTGTTGAAACAGCTGTAGGTGCTTTAACTGCCGATGACGTTAAAGATAATGCAACGGCAACGGCTTTAATTAAGACGATTGATGATGAAATTAAAAATGTTTCAACTGGTCGTTCGTATCTAGGTTCAATTCAAAACCGCTTAGAGCATACTATTAATAACTTGAATAATGCGTCAGAAAACTTAACGGCTGCGGAATCACGTATCCGCGACGTGGATTATGTCTTAGCTGCATAAGCAGTAACAGACACAGTCGTCCTGACTGGTAACGGTCAGAGAGTACGACCGGGTGAATTGCTGGAAACCCCTGAAACTGTTCTTGCTACAACGTAACTGGAAACGGTCAGCGTGAAGGCTCAAAAAAAGAACAGATTGGGCAATCAGCAGCCAAGCTCCTGTCTCGAAAGAGTGGAGAAGGTTCAACGACTAGGATAGACCATCTAAGGCAATAAGCTATGGTGATGAAATCCGTAGGAAACACAAGACTGAGTAGCTTGTGAATCCGAAGTGCCCGGCCCCTACCGAGAGTGGAGGGTGAAGATATAGTCTAGTCATTAGTGAAAGCTAATGTTCGCACGATGGCGAAAGAGATGATGGACTTCACAAAGAACAACATCTTAACTCAAGCAGCACAAGCAATGCTTTCTCAATCGAATCAAATGCCGAATGGAGTTCTACAACTCTTACGGTAAATGATTCAGGGACGCCTATTCGGTAACGGATAGGACGCATAACTGGGTGAATTGCTGGAACCTCCTGAAGTCCACTTTCCGACAACGCAGCTGGAAACGGCAAACGTGAACGGTTGAAAAAAAGTGGAATTGGACAATCAGCAGCCAAGCTCCTGTGAGGAAACTCTGGAGAAGGTTCAACGACTAGGATATACCGTCTAAGGCAAATCGCTATGACGATGAAATCCGTAGGGCGTCAACAGACGTTCGAAGTGCCCAGCATCCTAGGTATTTAGATACAAGGATGGAGATATAGTCTAGACCTAATTGGAAATAATTAGGGGCCACGCAAGCCAATCAGCAGCCTCAGGGCGTTCTACAACTATTACGTTAATAGAACTTTCGGCTCGCTTAAAGAGACTTCCCAAAGGGAGTCTCTTTTAGTTTACAATAAATTTTGCAATCGCAACTCACTGATCTTGTAGACCACTGACCAGTAACTTCGGCCAAGCGCATCTGCTATCTGTTAATCTGTTTTACGGGATTGCTTCATATGCCGTAACCTGCTTATTTCATCCGCCGTGTAGGGGCGCATACGATTTCTGTCGCTGACAATCAACTGATAGTTCGGATACTCTTGACGCCATTTTTGTTTCTCTAAGTAAAATCGATACTGCCAGTTGGTCTTGTAACTCATTGAAGGGCAGGTAACTACAACGTGTTCTAAGTTTTGTAGGAATTGTAATGTATCGGCTGTCCGGCTAGTTCGTAAATAATAGCCATTGCCGCTTGGCAGTTTGGTCAGGCGGAATTCGACTGTGGTTAACTTTTTCATTTGTCCTTGTAAGAGCAACAATTCTTCGTAAGTGAAACTTTGTAAATAAATTGCTATATGGGGAGTGATGTAAATCTTTTTACAATTGTGATTTACACGGGTAGTCAGCAGCAGCGACCCGTCGTCCATATAGATAGTGGCCAAGCTGTGCAAATCATCTAATTTCTCCAGAATGCTGAGGGGCAGCTGTTTAATCCTGTTCTTCCCCTCTATACTTTCACTGTAAATCACTTCTTCTAGGCTGCTCCACAAGTCTTCTGTTTTTGAAATAATATGATCTCCTCTAGGAATGAAACTCAAATAGGGTTTCAATTTCATTACTTTCCAAGCACGATATTCTTTTTGTTTGATTGAAAAGTGCTCGTGATAACTGCTTCGTATACCTTTGTATTTGGACTTTTTATGCGTCAGCATACCATCTCCAATAATAGAACCAAGCACAATATTTTGCTGTGTAGTAGAAAGATCATCCAACGTATTCAGTGGTCGCGGCGAAATACTATTCTGTTGATGAAAACATTCGTGCACAATCTCACCTAAAGTTAAACCTGTTGAGGCTTGGACGGAGCAAAGAATGTCTCGATTTTCTTCAGTAAGGCTCACTTGATAGCGTTTGGATTCATTGTTCTCTTGCCTAGCGTAGTTGAATCTTTGAAAGTTCTCTGTTGTTACTGTGATAGAGGAAGCGTATTGCTGAATGATTTGATTGATTTCTTCAGTAGGTGAGGGAATAGATATCTGTTTGGGAAGCCGTATAGTGGTCCGTTTTGCAATGGGTTTGCGAACTTCTACATTCATAGTTTTATAGGAGTAGACAGGATGGATCCAAGGTGCAACCATACCTATAAAGTATTTGATTTGCAGTTGGTTATATAGAATAAGTCTTCGTTGACCGTCTATTGCAAACAGGAAATTGAATTTGATATTTACTACATATTGAAGTAACCGAAGCTCGTCCTCGGTCCATTGCTCGGTTGAGAGAATCAGTTTCTCCAGCGTACCGTTTTCTTTCACTTTCAAGTGACCGCATTCCTGGTACCACCGCGCGAGTGTCTGGACGGTCATATGCTGTTCAACAAACTCCAGAGACATGCCCTTAGAGCCGTTCCGATACCAATCGCAGTATAATATGCTTCAGCAGTAGCACAAGAAGCAGATTCAATCACCACGCGCTCTGTAAAGCCGAATTTACTCCGTTTATCCGTAGTTTGTTCCTTCTTTATAAGAAAGTCTGGTACATACGATTGTAACTGCTGATAGCAGGAATGGGCTCATTCACTGTGTTTTGTATTGAAAGTGAAACGGAAATATTTGTGGTTAGTTGTTGAAGACATAATACGTCCATTGCCAAGCAGCAATGCGCAGAGCAGACTGTTCAATTTTTCATTAGAAGAAGGCAGTAAATTTAACTTCGAGTTGCTGTCCTTACAATTGGCAGTGTATTGTTCCTTTGCCGCTTTACCATCTTCTAGTAAAAAGCCGTAAGATCGTGAATTCGTAGTATATATCAATTTTCCAATCGTCATAGTGAACCCTCCTACAAGATAAGAATGTATGTTCTTGTTATATAATATTGGACGGTTATTAGCTAATTATAATCGTTTAATTGAACTGGTGTGCAAGTATAGGGAGAGTAGTAAATGTAGGATAACTAGGAAGAACTGGAGCAGTTGAAAAACAACTAGAGCAGGTTAAACAGCAGGATCGGATATTAGAAGAGATAGGGAAGCAGTTGTTTAAGATGAGAGGATTGCGGAGTATCCTTTGAAGTATCGGCTTCGTGGGGAAACGGAAGCGGGAGTTGAAGAAGCAGATAGAAGAGCATAGGGCGGTGGTTGAGTGCTTGCGGAATTATTTGTGATCTTAATCTTAATAGATTATTCTTACTTCAATATAATTAATAACACTTAGATCCTACAGGTAATGTGTAGGATCTAAGTGTTATTAATATTAGTTATATGCTATCTGATACATCAAACAGCCTTGGAAAAAGTGTTTCCATTAAATACTGGAAATCGTCATATGCGTCATGCCATAGTTGTAATTTTCTCTCTCCAGTTAGTTGAGCAGCCTCATTTTGGTAGATACTAAGATTTTCCTCATCTCCATCAGAAATGTCATTAATATGATTCATTTGAAATGATTCTTCATCAAAATTAACATACTCCATTATTTTCGAATCTGGATCGAGATATTCTATAATATTATTTAATAGGCTAGATTTGAGTTCATCGTTGATACTTTCCAAATTGTTTATCATATCCTCAAGCAACTCATCATTTATTCCAGGCATTTGCATGATAATTAGGTCATTATTTGTTGAGCCGCAGCTATCAAGAACATCATAAGTATTTTCTCTAAGTAAGAAGTATAAAGATTGTAGTTCTGCCATTTCCTCGTATATTGCCATATTATCTAATCCCTATTTCCTATTTGTATAACTATATATAAATAGCTGGAAAAAATCAACTTAATTTTCTAATACCTAAATATTGAATCTTTCCGTACTCAATATCTAAGTAATGCTTTAAATAGTGATGCGCAACTATTCAGATCCGTTTTTGATTTGTATAATTCAAAGTTGAAATCACTTGTGTATTGTTAACTATAGTGCGGATTCGTGAATTTCGAGTAGGAAGGCGTATAGAGAGGCCGGGAACCTTGCAGGAGTTCATAACAATATCGCGCCTGGCCAGCATCCTCAATTCGATACCTGAATTAAAATCTTGACTTTCTATTTCCTTGTGTAGTCAGACAGCAGTTCCCTAATAATTATCCGCAAATCTGTGCGTGTAAACTAAATTCCACATTTACGACAATTGTATAAGTTGAAATAAATATTTTACATTCTGACACTAGTGGAATTTGTTATATATCTAATTATTATCAACATAATTTATTTTTTTCCTATCTATAAATCTATAAATTAGAACCGATATATCAATTAGTGCAAAGGGAGCCTTCCGAAATACCTATTCCTTATTGGCTATTAATATTTTAGAAGCTTGCTTTTTGTTCAACAGATTGAGGCGGTAGAATACAATTTAAAAGGGGATAATAATTATGCAAAGTAAATCACAAAAGCTTTATTCTACTCTAATTGCATCAGCTTTAGTAACGGCAAGCGTAGTAGCACCAATTGGGAGTGTGAATGCTGCTACACAATCCTATATTGAAGTAAACAATAATGTAGGAGCGGCAGATACAGTAGTGTTTAAAGGTGTTGTAGCCAAAGATGTAGTGAAAGTTTATGATTCTAAAGGAGAAAAACTACTTGGTAGTGCAACTGCTACTAAAAATGGTGATTTGACTGTTTCTCTTAAAGCACAGTTTTCGGAGGCAACAATTCAGGTAAGCCTAACTAATTATAACAAATTAGAGAGTAGTAAAATTATAGCGGATGTTCCGGATGAAACTGCCACTACGGCACCAGACGCTGAAATGATCACTGTAGCGAACAATGTGGGAATTGCAGATACAGTTACTGTGAAAGGGTTAGTGGCCAAAGACGTAGTGAAAGTGTACACGGAAGATGGAAAAACGTTACTAGGCTCAGCAGTCGCGTTAAAAGCAGGCGATGTCGTTGTGAGCCTAAAAGCGCAGTTGACAGGAGAAAAAGTTCAAGTTAGCGTGACGAATGCGAACAGTCTAGAGAGTGAGAAGACCGAAGCTACATTTGCCGCTGAGAAAGAAACACCTACTCCTGACGGTGATACGATCACGGTAGCAAATAATGTGGGTATCGCCGATACCGTCACGGTGAAAGAACTGGCTATCAAAGACGTAGTGAAGGTGTATACGGAGGATGGAAAAACATTACTAGGCTCCGCAGTCGCGTTAAAAGCAGGCGATGTTGTCGTGAGCTTAAAAGAGCAGTTGGCAGGAGACAAAGTTCAAGTCAGCGTGACGAATGCCAACAGTCTAGAGAGTGAGAAGACGGAAGCTACAATTGCGGCTGAAAAAGAAACAACCGCTCCAGAGGTCGACACAATCACTGTAGCGAACAATGTCGGGGTGGCCGATACGGTCACAGTGACAGGCTTGGCTATCAAAGACTTAGTGAAAGTGTACGCGGAGGATGGAAAAACGTTACTCGGCTCCGCAGTCGCGTTAAAAGCAGGCGATGTCGTTGTGAGCTTAAAAGCACAGTTAACAGGAGAAAAAGTTCAAGTTAGTGTGACGAATGCCAACAGTCTAGAGAGTGAGAAGACGGAAGCAATAATTGCCGCTGAGAAAGAAACCCCTACTCCAGAGGTCGACACAATCACCGTAGCGAACAATGTCGGGGTGGCCGATACGGTCACAGTGACAGGCTTGGCTATCAAAGACGTAGTGAAAGTGTACGCGGAGGATGGAAAAACGTTACTCGGCTCAGCAGTCGCGTTAAAAGCAGGCGATGTCGTTGTGAGCCTGAAAGCACAGTTAACAGGAGAAAATGTTCAAGTTAGTGTGACGAATGCCAACAGTCTAGAGAGTGAGAAGACGGAAGCTACAATTGCGGCTGAAAAAGAAACAGCTGCTCCAGAGGTCGACACAATCACCGTAGCGAACAATGTCGGGGTGGCCGATACGGTTACGGTAAAAAACTTAACTGCAAAAGATGTAGTAAAAGTATATAAAGTCGATGGCGTAACGTTACTAGGTACAGCTACCGCGACGAAAGATGGAGAGATAGTTGTCAGCTTGAAAGCTCCACTGGACGAAATGAAGGTTAAGGTCAGTGTAACGAATGCAAATAGTAAAGAAAGTCCTACAACGGAAGCTGAAGTAGTAGCAGAAGCGACGACACCGGCACCGGTAGTGGGGACAATCACGGTAGCAAATAATGTGGGTATCGCTGATACCGTCACGGTGAAAGACTTGGCTATCAAAGACGTAGTGAAAGTGTATGCGGAAGATGGAAAAACGTTACTCGGCTCCGCAGTCGCGTTAAAAGCAGGCGATGTAATCGTGAGCTTAAAAGCGCAGTTGACAGGCGAGAAAGTTCAAGTCAGTGTGACGAATGCCAACAGTCTAGAAAGTGAGAAGACGGAAGCTACAATTGCCGCTGAGGAAGAAACAGCTGCTCCAGAGGTTGACACAATCATCGTAGCGAACAATGTCGGGGTGGCCGATACGGTCACAGTGACAGGCTTGGCTATCAAAGACGTAGTGAAAGTGTACACGGAGGATGGAAAAACGTTACTCGGCTCCGCAGTCGCGTTAAAAGCAGGCGATGTCGTTGTGAGCTTGAAAGCACAGTTGACAGGAGAAAAAGTTCAAGTTAGTGTGACGAATGCCAACAGTCTAGAGAGTGAGAAGACGGAAGCTACATTTGCCGCTGAGAAAGAAACACCTACTCCTGACGGTGATACGATCACGGTAGCAAATAATGTGGGTATCGCCGATACCGTCACGGTGAAAGAACTGGCTATCAAAGACGTAGTGAAGGTGTA